>JAUIFR010000105.1 GCA_030430325.1 Bacteroidia bacterium | reverse complement strand
TGTTGATTTTCAAAACTTTAATATAACAAAAAGGCATGATTTTTTCTAATATATAACCATAATTATTCCCTATTTTTTATTGAGTTCTTAACGCAATTTATTAATCGAACTCAGGTATTATAATAATTGGCACAACAGTTGCACTATAAATTTATAACTTCTGAAAAGTAGAAGTTTGTCAATTTTATGACAATGTGTCACAGAAAGAAATTTATATGGAAAATAGATTTGGGATGATGTTTTCTGGTATTGCAGATGAGTCAGAGGAATATGTGGAGCTTATACCAGAGTTAGATGAAATGAATGAGGGCGTTGATTTACCTTCAGAATTATTGATATTACCTATTAAAAATACAGTGTTGTTTCCCGGGATTGTCATTCCTATTACGGTAGGGCGACAAAAGTCGATCAAACTAGTGAAAACAGCCTATGCTGGAGACCGTATCATTGGTGTAGTTGCTCAGAAAAATGTTAATGCCGAGGACCCCAGTATACATGATGTTTATAGCTTTGGTACAGTGGCCAAAATTCTAAAAATGCTCGTATTGCCAGACGGGAACACGACCATCATTATCCAAGGAAAATCTCGGTTTCAAATTGATGAAATGGTAAGTGCGGACCCTTTTTTAAAGGCTAAGTATCATATTGTAGAGGAGCTATTTCCTCCTTTTGATCATGAGAAAACAGTTGCTATAGTTGATTCCTTAAAAAATGCAGCATCTACCATACTAAAGCTAAACCCGGAAATTCCGGAAGAGGCCCAGGTAGCTATTGATAATATCGAGAGCCCGGATTTTTTGACGCACTTTCTCTCGTCCAACATTAATGCGAAGGTGTCTGAAAAACAGGAGCTATTGGAGGAAAATGATGGCCTCAAAAGAGCAACCATGCTGCTTGAGCATATGATGAAGGATATTAAAATGCTCGAAATCAAACAGGAAATAAATGAGCGGGTTAATGACGATATCGACCAACAACAGCGCGATTACTACATCCGTCAGCAAATTAAGGCTTTGCAAGATGAACTTGGGCTTGAAGGCCCTGATCATGAAGTAGAGGCGCTTAGAGAAAAGGGGCGACACAAAAAATGGCCCAAAGAAGTGGGTGAGCATTTCAATAAGGAGTTGGATAAAGTTTTGAGAATGAATCCATCAGCTGCTGAATACCCTGTGGCGATGAATTATGCTGAATTATTGTTGGATTTGCCTTGGAATGAGTTTACCAAAGACAGCTTTGACCTTGCCAGGGCACAGAAAGTCTTAGATAAGGATCATTATGGGTTAGAAGATGTAAAAGAACGAATTTTAGAGTATTTGGCCGTTCTTAAGCTCAAAAAAGACATGAAAAGCCCGATTTTATGCTTATTGGGCCCTCCGGGAGTGGGTAAAACCTCATTAGGTAAGTCGGTTGCGAAGGCACTTAAACGAAATTATGTGCGTATCGCACTTGGTGGGCTGCATGACGAGGCCGAAATCAGGGGGCATCGTAAAACATATATTGGAGCCATGCCGGGTAAGTTGATTCAGAATATTCAGAAATCTAAGTCGGCAAATCCAGTGTTTATCCTCGATGAAATCGATAAAATCAATCGGGACTTTAGAGGTGATCCGTCATCGGCACTGTTAGAAGTGCTTGATCCAGAGCAGAATAATTCTTTTGTTGACAATTACTTGGAGGTTCCTTTTGACCTGTCAAAGGTGTTATTCATTGCTACGGCCAATGGCATGGAGGGCATACACCCAGCTTTGCGGGATCGTATGGAAATTATAGAGCTCTCGGGTTATACTTTAGAAGAAAAACTTGAGATTGCCAAGCAACATTTAGTGCCCAAACAAAAAAAAGAGCATGGGTTAAAATCAAATGATATTCAATTTGATGATGATGCACTAGTGCAGTTGATAGACGGGTATACAAGGGAATCAGGTGTTAGGAATTTGGAACGTAAAATTGGCAGTGTGGTGCGTAAGACAGCAAAAGCCTTTGCCATGAAAGAAGAATACAATAAGGAAGTAGGTGCTGAAGAAATAAAGAAGTTACTCGGTGCGAATCGATTCGATAAGGAGATTTATACCGATAATGATTATGCCGGTGTAGTGACAGGGCTTGCTTGGACGTCGGTAGGTGGTGAAATATTGTTTATTGAGAGTAGCTTGTATAGGGGCAAGGGAAATCTTATTATTTCTGGCCAACTCGGGGATGTGATGCAAGAATCTGCCAAAGCAGCTCTATCATTTGTGAAAAGCCATGCTGCACAGCTGAAAATTGACTATAAAGTTTTTGAAAACTATGATTTGCATATCCATGTACCTTCAGGTGCAGTTCCGAAAGATGGGCCATCAGCGGGTATAACGATACTTACAGCTATTGCCTCTATATTTACCCAGCGTAAGGTAAAAGCAAATCTAGCGATGACAGGCGAAATCACACTACGTGGTAAAGTGATGCCAGTTGGTGGAATAAAAGAAAAGATATTGGCAGCAAAGCGAGCAGGTATCAATCATATCATATTGAGTAATCAAAACAAAAAGGATATAGATGAAATCAAGGATAATTACCTTGAAAACCTGATGTTTAGTTATGTAGATCATGCTGATGAGGTGTTAGATATAGCATTACTCGAAGAGTTAGTTGATCATCCAATGGTTTTTGAAGTAAATGAAAAGCGCTAATTTTTTTAATGATGTCTATGAAGTAGTACGGCTGGTGCCAAAAGGTAGAGTTACCACTTATGGTGCAATTGCTGCTTATTTGGGCTCCAAGGGCAGTGCGCGTATGGTCGGGTGGGCTATGAACAATGCTCACAGCTATAACGATGTACCTGCCCATAGAGTGGTAAACCGGGTAGGTCTACTTACCGGGAAGCATCATTTTGCTGGTCCTAACAGGATGCAAGAGTTACTTGAAAAAGAAGGCATTGAGGTGGTAAATGATAAGATTGCTGGCTTCAAAGAGCGATTTTGGGATCCTTCTGCAGAGCTTGCACTCTGATTCAAGTTTTTTATATTTGTACAAATCATTTATCATGTCATTATGAAAGGAATTCATTCTATTTTTATCTTTCTAATTTTGTTTTCTGCAACATCAATTTTTGCAGAAGATAAAAAGAAGATATATGACCCTGCGGCCGATGCTCAGAAAGATGTTGCGGCATTTCTTCAAAAGGCTGGGCAAGAGCAAAAGCATCTATTGATTCAAGTTGGGGGTAACTGGTGCAGCTGGTGCCATAAATTACATGGATTTTTTTCTAAAAATGACAGTATAGCTGCTTTTTTGAATAAAAATTTTACCGTTTATCACTTAAATCATAGTAAAGAAAACTGGAACCTTGATATATTAAAATCATACAACTTTCCGCAGCGGTTTGGCTTTCCAGTATTATTAATCCTTGATAAAAATGGTAATGTAATCCATACACAAGATTCAGCACTACTCGAATCTAGTAAAACCTATGATCCAACCAAAGTGATGCGATTTTTAAAGCTTTGGGCGCCTACTGCGTTTGATGAAAAGCATTATTTAAAGGAGTAATTTTAAAACTTGTATTCAATAAAATTTGCTAATTTTATTCAAAATTGAAATTAAATTCAATCAATTTTGCAAAATACGATTAAATTTTTTTAATTGATTACTTTATGTGCTTAAAAAGCTCTTGAACAAGAAATTCTTTAATGGGTTCCTCTTTTAATGAAGCGATGACATCCAATCCAAAAGCTTGCAATAAAAGTACTTTGGCGGAAGCTTTATCAATACCACGTGCTTGCAAATAGAACAGAGCTTCCTCGTCAAGTTGGCCAGTAGTGGCGCCATGCGAGCATTTCACATCATCGGCCCAAATCTCGAGCTGCGGTTTAGTAAAAATTTTGGCTGAGTCACTCAATAGCAAGTTTTTATTGCTTTGATAGGCGGTGATTTTCTGGGCATCAGGCCGTACGAATACCCTTCCGTTGAATATTCCAATTGCCTCATCCTCAGCAATCACCTTAAATAATTGATCACTATGAGTATGAGCTGCTTTATGATCGACCGTAGTATGATAATCGATGGAGGCTTTATTTTTACAAAGATATAACCCATTAAGCAAGGCCTCAGCGGTACTTTCTAACATGTTTATCCTAAAGTCATGGCGTGTAAGGGTACCATCCAAGCTAAAACAATAGGCGTCTAAGCGACTTCCTTTATGAATATTGACATGACTATGCTGAACCAGGCTGTTTTTTAGGTCAGTTTCAGCTTGAATCCATTTTAATCGACTATTTTCCTCAAGTTCGGCTTCGATAACCACATTCATGGGTTGGTCAATTTCTTGGCCAACTGGATGTACAATCAGCGTTGCCTCAGCGTGCTTACCTACATTTACTTTGAAGTACGTATTGCTTAGCGAATTACCATTACCTCCCAAAATATAAACAGCAATGGGTTGATCAATTTTGGTATTTGAAGGTATATTAATCTGGTAGGAGGAGCTGTTTAATACTCTGTTTAATAGAAATAATGCGTCTTTATCTGTAAAATCAGCACCCACAAACTGATCGTCCGCAAGTTTATTGGGCACTAACCCTTTATGTGATTCATGTATGGAGCTTTGTGATGCATGAAACTGTCCATTCACAAATACCCAATGGCTTGCTTCTAACGGAAGCTTGTTTATTTCAGATTTAGAATCAGTTGCATTGCTACCTTCGAGCCAGTTATTAAGATTTCTGGGGATTGGTGAGTTTTTATACCACTCTGTTTTAGCATGTGGTAATCCAACTTCATTTAGCTTTTGAAGAGCTTCTTCACGGTATACTAATTCTAATTGGCCCATGTTCACCCAATGTTTAGGTGCATTTTCTACTAATTCTTCTAATGGGCTCGAAACAGTTTGCGTCATCATATGCTTGATAAATGTGCTTCTTTAATCCAGTCATATCCCTTTTCTTCAAGCTCAAGAGCGAGCTCTTTCGGGCCAGTTTTTACAATTTGCCCATCGAATAACACATGTACTACGTCTGGTACAATATAATCTAACAAACGCTGGTAGTGCGTTACTACAAAAAAGGCGTTTTGGGCACTTCTTATTTTATTTACGCCCTCTGCCACGATGCGTAACGCATCAATATCTAGCCCCGAATCAGTTTCATCAAGTATAGCCAGCTTTGGTTCTAGCATTGCTAGCTGAAAAATCTCATTTCTTTTTTTCTCCCCGCCAGAGAAGCCCTCGTTCAGCGAACGGCTAAGCAGTGACTGATCGATTTCCACCAGCTTCATTTTTTCTTTCATCACTTTAAGAAAGCTGACAGCATCGTATTGCTTTTGACCACGTTGCTCCCTTACTTTATTAATTGCTGTTTTGAGGAAATTCGTTGTCGTAACGCCAGGAATCTCTACTGGGTACTGAAATGCTAAGAAAATACCAGCCCAGGCCCGTTCTTCTGGAGAAAGCTCTAGCAAGCTCTTTCCAAAAAATAGAATTTCGCCATCGGTTACTTCATATTCTTCACGACCAGCTAATACGGACGCTAAGGTACTTTTGCCCGAGCCATTTGGCCCCATGATGGCATGAACTTGCCCTCGTTCTATAGTGAGGTTTATTCCTTTAAGTATTGGTTTATCCTCAATACTTACATGTAAATTTTTGATTTCTAACATTTTAATGGATTTTAAGGTTTATCCAACACTGCCCTCTAAGGTCAGGGCTAATAACTTTTGCGCTTCAACAGCAAACTCCATGGGTAATTGATTAAGTACTTCCTTGCAATAACCATTTACAATCAACGCCACGGCACTTTCCATATCAATGCCTCGCTGATTACAGTAAAATAGTTGATCTTCGCCTATTTTGGATGTTGTAGCTTCGTGCTCAACTTGAGCTGATTGATTATGCACATCAATATATGGAAATGTGTGTGCGCCGCACTTATCACCCATCAATAGCGAATCACATTGGGAGAAATTACGTGCATGTGCTGCTCTTTTCTTAATTTCTACCAGTCCGCGATAGCTATTTTGGCTCTTACCGGCTGATACCCCCTTCGACACAATTCTACTTTTGGTATGTTTGCCTAAGTGGATCATTTTGGTGCCGGTATCGGCTTGCTGCATATTATTAGTAACTGCAACAGAGTAAAATTCCCCAATGGAATGATCCCCTTTGAGTATGCAGCTCGGATATTTCCAAGTAATGGCAGACCCTGTCTCTACCTGCGTCCAAGAGATCTTGCTATGATCCCCTGCACAGATGCCACGCTTGGTGACAAAATTATAAATACCGCCTTTGCCGTTTTTATCTCCAGGATACCAGTTTTGTACAGTAGAATACTTTACTTCAGCCTCTTTTGCAGCATAAATCTCTACAACAGCAGCATGTAGCTGGTTTTCGTCACGCATTGGCGCAGTACATCCCTCGAGATAACTCACATAGCTTCCCTCTTCGGCCACAATTAGTGTTCGCTCAAATTGACCCGTATTGGCTGCGTTAATCCTAAAGTAGGTGGATAGCTCCATCGGGCACCGAACACCTTTGGGAATATAGCAAAACGAGCCATCACTAAATACAGCTGAGTTTAATGCAGAAAAGTAATTATCTGCGATTGGAACTACCGTTCCTAAATATTTACGAACTAAATCAGGATGATTTTCAACAGCTTCACTAAAAGAGCAGAAAATTATCCCTAAATCCGCTAGTTTATCTTTAAATGTGGTAGCGACTGATACGCTATCGATGACAGCATCCACAGCTACTCCTGTGAGTCGCTTCTGCTCCGTTAAAGAAATCCCAAGCTTTTCGAAGGTCTCCAAAAGCTCCGGATCAACATCATCTAAACTTTTTGGCTTAGCTTTTTGCTTGGGCGCAGCATAGTAAATGATGTCCTGATAGTTAATCTCAGGAAAAGATATATTGGCCCAATCAGGAGAGGTCATTTCTTGCCATTGCCGAAAAGCTTTCAGGCGCCATTCAAGCAACCATTCTGGCTCATTTTTTTTGGCAGAAATTAAACGGATAATATCTTCGTTCAGTCCCTTTGGGGCTGTATCAGTTTCAATTTTGGTCTCAAAGCCATACTTATACTCTTGCTGAGTGTATGCTTCTAAAATTTCGGTATCGTTGCTCATTTTATTTAGACTAATTTTAAATACCTCTACAATTATACAACAAAATTTTCATTAAATAGTTCTCGATTTCGTGAAAATTGTTAATAAAACTAAGCTTTTAAGATAAGGTCAAAATTGATTTTTAATGAATTTTGCAAAAAATGTTGATTAATTAGACTGACAACAATAAAAAGTTTATTCAGGAATTGATATGTAGAATAAGTTACTATTGTTATATTCACCATATTTATTTAAATTAAATGTAATTCAAAAGGAATTATACTTGACAAACTTGATAAAATTATATAACAATGACATACCAAATTCAAATTGCATTACGAAAGTTTCAGCCTAAAATTTGGAGGCGAATTTTGGTTTCTCCAGATTTGTTGTTGACTGATTTTCATAAAATTATTCAAACAGCAATGGGTTGGACCAATACCCATTTGCATCAATTTATTAAAAATAGGAAATATTATGCAAAAAAACTGGAAGACGACTATTTTTGGGATGAATCGGATAATGTTGATTATTCAAAATTAAGAATATCTGACTTACTTAAAAAAGAAAAGGATAAGGTGATATATGAGTATGACTTTGGAGATGGATGGGAGCATGACATCATTTTAGAGAAGATCCTACCTGAAGAGGAAAATGTAATCACACCAATTTGCATAAAAGGAAAGAATAATTGCCCTCCAGAAGATTGTGGTGGTGTTTGGGGTTATGTAAATATGTTAGAAATATTAGAAAATCCAGATCATCAGGAATACAAAGAATTGATCGAATGGTTGGGTGGAAAATTCGATCCTACTTATTTTGATATAGATGATATCAATGAAGCATTGAAATTGGAAGATTATGGATGTGTTGAGTTTTTCTGAATGTGAGGATTGGTGTGCACTTTTCAATCGCTGACACTATTATGCCGAAACTTGATAAGCAGACCAAAGAACAGATTAAAGGATTGGCCTATAAAGACCTTCAAGATATTGTTGTGTCTCTTGCCTCAAAAGAGAAAAAAGTTTATGATTATATCCTTATAAATTATCTTGATAAAGAGTACGGAGAACAGGAGTTATTTGAAGAAACAAAAGAGGACTTAGAAATAATCTTTAGAAAACGGTATAAGGGGTTTTCAGAGGAGTTACAGCTTGCAAACATGTTAAGTGCGTGCATCAAGCGCATAAATGAATTCACAAATATCTCAAAAAACAAAGTTTTAGAAGCTGATTTACTATTATATATTCTTCAAATTCCTTTCTCAGTAGAAATGTTTGGGACTTGTTTTACTCGATATGACACCAAAGTTGCTGTGATCCTTAAGCGGTTAATAACAGTGGTAACTAAAAAGCTTCATGACGATTATAAAGTTGAGTACGAGGGCATAATAAATCAGTACCTTCAAGTTTTGCATAAAAAGTCTAACCATATTGATACTATTTATAATTTACCAAGTTCAATTTAAATTACTTACAAATTTACAGCATTATTATGGCAAACTATGGAGTTAACAAAAGAACAACATGACATCATCAACTCTAAGGGCAATATAAAAATAAACGCTGTTGCAGGCTCCGGAAAAACAACAACCATAATTGAGTATGCTAAGGCTAGACCTAAGACAAGTAAAATACTCTACTTGGCATTTAATAAGTCAGTAAGGCTTGAGGCAAACAAAAAATTTACTGACATGGGCCTTCTCAATGTAAAAGTTGAGACTGCCCATTCTCTTGCGTTCAAGCGTATCATATACAAAAATAATTACAAAGTAAGACCGCAAGGTTACAAAATACATGAGGTTGTTGAATTACTTAATCTTGAAGGGGATGAAGAAAAGCACACCGAGTTCATTATTGCCAATCATATCAATAAATTTGTATCCTATTTCTGCAATAGTGAAAAAGTAAAAGTACAAGACCTAAATTATTTGGAAATCGTTTCTGACCCTAAAGCAAAGACGTTTGTTACTTCATTTTATAATTATATTGAAAAACAAACTAGGGTGTTTTTAAGTAAGATGGACAAGGGTGAAATTGAAATTACCCATGATTTTTATCTTAAAAAGTTTCAACTTTCCAGCCCAAAGCTTAATTACGACTACATACTTTTCGACGAGGGCCAAGATGCTTCTGCGGCGATGCTTGATGTTTTCTTCAAACAGAAGGCGACAAAAGTTATAGTGGGTGACACTCACCAGCAAATATATGGATGGCGATTTGCCATTAATTCATTAGAAAAAGCAAACTTCAAGACGTTTAATCTTTCTACAAGTTTTAGATTTAGTCAGGACATAGCAAACCTTGCCATGGAAGTTTTGAAATGGAAGAAGATCATTGATTCGGAACCTCCAATTCATATTATTGGAAAAGGCAAAGAAAATGAAACCAAATCTAAGGCTGTAATTGCACGTACAAACCTTGGCTTATTACTCAAAGCGATTGAGTATGTTACAGAGAAGAAGAATATTAAAAGCATTTATTTTGAAGGTAATTTCAATTCATATACTTATGCTAATGAAGGTGCTTCGCTTTATGATGTTTTGAATTTATATAATAATAAGCGTCGACTCATAAGAGATAAGCTAATCAAAGAAATGAAAAATCTCAAAGAGCTTGAAGAATATATTGACAAAACAGAGGATATTCAACTTGGGATGATGGTTGAAATTGTTAAGGAATATGGAAATAAGATTCCGGGTATTATCAAGAAAATTAAAGAAAAGCATATTGATAATGATGATAATAAAGAAAACGCTGAAATGGTTTTTTCTACCGTGCATCGTTGTAAAGGAATGGAGTATGATGCCGTACAAATTGTAAATGATTTCATATCAGAAGAAAAATTAGCAAAACTAGCTAATGATCTCAATAAGGAAAACCTAAGTTTCGGAAAACTTAAGGAGGAAATAAATCTCTTATATGTAGCGATTACCAGAACAAAGAACAGGTTGTATATTCCATTGTCATTGATGCCAAATGACTTCCCAGCATCAACACAAATCCGCGTAATGCAAGTTGCTAAAGATGAAGGACAAATATCCTCACCAAAATTAAAAGATAAATCAGGTATAAATGAAAAAGCATACTTGGTTGATAAAATAAGAGCAAAACATAAGGATGCCTACAAACCATGGACGCAAGACCTTGACGAGGAACTAACGGTGATGTATTGTGAAGGAATTAATACGAAAGATATAGCAAAACATTTTGGGCGTACAAAAGGCGCAATCAGGTCAAGAATTAAAAAACTTGAGCTAGAAGACCTTTATGGATAAAATTTAAATTGCGCTTACATACTAGCTAAAAAACATAATATTTGGCTAGTATGAAATCGTAAAACTATATTTTGAAGATCAATGAGTAAAATTTGAATAAAATTGGCTAATTAAATTGAAAATAAATTTAGATCAAGTTGATTCTAAAAAGTCAGAATTATAAACGTTTGCAGTCGCAGAAGGATTTGATTGCTAAAAGACATATATTTGACATTCCACAAGATGAATCAATGAGAGTAACAGAAAGAAAATATATTGACACTTATACTAAAAGCATTGGTGATAAAATCCCGAAGTTGATTCAGGTATTTAATTTTTCGGATGACAATAATGAGTTTGAATATTTAACTAAATCTTCGGCCGTTTACTCATCGAATATTGAAGGTAACAGTGTTGACTTGAATTCCTACATGAATTATGAAATGAATAAAGACAAATTCAAGGTAGGAAAAGAAATCGAAGAGATCGAGAACTTAATCGAAGCATATGAGTTTGCTCAGCAAAATGAGTTGAATGAAGAAAATGTGTTAAACTGCCATAAAATATTTTCAGATACCTTATTGATTCGAAGTAAAAGAGGTCGGTACAGAATTGAGCAGGTGGGTGTTTTTGGTAAATCAGGTATGGCCTACTTGGCGGTGGAGCAAGAGTTTATTGTAAGAGAAATGAACTTGTTTTTCAAGGATATAAGTGATTTGTTAGCATCAAGCCTTAATGAAATGGAGGTGTTTTATTTCGCTTCATTAATTCATTTACGATTTGCACATATACATCCTTTTAGAGATGGAAATGGTCGGGCCGCACGATTGATTGAAAAATGGTTTATTGCAGCTAAATTAGGGCGTAGATTTTGGAAAATTCCATCAGAGGAGTATTATAAAAAAAATCAAGCAAGATATTATGAGACTATAGGTCTTGGCCTAAATTTTTATGAGCTAGATTATAATCAGTGTATGGGCTTTTTAGAAATGCTTCCTAGTTGTTTGTTGTAACTGTATTCTTCTAAAATTCTTAAAAATTTTTGATAAGTAGGGTAATTAATGCGTGTAAAATGGTATAGATATATGAAGCTAATCAAAAGAAGATATGCAAAAGAATAGTTTTTATAATTAATTGATGTATTAATTATTTTACGTTATCATTGTATACAACAAATTAAAGGAAAGTAACTTTAAAAATAAATATAGTATGCCACAATTTATGGATCACTGATTATACAATTAATAGAGCCTGGGATGGAGTACAAAGAACAAGAGCAACTATTTGGAAAGTAACAAAATAATGCAATATTTTATCATTTTCTTGTATTTTTTATTTCTGTTTGGATGTGATGCAAAGAAAAAAGTAAAGACAGAGAAAAAAATAGTTACACCAAGAATTAATAAATTGGTTAAGGAAACGAGAAGTAAATCAACTAATGACACGTTATCTTTTTCAGACACATCTACTTATTCTGTAGATTTTAATAAATTAATTAAAATAATTCAGCATGAAGATTATACAGAATTAAAAGAATATCAAACTCCAGTAGAGAACCATTGGTTAATAAGGCAATTTCCTTCTGAAAATAAGGAAAGAATATGCCGTCAATTAAAAAAAATCAATGGCATTAAACTTAAAGCTATTAACCCCATCTATGATGAGGGAGAAAAATTTTATCCAAGTGTTGAAATTGAGATATGGGAGTTTAAGCAAACAGGCGGAGCTCAGTATTTCGATCAACTTTTAAAAGGAGAGTTTAAGGATGCATCTTTTTTTTTATAAGCCACCACAAACTTATTATTTGAAAGGGCGTTACATTATTTATTTAAAAACTAGAGCAGAACTTTTAGAAAAGAACATTTTCGCCTTAAGAAATTAATATACATTCAAAAATAATGAAAGTCCACAACAGAACTTATTCATTTATTATTATTGTTATGGCTTAAAAGTGGGGGATATTTCCTATGATACCTGAGTTCGATTAATAAATTGCGTTAAGAACTCAATAAAAAATAGGGAATAATTATGGTTATATATTAGAAAAAATCATGCCTTTTTGTTATATTAAAGTTTTGAAAATCAACAATATAAACAA
>JAUIFR010000104.1 GCA_030430325.1 Bacteroidia bacterium | reverse complement strand
CTACGATTTACACCTGATGCGCCACCAGTAACTGAGTACACATCGTCAAAAGGGTTAAATAGCGTTTCATTACCTTCTATTCTGGTAATTGCGTAATCACCTTCCCAGCTTAACGTGCCATCTTCTGTAGTAATAGAAGCATCACGTACTTGCATATTATATATAAAATTACCATCTTCACTTCCCATTACTTCGACCGACTTTGAGCCAGTAACATCGTGCCCATTAAAAGAGTAGTCAGATAATGTTACTGTGGCTTTGCTGCCCACCTCATGAAATTCCCCTTCATAAACAGACGTTATGGTGCCCAATCGGTAGTTTCCATCTTTACACAGACATCCCAAACCTTCAATTTCATCTTCAAACTCAATGGTTAATGTTTTGCTTTCTGGGTTATATACCCGCGTAGCACAATCTGGTAGTTTACCAGATCTATTGAGTTTAGAGATTTTTGCCCCGCTTATTTCTTCGGTGCTAGGGGCCTCTGATTCGGTAAACTCAAATATTGAGTTAAACTCATTTTCTGCCATAGCATTATCTTGAGCAGACTCAATACTTTCTTCAATTTGCTCATTTTTTTTACAAGCTGATAACCCAACTAGTATAATTAAAAACGGAAAAAATAATTTGTAACCTTTCATGATACTTTATTTAATTAAAATTTTATTTCGAATATGTTGTTTTGATGCATTGTTCGCATAGAGGTTTAATGGAACCTAATATTTTTTTTAATTTATTATTAACAATCTGATAAACAAATAGATACCATTAATTAAAATTTAATTTTTTTTAGGATTAAACTTTTATGCAAAATTAACATCCAATATAAAGCAGTTTTTGTGCCAAATTTTATATCTATTTATATTGTAAATAATTGAGTAAGCATTCAACGATAACCATGTCTGATAAAGACACATCTGATCAACAGCTTGTAATAGCCTTTAAAAAGGCAGATACCAAGCAATATGCTTATTATCAGATAATCACAAAATATCAAGAGAAAGTTTACTGGGTTATACGTAAAATGGTGATCGATCATGACGATGCCAACGACCTCACGCAGGAGGTATTTATTAAAGTATGGAACAAATTAGCACAATTTAGAGGGGAATCAGGTTTGTACACTTGGATTTATAAAATTGCAACTAATGAATGCCTCTCGTTTTTACGAAAAAAAAGCAAGCGGTTTTTTGTACCTATTCTAGATGTAAAATCGGAGCTTTTAAAAAAGATTGATCAAGCATCCCATATTGATGGGGATCAGATACAGATTGCATTGCAAAAGGCCTTGCTTAAGCTGCCCGATCAACAGCGTTTAGTATTTAATTTGAGGTATTTTGAAGAAATGCCCTTTAAGGATATAGCCAAAATTACAGGTAAAAGTGAAGGCGGGTTAAAGGCTAATTATCACCATGCTATGAAAAAAATCGAAGAATTTATGAAGTCGTATTAAACTTTAAGCTATAAAATGCATCTAAATAATATGAGCAAGAAGATAAATGAGGAACACTGGAATAAAAAAACACCATTTACGGTGCCCGAGCGTTATTTTGAGCAATTGCCTCAACAGATACAAGCACGTGTACGACAAGAGCCGAAGACCTATTGGCTGACTACACCGGTATGGAAACTTGGCTTATCTGCTTTGATGTTTGCCATTGTTATGGGTGTTGCAGTTTATCTTAATAATGGGAAGGCTAGCTCGGAAGAATTACTTGCAGAAGTATCAAACAAAGAACTAATTGCATACTTGGCTTATGAGGAATTATGCGATGTAGATGTTTTGGCAGAGGTAGATTTATCTGAATTAAGTATTGATGAGTCAGCTTTATTGGAATTAACGCCAGAAGAAATTGAGCAGGAAATTGAAAATTCAGATGAACTGGAGTTTTATATGTAAATGAGATTGATATGAAGATAATATTACAGATTATACTAATAAATGCTATTATGTTTGGTGCCCATCAGCTTTTAGGGCAAGGTCCTCGCCATCAAAAAATTAGAAGTGCTAAAATTGCAATGATCACCGAGCATGTTCAGCTTACACCTGAGCAAGCAGAAAAGTTTTGGCCCTTATATCGGGAGTATGAGAATAAGGTTAACGCTTTAAGAAAAGGACGCATAGATGGCTTAAGTAATGTTAATTTTAATACCATTACTGATGAGCAGGCCAAAGAAATTATGAAAGATAATTTGGAAACTAGACAAAAAGAGATCGATATTCAACAAATGTATTTTGCAGATAAATTTTATGCTGTGTTATCCCCTAGGCAGGTGCTACAACTTGCCCATGTCGAGCGTAAATTTCACAAAATGCTACTGAAGCGCCTTGACGAGCATCACCAAAAAAGAGATCACTAGAATATGATTTTTAGCATAACATTTATTTTTAATCCAATTAATTAAATAAGCTCTAATTATTTTCTGCCTGCTAATTTTATTAAAAAAATGAATGTAATTAGCAAAATATATTCATTTTAATGCAATTTGGCATCACAACCACAAGCGGTTATTGCTCTGAATAGTTGTGTATTCTGGTCCAAAATTGGTATTAATACTTAAAAGTTACACCCTACAACTTGTATCACCTCAATAGTTGGTTTTGTTTATTACAAAACAAGGAATTTGCTATAATAGTACAAAAAATTACCTATTATGCTATAAATATTTTAATATTTCAATATACTATTTGTGTAAAAATCAATTAAATAATGAAATAATTAAACAAATCTTTAGGAATTCTTACATAATATAATTTAACTAATACAAAATTAAAAGCCAGAAAATCAATAATATAAGATTTAAAAGTTTTAAAATTTGTAAAAAAAATTACAATGTACCATTGAAATTATTATACAGATGCATTTGGTTATATTATGTTATATATTGCTAATATATTTCTTAGTCATATAATTTTATTTATAACTACACATTTTATGAAAACTTTATTATTATTCAATATCGGGTTGTTACTTTGTCTTACAATACAAGCAAAGCCTACTCATGACAGCAAACATTATACTTCTAAAGGTTATATTAAAGAAGGCACGAATGTTTTGGTTGAACTAAAAGATGGTACGCGTGTTGAAGCGAAAGTAATGTATCCAATCACTAAAAATAAATATTGGTTAAACGAAGCTGGTGGTGGTAGATTTGGAAGGTGCCATATAAAATATATGAATATCATTGAGAAAGAAGCACAACCTCAAGAGCGCACGGTAGAACTTGCTAATAGTTTGTATAACTCAAGATAATAGACCAAACATTAATTTGAATCGTTAATACTTGTTTTGTTCTTCATTTAATTTTCTAAATTTGTAACAAATTAATCGTTACTAATTAGGGAATAATGAAATTTAGCAAATTACTTGTACTAACAATTTTACTGTCTTGTTTTTTTGGCCAGGCTCAGGCTCAAAATGATTATGAGCACTATACTAAAATTTGGAAAAACGGTTTGAGGTATAATGACCTAGCGGTGTCTAAAATGGCCATGTATCATATGATGACCCTCAAGCCTGAAGACAAAAGTTTATTAGATTCACTAGCATATCTCTATTTTGAATTTCAAAATTACCCCTCATGTATATTGGTTTGTAGAGATATATTGTCTAACAATCCATCCCACATGCCTGCACTGGAGATGTCTGCTGTGGCATTTGAGCAAGTAGGTGTAGTCGATAAGGCACTAGAAACCTATGAAAGCATTTATTTAAAAACGAATGACCCACTTACGCTGTACAAAATGGCGTTTATACAATTCGATTTAAAAAGATTTAAAGAAAGTAACACGAGCATCGATATTATTCTGAAAGATGAGAAGGCTGCTGAGCTTAAAATAGTATTCCCAACAGCAGACCAGCAATCTACCATTGATGTTCCCATTCAGGCTGCGCTTTATAATTTAAAGGGGCTAATTCATCAAGAGGAGAAAAAAATGGATCAAGCCAAGGCCTTTTTTGAAGAGTCGATTAAGCTATCACCAGAATTTTATTTACCAAAGGAAAATTTAAAGTCCATTCAACAAAAATAATTGCGTTTGAGCACGTTTGAACATAATTTTAATGAATTAACCAAAGCAGAATGGGAGCAGCTCGTAAGGAAGCAGCTTGGGTTAGAAAGCTTAAATCAACTAAACTGGGAGCCTGAGCCGAATTTAGAAATACCTCCTTATCTTACCGCGGCTGAAGTTGAGTCAATTAAATATGTAGACAAATTTGCAAGACAAACCCCTGGATGGCAAAATTTGCAATTTATTGATGCGTCATCTGCTGAGCAAGCAAAAAAAGCCATTAAAGAAGCTCTAGTACATAAAATTAACGGAGTAATCCTATGGTCAATCGCAGATGATGATTTAATAGAAATAATAGATGAGTTTAAGGATGAAAATCTCGCTATTTATAATAGAAATACCCTAGACCCGGAAACACTAGATCAGCCAGATAATTTAACACTTGACTTAGGGTTATCTTTTTTTGATCAATCGGATGTAGAAGAAATCTTGGCTCAGCAATACTCTGTTAGTAAGCTATTTAAAATTTCATCATTGGAAATGCATGTTGAAGGAGTAGACCCTATAAATGAAGTAGCTATTATTGTAGCGCAGTTTGCAGAATACCTGCATGAAATGAAGCAAATAGGGAATGATGTGGCTGTAGCACTTAATTTAGTGACATTTGATATTGCAATCGGGAATAAATTTTACCTAGAAATTGCTAAAATAAAGGCTATACGCATATTAATTTACCAAATATGTGCCGGTTATCAAGCCAATATTGACCATAATGACATTCATATTTTGGGGATAAACAGCAAAAGATACTTTAGTGAGGTTGACCTAGATACGAATATTTTAAGAGGAACAACAGCGGCTATTTCAGCTATTTTTGGAGGAGCTAATGCTGTTTGTATTCGACCGCATACAAGTCCTTCAAATGCGTTTTCCCAACGAATTGCCCGAAACATCTCGAATATTTTGAAGCACGAGGCTCACATGGATAAAGTCACTAATCCAATAGAAGGGGCCTATTTTATTAATTATATTACAGATCAGCTTGCACAAAAGGCATGGATAAAGTTTCAGGAAATAGAGCAAGCTGGAGGATTTATAAAATGGGCAGATAGTGGGCACTTGTATTCGCTCACTTCAAATTCAAAAAGCGCTTTCCAACACAAGGTACAAAGCCAGGAGCAAGTCATAATTGGGGAGAATAAATATAAAAAATAACTCAAAGTAATTTCTACAAGCACAAGCACCCCCAACATTAAGCGCCTGAATTACAATAAATTATAAATTAATTTAAAATATTTTTAGAAAAATGTATCATTTACCGCCAGCGTTTTTCTCCTAACATGCGTTTACTATTTAGTATATTATTACATTATATAGTAAAAGGACACAAATCATGATCAATAAAATTAAAACATCATTAGCATTATTTGTCTTACTAGGTATGATATTTGTGCTTGTACAAAGTGGACGCACGTATGATAACAATCCCGTTAAAGTTTGGGAAGGACTGATGGAGAACAATATGACAGCATCAATTGACCGATAATTTATTTGAGTAAATCCCTTATCTTACCTGGTTGATACTCTTTTAGATAATAAGGTTGATACTGAATTAAATCTTCAAACTGTTTTTGCTGATAGCACGCCCAAGCCAATGCCGCATAATATGAAGCCGAAGCACCTACTTGATCAATAAACCGCGCATTTGGGTGTTTACCTAAAATTTCCTTACATTTTTCCATGCCATTTCCAAAAAATAAAATAGGCTGCTGGTCTAAAAGCTCAGAAAATGCTCCTTCTTCGATCACTTTTGCTTGCGTTTCGATTACAACACTATTAGATGCATCAAATACAGTGCAATAAACCTCCATGCGGCGAGCATCCATCATGGGGCAAAGCAACGCCTCTTCTTTATTAAATCGATTGACATAGCTGGCTTGTGCCGCCAATGTACTTATGGCGATTAAAGGCTTATCTAGTGTGTAACACATCCCTTTAACTAGCGATGTGCCAATTCTTAACCCCGTATAAGAGCCCGGGCCTTTTGATATGCAAATGGCTGATAATGAGCCTAGCTCAATGTCGAAAGGTTGTAATAAATAGTGTATGTTTTGTGCAAGCCATTCACTATGCGATTTGTCAACGGCAAAATCCATTGCACCTATTACTTCATCTTTTTTAATAAGTGCAATGGAGCATACCTTTGTGGCCGTTTCAATGGCTAGGATATAAGCCATGTATTATTTTGCTTGGATCGGAGAGGTTATATCTACTAGTTCTACTTCAAAGAATAGCGTTGAGTATGGGCGAATAACCATCCCGGCTTGCCGCTCACCATAGCCTAAATCAAAAGGAATAATGAACTCAGCTTTACCACCTTTTTTCAATTTTGCAATACCAATATCCCATCCTTTGATCACTTTGCCCTGGCCTAAAACAAATGAAAACGGTTCATTTCGTTTATGACTACTGTCAAACTGAGTGCCATCCAGCAACTTACCTGTATAGTGAACTTTTACGGTGTCACCTGGTTGTGCTAAAGCCCCTTCGCCCTCATCGGTGATCCGATAGAGCAGTCCTGTTGTGTCTTTTTCTACTTCCATGCTATTCGTGCTTAGGTAGGTTGCAATGGCTTCTACTTCTTGAGCAAGTTTATCCTCACGTTGCTTGGCGAAATAGTCCTCTTTACTCATTACTTCGGTCACCCCGATTTCGAACGTCATATATTGGTTTTTCCAGGCCGAATCAGGTAATCGTTTTGCAAAAAAACCTTCTGCAGGAATTTTAATAATGGCACTATCACCTTTTTTAAGGAGTGCTACTGCCTCTTGCACACTACCTTTTTCGTAAGCGCTATCTCTATATTCTGTAGATGATGGTGATGGCTGGTTTTTTGATTCGTAAAGGATAGAATCCTTATAGTTTTTCATGATCATATTAACCACCATAATATCTCCATGATTAGGCTTTGTTTCACCACCTTCACGGATATATTTATATTTTATACCAGATTCGGTTGTAAAAAACCCCTCGGCATCTTTTCCATTATCACAGCCCACTATTAATACCGCTGCAATAATTATTAGTAACTTTCTAAACTTAAACATTTGCTTTTTTTATGATTAAAGTGCTGATTTAATTTTTTCTTCATATTGAGGAAGTAGGTTTACAAATTGCTCTTCAGTTTCCTTTAGCGAAGCAAGCGAGATACCACCAGCTGCATTTTTGTGTCCTCCTCCTCCAAAGTGCTCTTTGGCCATTTCATTTACTGCAAAATTACCAACTGACCTAAATGATAGTTTTATTTCCTTACCGCGATCAATGATAATGCAGGCTAGAACGATATCTTTAAGCGAAAGAGCATAATTAACAAGCCCTTCAGTATCGCCTGTTTTTGATTTAAAGTACCTCAAGTCATCCATGCTTATGACAAAATACGCCGTTTGATACTTTCGGATTACTTTCAAGCGTTTGCTTAGTGCAAACCCAATAAACTTAAGCCGATCCAGAGAGTTGCTATCATAAATTTGACTGCTCACCTTGGCAACATCGGCGCCTTTCCCAATCAGCTCCGCTGCTATGCGATGTACATTTTGAGTGGTATTAGGGTGCTTAAATGACCCCGTATCTGTATTAATGCCAGCATAAATACACTCTGCAATATTTTTATCAATAAGGTCGCCATCCCCGAGCCCTACCATTACCTCGAATAAAATTTCTGCAGTAGCAGCTGCTTCGGTACTCCAAAACATGTAGTCGGCAAAATCTTCGGGGTTTTGGTGGTGATCAATAAGTACTTTTTTGGCACTGGCCACCCGAACCATTTCTCCAAGCTCATCTATCCTAGCTAGCGAGCTAAAATCCAAGCAAAATATGAGTGTAGCCTGATCTACGAGCTCACCTATTTCCTTTTTTTTATTACTTTTATAAATAATCACATCTTCTTGCCCGGGCATCCAGTTAAGAAATGATGGGTAATCTGTAGGTGTGATGACATGAACTACGTGGCCTTTCTTTTGGAGGAAAGCCGCCAACGCAAGCGATGAACCTAGCGCATCCGCATCCGGATGTTGGTGTGTCGTTATGATAACTTTTTGGGGCTTGCCCAGCAGGTCTTTAAGTTCGCTTAAATGTTGCATCTATCAATTAAATAGAGAACCGCAAAGCTCTTAAGAAAAATTGACAAAACAAAACCATACATAAAAAGCTACTTCGGATAACTACTTAAAGTTTGTTAAAAATTGTACAAAACTAATTTTGATCAAAGGGTATGTACATGATATTGTTGTATTTTTCCGCGAAAAAGAAAAAACCCGGAGCGTAGCTCCGGGCAATCATCAGGCCTCCTCAATTTGAGTTGTAGGAGATTTTTGAGGCTCATCTGGCGACAGCCACTTATTATTAATAAAGTTGATCAATAGGGCGATTCCCCCAACGATTATTAATAGGATTACTTTATATACGTTTGTTTCGGCCCTAAGGTCAAAAAACATAATCTTTAGTGTAGTAAGTGCTATCACAGCCGTACCAAAGTATTTGAACACCTTGTTTCTAACATAGGCTCCCCAAATAAATAAACTCAATGCGTATACAAACCACGAAACGGACATCACAAAAGAAAGGTTTAGGCTGATTTCGTAGGCTTTCCAAGCATTAGACAACTGAATGGTGATGAGCCCTCCAATTACGATATGGCTTATTATGGCCATGACGAGCCCAATATTATTTGCATTTTTGATTTCCAGAGCATGATTATGGGACTGTATAAGCTTTGAGAAACTAAATCCTGTAATGGCAAACCCAAACCAAACAAGGGCTCCTGGATTAAGGAATGGTATATAATGTGCAGGCCACGCTACCTTCCAAGCTACTGTAAACCAGAAAAACAGCGTCATGGCCCAAGTCATTAAACCAATTGCAAAACATACTTGGTTTCTTAAAAATAAACCAATACTCAAAAAGGAAGCTCCGATAAATAACCAACTAGCCGCACTAACGATATTAAGCATGCCTTCACCTGGGAAATAATGCCCTAAGTCGTTAAGCGAGACGGCTAAAATAAGCACACCAAGTATCAAATAGGCCATACTGGCTAGGGAGGACTTACCTTGGGCTGCCAATTGATGTATCACTATACCTGTTGCAATAAAACTCACGCCAACAATAGACAATGGAATGGCATAAGAGTAATTAAAATTACTAAAAATGATCACCGACCATACCACAAAGTTTATGGCATTAATTAGGCCAATATAAAGGTTTAATCCATCAAATTTATGGCCTTGGTGAATCGATGAAGCCACCAACCCAATCATGTATACCACAAATATACTTGAGCAATAGAAAAATGGACGCCCCCAGGTAGCTGGCTCAAAATAAATATAATAGCTGCTGTAAATAATTAATGTTGAAAGAAAGCTTAATAGCCTTAATTCTTGCCAGTTTTTGATCGTACTTAGGTATAAAGCTACTAAGTTAAGCAACGCGATATAAATAAATAGGACTACATCTTGCCCAACTTGAGCTCGTATCAACAATGGCGTTAGAAACCCGCCCACTATGCTAATATTAGCCAGTATACGCATGTTCAATTTGTAACTGGTTATGCTAAGTAACGTACTTAATCCAACTAGAACGATGCCTATGATGTTAAGCGGCCAATTTATATCGTCCGAAAAGCTTATATAAGCTATGGTAGCATAAATAATGCTTGTACCTAACCCTGCCAATAGTTCAACAATGATAGATGGCTCAAGTATTGGTGATTTTAACTTCTTTGAGCGATGGGCAGCATAGGCTCCAAATAAACACGTCACTCCTAGAACGAGCCCTGAAGTGGCACGTGCCATTGGTGGAAAATAGCCGGCATTAAATGCGAGCTTTAGAAAGTATATGAATGCAAGGAACAAAAAACTCACACCCAGTAGTGACATCCAATGTCGTTCTATTAAATTTTTCATATTCCTGATGAATTTAGATTTAAGTAATAGAACAAAAGTAAATGGTCTAGAAGGAAAAGGTTATCCAATATTTAAAAAATAAGGACTTTAAAAAATAATAATATTTTATATAATTTGTTTATATACAATATTATATGATAAAAAATAAGGACTTTATTTTAGTTATAAAATTATTAATATTTTAATTAAAAAGGGGGAAGCTATATAGCCCCTGCAAATTTGCAACATATGTAGTTTTTGGTATTGGATCTTTTATTATTGACTAAAAAAAAGGGCTACATTTGAATGCTGGAAAAAAATCATCAATTTGGCATTTATACCAAACCTGATGAGTATTTAAGAAAAAGTATTAATATTGTGTGTGTAACGTTGCAACGTTTGTAGTTATTCTATTACCTCGATGATAAAAATACCCGAGTCTGAACTTATATTGAATAAAGATGGTAGTATTTACCATTTAAATTTACATCCACGCAATATTGCAGATACCATCATTACCGTTGGTGACCCAAGTAGGGTCCATAAAATTAGCCAGCATTTCACAAAGATTGACTTTGAAATGAATAGGCGGGAGTTTATCACACATACTGGTAAATACAAAGGTAAAAACATAACTGTGATGAGTACCGGTATGGGTACGGATAATATTGAGATTTTGCTTACAGAACTTGATGCTCTTGTTAATGTTGATCTAAAAAACCGGGTTTTAAAATCAAATAAGAAAAAATTACAGATTATACGCGTAGGTACATCAGGCGCATTGCAGCAAGATATACCAGTTGGTACGCATCTTGTTTCAGAATACGGTCTAGGCCTAGATACTTTAATGAGTTTCTATCCGTTGGAGCAAACACAGCAAGAGTCAGAAATAGTAAAGTCGCTTCAAAAATATATGGACTTACCCTTTACCCCGTACTGTGTAAAAGGTTCTACTATGCTGTTAGATAAAGTAGGGGATGGGCTCATGAGAGGAAATACCGTTACATGTCCGGGGTTTTACGGACCGCAAGGGCGCAGAATAAGAGTTGATATCAGTTATCCGAAATTTATAGATCGACTTTGCCAGTTCCATCAGCACGATTTTTGGCTTACAAATTTTGAAATGGAAACGGCAGGCTACTATGCTATGGCCAGGCTGCTTGGCCACGAGATTATCAGTGTGAACGCCATCATTGCCAATCGTATCACCAAGCGTTTTTCAAAAAATCCGGAAAAAGTTATTGATTCTTTAATAAAAAAAGTGTTAAATCGCCTGGTAGATTAACACTTACTGCCATCAAAACAATATTTAGATACCTTAAAGCTCAATTACTAGAAGATTTTAACCTCCTTAGTTATAGTTACACCCTAGTGTTTTTAGGTACTTGTCTGTTTCTCAACTATTATTATGATTTTGAAAATACCGTGTTGGATCATTATTTTTACCAACCGATTGGCACTCTATTTTACTTTATCTTTTATATCGTGGGTTACTATGGAGTGGCTGTGCCTCATATTGTATTTACTAAGTATGCAAGCATTCTAAAAAATAAAGCTTTTTGGATCAAAAGTTTGAGCTTTGTCTTACTTATCAGTATTGCTGCAGGGTTTTATTTTTATGCAATTTTGATCAAGGATATCAGGCCCTACGATGATTACCTATTTGTGTGGAAAATGTCCTCCAATATAAAACGGTTTATCATTTATATTCCATTTTTAATATTACTATACATGCTAATGGATCGAATGGAGCAACATTGGTATGGGTTGAGGTGGCAAGACAAAGGTTGGAAGCCCTATATGACTATGTTAATATTTATGTTACCATTACTTATTTGGGCCTCGTTTCAACCTGATTTCTTGCATACTTATCCCATTTTTAAACCCTGGAAAATGTTGCCAGCCTTTGGTTGGTCAAAGTCAACTATGTTTGTGGTTTATGAGGTGTTTTATGCCTTGGATTTTATCATGGTAGAGTGGGTATTTAGGGGAGCGTTGGTCATTGGAATGGTTCATATTTTAGGGGAAAAAGCGATCCTGCCAATGGCAAGTATCTATACCTTTTTGCATTTTGGGAAGCCTATGCCCGAGGCGATTAGCTCATTTTTTGGAGGTTATATTTTAGGTACTTTTGCTCACAAAAGTAAATCCATCTGGGGAGGCGTGATTGTACATATGGGTATTGCACTTATGATGGATATGTTAGCTTTATTGCAATATTTTTATAATGATCAAAATTAGCAAAATTTAATCATTATTTTACCAATTTTAATCGAATTTTGCTAATTTTATTGAATATTGTACTGCTTATTTTAGTTTACTTCAATTATTTCTTCCTACATTACATCAGTAGCATATTTTGCCTAATTATTTTTTTAGATATTTAATAAAACCTCAATTTTAGGCTCAATCTTAACTCTCCACCTAAAAGTGGTCTTTAATTAGCGCTTTTATCGTAAAAAGAACCCGTTTGAACATTTAATAAAATAACTAAAACGTATGTTTTTCAAAATACCTGAGTTCGATTAATAAATTGCGTTAAGAACTCAATAAAAAATAGGGAATAATTATGGTTATATATTAGAAAAAATCATGCCTTTTTGTTATATTAAAGCTTTGAAAATCAACAATATAAAC
>JAUIFR010000316.1 GCA_030430325.1 Bacteroidia bacterium | reverse complement strand
GCTATCGGTCTCCTTTAGAAATGGAAGTATTTTTAAAAACTAGTAATAATATTAAAAATGTGGCTTAACTTTTTGTAACAAATTTAGTTGCAAGTCCAGGTCTGTGCTCGTTCTTTGCTGGATGAAAGTGAAAAAGCCCTGCAAAAAGAGCATAGCCAGGTTGCTGAGGAAGGGTTAGGGCCAATCCAAGCAGCATTGTCCAATCAATCAGGGCTGTTTATGGGCTATGACGCCATTCAAAAAGAACAGCAAGCAGCCTTGGGCAAAGCTCGATCAAGCCATGAGGCAGCTGATATTGCCAAACGTTTTCAAAAGAAGCTGGCAACTCAAGAAAAGTATATTCGAATGGGTCTGGTGGAAACACATCCCGTGTTTGCCGATCCAAATCTACCTTTCGAGCAGATCTTTGATTTTTATAAAAATGGAAGTAATAGAGCTTTCAAAGCCTTTTTGCAGCAAAACCTAGGCGAAAAGTACGAAAACATCCAAAAAACTAGGGCAAATTTGAACGAAGAGCCCAGTTTGATCTGGAGTTTGGAGAAAGTCATTCAGCTTACTGCAGGGAATATGCCCTTACTAAATGATCCGATCTACCATGAGCTCGCCATGCAAGAGTTTGAGCGACGCAAACGAAATGATACCATTATCCGAAGTGCCATGGCAGCGATTTCGATCGGTTTAGCCATTGCTTCATTCGGCAGCATGAGTGGGGTATCGGCCGTCATCCTCGGTGGACTAAGTGTGGGGGTAAGCGGCATCGATGCTTATATGACTTACCAAGAGTATGATCAAATTGCCCCTGCAGGTAACACGACCTTCAATCCCGAAAAAGTACTTACCAACGAAGACCCTTCCGTGGTTTGGGTGATTGCGAGTGTGGCAGGGGCGGTTGGGGATACGGTACAACTCATTAAATTAGCCCAAAACATAAGTAAACTCTCCAAAGTTCAGAAGCTACTGCAGGCAGGTGACATAGAAAAAGTGACCGAAAAATTGGTAGGTAAAACTGATGAGGCCAAAATAGCCGAAATCCAAGAAGGTCTAGAACTTATCAAAACTGTAAGTAAACTGCGTACTCAAATAGCCAGGCAGGTGATCGATAAAATGAAGGGTAAAATTGATTACAGCGAGTTACAAAACGCTATCGATACCTATATGATTCAGCACGCCGATGAGTTGCTTGAGACTGGAAAAAGTGGTAAGTTTAAGCTTAGCGCTGAAGCGCAGCAGGAGATAAAGAAATATTATGAGGTAGGAGGTGAAGGGAAAAAAATAATTGGAACTTTAGAAGACGCCAGTAAAACAAAAAAAAGTGGTGCTATTAAAGTTACACGAGAAGATTTATCAAAAGAGGAGCTTAGCTGGATTGATAATTTTGTCATTAACAGGCCCCCTATGCATTATGGTATTATGAAATTTGACCCTTTGAGCTCAAAGGGATTAAGATTTCTTTCAAATGAATTAGGTGGTATGGAGGTTGCACAAGTCTATATTAAAGACGGGAAAAATGTATATTATAGTATTATATATGGTACACCGGGAAGAGTAGTTATACCAAAATATAATGGTACACCATATTTAATAAATCATGTACATCCTAGCGGAAACTCTATTCCAAGTAAATCTGACATTGAATTATTGACAAAATTTCAAAAAATTCAACAAAACAATAAAATGCCAGTTCAAAAATCATCTCAAATAATACCTTTTGAACAACCAAACAAAAAATTTAATGTTAATTCTGAAACACTAGGAGAATGAAAAATAATAAAAGCATTTATGAACGACACAAAGATTTATTTGACAATCTTAGTGATTATGCACTAATAAAAAACAATACATCAGCTACAGGTCAAGAATATGGTATTTTTTTCAAACCAACACAAGGGGATGTCTTGATAGAGTATGAACATAAAAAAGTTGTTGAATTAATGATAAAAAAAGGTTGTGAAGTTTTTGACGATATTAACGACGTTTTAGATCCTAACTTCATTCCTAAACAATTAATTTGGGACGATAATAAAAAGAAATGGGTAAGCGTCAATGTATAAACCAACTCGTGCAAAATTGATTGAATTTATTCTTACAATATTGTATATTTTCAAGAATATAGACTCCCATTCACCTTCATTTTTATTGCTGATATATAAACTTTTCACATACCATCCCTACTAGTTTTCTTTGATAATAGTATCGTCACTTTCAACGATATAATTCTTTTATACTAGCATTTTATAGTTATAGCCTAGCACATGATTATGCCATATTGAGTGATAAAAATTGTATTTTTCATCATCATGATATCACTTTTTAAAGAAATCTATCTCGATTCATAAAA
>JAUIFR010000103.1 GCA_030430325.1 Bacteroidia bacterium | reverse complement strand
CTACTACCTGATATAATAACACTAATCTTTTGTGTAATTAATAATTATAATAAAGTGATTCAAATTATTCAAAATTTTTGGTGTTGCAAAAATGAAAGCAGGAAAAAAGAATTGAAATAAGTTACTTGATTAATTTCTGCTGTATTATTATTCAGTATAATCTTCAACAACCATTTGGGGCCTGATCATGAAATCATAATTTTAACGATACTCAGGATTTTCGAAATTCCAGCGTGATCCTTCATCCCAGTCTTTACGCGAGTTACCATAAGATGGATACCCTTGGTTTTCTTTTAGAATATTGGCTAAATGAAGTAGGTTATAGGTCATAAATGTGGTGTTACGGTTTGTAAAATCATTGGAATTTGCATTTGATTCAGGGTCTAGATAACTGGGGCCTGGCCCAATCTCGCCTAACCAACCACAGTCTGCTTGAGGTGGTATGGTGTAACCTATGTGTTGGAGGGCGTATAAAATACCCATGGCGCAATGTTTAACACCATCTTCATTTCCAGTGATAATACAACCACCTACTTTTCCGTAAAAGAGGTATTGCCCTTTATCATTTGTTTTACCACTCATACCATAGAGGCGTTCGATGAGCATTTGTGCTACTGATGATTTTTCACCCAGCCAAATCGGCGTGCCAACAATTAATATATCGGCGTCGAAGATCTTTTCAAATAAGGCAGGCCACTGGTCCATTGTCCAACCATGTTCGGTCATGTCTGGATAAACACCCACAGCCACCTGATGATCCACCAATCGCAATTGATCTACTTTCACACCTTCTTTTTGCATCATTTTAATGGAAAGATCCATAAGGCCTTGGGTGTGACTAAGCTCTGGAGATTTTTTGAGGGTGCAATTGACATACATTGCTTTAAGTCTTGAAAAATCATTCATCTTGTTGATTTCGTTTAGTGAGTGTTCAATATAATGAAAATTATTCCAAGCTATTGTTACAGGATATTAATTTATTCAACGAAATATGCTAATTTTGTTTAATTTAAGGGTAATTATAAATATATTTTTTAAATGAAATTTAAAAAATATATTTTCAGTGTGAGGTTCTAAATTATAAATATCAATTAATTAAGGTATATACGATTATGCAAACTTAAAAACAAAATTGGGGCCGAAGCCCCAAATCTTTCCATTAATTTTGATCATAATCCACACCCATTTTCTTTAAAAGCGCAATGGAGTTAGCCTTCACATTAGCTGGTGGATCAAGTGATAATGATTTCTTAAAGCTGGCAATGGCCTTATCGTTTTGACCGCTGCGCATATAAGCCTCACCAAGGCTATCGTGTACATTCGGGTCCTTGGGAAAACGCTTTACGTTTGCTTCAAACAAAGGAATAGCCTGCTTTGCTTTACCTGCAAATAATAGGTTATAGGCAAATTGGTTCAGCTGCTGGTTGCTTGATAAGGCAATAGCTTCTTCCATTAGTTTACTTGAAGTTTTAGTTTCTCCTTTTTGTGCAAGCAATTGAGACTTCACCATAGTATTGTCAAAATTTTTATTCATATTCATGGACTTCTCGGCCCAAGCTAGTCCTTTATCAATGTTGATGTCATTGGTTAAGCAGTACTTAGCTGCTTGGTTCCAGTCTTTCCAAGTTACCAATTGATTGTTTAGGTCCTTTTCGATTTCGCTTAATACCATGTCTTTTGCTTCATTCGGGTCTTTACCTGCTTTTTGAGTGGTTAATTTGGCTTTGACTAAAATATTATTAAAGTTGGGATTGGTAAAAATAGAACGATTGATCCAGGTAAGGCCTTGATCATGATGCGTGTTGTTTTGCAGGCAATAATTGGCTGCATCCCTCCATCCGAGCCAAGTGAAACCTGCCTCTGTTCCTAATTGTTTTGTGATATCAGCAATGACAATTTCGTGAACGTCCACTGAAATAGTAAATGGTATTTGTTTTTTCTCCCAGTTCAAAACACAAGTTGCCTGATCGGCTTGTATATTTTCAAAACCATATGTTAAAAACTCATGGTGATCTTGAAGTGTTTTTGGTTTAACTTGTACTCTGAGGGCGTCTTCGGCCTGATTGTACGCAAAACTTCCCCAGCTTGTATGATTTTTAGAAAAAATAATGGTCCACTGATCTTCTGTAGGGATCATATGCAAACCATACTTACCTGCTGGCAGTTTCTTGCCTTCAATTTCAACATCTGTGCTGAAATAAATAATCGTATTTTCGTTTGCACCGGCTCTCCAAGGCATGGCCCCTCCAGTATAAGGCACAATATTTCCCCATATTTCTCGATTTTTTACGGCGGGCCGGTGATACTTTACCGCAATATCGGTTAGCCCAACCCGCTGCACTACTTTACTAAAAGAGCTCTGGCGAGGTATTTCAAGTGTGGCCGATTGTGCCTGAATAAGCGCCGGTATACCTATTAGTATACCGATCAAAAAAATTGGTAACATTCTCATTTTCAAAATATTTAAGTTTATACTTTATCAAAAAAATCTTTCTTGTTCAGGTATTTTACGATGTTTTCTTTATAGGTTCTCCCAGATGAAAATTGCAAGTCATTATTCATCTGGAATTTATACTCATTATTACCCAAATAGTGTGTATGCTGTATATAGTTGGTATTGATTAAAAAAGAGCGGTGTATGCGCAAATAGAGGTTTAATGGAAGTTGCTTTTGTATGGCATTTAGAGCAGCTCGGTACAAGTAATTTCTGTCAGAAAGATGTACCTTGATATAGTTCCCATAGGCTTCAAAACAGATCACATGCTCGGTGCTAATCTTTATTTTTCGCCCCTTCTCTTTAATTTCTAAGTATTGAATGCCCTCTTTGCCTTCTTCTTCAAAATAATGATATTCATTGAGTAAATGAGTTAATTTTTTTGAAAATACCTCATTGTCAGACAGGTATATTTGCTTGGTGGCAATATCAAGTGCCTCGGTAAAGCGCTCCTCATCATAGGGTTTAAGTAAGTAGTCAATAGCATGTACATCAAATGCCTTAAGGGCAAATTGATCATATGCTGTAACAAAGATAATCTGTGGCACTTGCTTAGGGTCAATTTGCTCAATCACCTCGAACCCATCCATATCGGGCATCTGAATATCAAGAAATAATAAATCTGGTTTGAGTGTTTTAATGGCAGCTACTGCTTCTGAACCATTTTTGCACTCGGCAACTAATTTTACATCAGTTCTTTTGGCCATTAAGTTGACTAACCTTTGGCGTGCTAAAGGCTCATCATCAACTATTAATGTACGAATAGTTTTCATGATACTATAGTTTTAATGCTTTATTAACATCTAACATCCTCATTCGTCTAATTAAGCATGATGGGTCCTATTTAATTTAACGTAATGGGTATTACAAGGGTTACCTTAAATCCCACGTTTTTTTTAGATTCAATATAAAACTCATGTTCTGTTCCATATAGCTGGAACAAACGCTCTTTGGTATTTTTAAGGCCAATATGCGTGTGTTCTAGGCTTTTAATTTGGTTATTATTCAACCCTACACCATCATCTTCCACTTCGATTTTTAGCTTATTATTGATTACTGTGCTTTTGATTTGGATGAGGCCACCCTCTACTTTTTTAGAAAAGCCATGTTTTATAGCGTTTTCAACTAAAGGTTGTAACAGTAAATTAGGTATAGGGATACTTAAACTCCTATTATCGATTTGGTAATTCACCTGGAGGCGATCTTGGAACCTAATTTGCTCAATATCTAAGTAATTTTTAATATAATCTAGCTCTTTTGTAAAGGGAATAAACGGCTCCTGTTTTTGATCGAGCATGGTGCGCAGGAGTTGGCCAAGTTTTGAAATCATTTTTTGAGATGTGGGTGGATCAATTTCAACAAGGCTCGATATGGAATTTAGCGCATTAAATAAAAAATGAGGGTGGAGCTGCATTTGCAGGGCTTTTAGCTTGGCATTGGAGAGCTTGTTTTCTAACTGAGCAAGTTCAAGTTCTTTGTTTTTAAGTTTTTGATAATAACGAAGTGTCATAAATACACCTAAGATAATCCAATACTCAAATATTCTACTAATAAGCGCTGATGGAAATGCTCCCCAAAAGAAATCAAATAGGTTTCGCTTTACATTGAAATTTGGGAATACTTGCACGGCGATCCAATATAAACTATTGGAGATGACTTCATGTAGTAATGCTACCAGGATGCTTGCTAAAATAGCTGCCAAAAAACTTACGGGCGCTGTAGCACGATCCAACGGATATCGCCTAGCAAAGTAGCTGATCAGTGGTACTAGGAAGGGCCAAAGGATATAATTAATTAAATGGGGTAAGGCTTGTTGCTGCCAAATATAGTTTTCCTCTTTGCCCCAATAAATATAGGGAATATATGTCCTAATGCTTAATATAAGACCAATGGCAATGCCGAATAATAATATATACCCAAATGGTATTGGGGAACGTTGTTGACGCATAGGTATCGGATATATCGGAAATGTAATGATCATTTACTCACTTTTCCAAAAAAATGCGTAATTATGTAATAAACAAAAGTAAAAGTGATGAGGGGGCTATTTGATGCTTAAGCGTTTGGGAATGGGGGGTAATTGGTTTGAATGAGGTGAGCTTTTTTTGTGGTTTTTTAATTTAATTATTTTGTACTTTTTTTAGATATTCTTTTTTGTTTTTCTCGTAAGTGCTTGGTATTTTTTATGTTTTTTTATTTGATTCTTATTATTTAGGTAGATCATTTTTAGCATTTAATTCAATTTATTCAGCTAAAATAATTGAATAACTCATCAATTAATTAAAATCTATACATGTTTTCGGCTATTTTTTTATTTTTGGGAGTTGCCTGAAAGATAACAACTATCTTTCAGGCCGGGCTACAAAAGGGTTCCGTCCTTTGGACCCAGCCATAAATGGCTGGCCTTTTATATCCCTAACTCAATTGTATTTTTCTAAGGTTTTGCATAAATGATAAGGTATTGCTTTCAAACATGCATTTTTTTGAAATAAGCAATTTTGAGGGTTAGTTTAATCAAATTAATGAAACTACTTAACTACATAATTATAATTTCCCTGTTCATATCCTGCCAATCCAAAGATTCAGGTCAAGGGCAAGGTTTTGGGTATGCCAATCAGCCAAGTGTAAGCATCGATTATGCTCAAATTAAGGAAAAAGGAGTGATCACAGCTATTGTGGATAATAGCTCTACGAGTTATTTTTTATATAAAGGGCAGCCCATGGGTTATGAATACGAGCTCTTAAAGCGTTTGGCCGATGAATTGGGACTAAAACTGCAAATTAAAGTAGTTGTTGATATAAATAAGGCCTTTGAAATGCTACAGCAGGGCAAAGGGGATATCATCGCTCATAACTTAACCGTCACCAAAGAAAGAAGCCGAAAAGTTGCATTTACACAGCACCATAATTTAGTTAGACAAATGTTAGTGCAACGAAAACCAAAAGGTTGGAGGAGGCTAAAGCAACATGTATTAGAAAGAAAACTGATCCGTAATCCTATTAATTTAGCTGGTAAGGAGGTTTATGTGCGAAAGGGTTCATCCCATTATGCGCGTCTTAAAAACCTTTCTGATGAAATAGGAGAAGATATTATAATAGTAGAAGATTTTGGGCAACTACAAACCGAGGATCTCATGCAGCGCGTTGCTGATGGGGAGATAGATTACACCGTGGCAGATGAAGATGTGGCACTTATTCATGCTACTTATTACCCCGATCTTGATGTACAAACACCTATCAGTTTTTCTCAAAAAATAGCCTGGGCAGTTCGAAAAAACTCACCCCAGCTCCTTGGGATGATCGATAATTGGATCAAGCGTATGAAAAAGAAACCCACCTATTATGTGATTTACAATAAGTATTTTAAAAATAAAAAGGCTTCTTTGCAGCGCAAAAAGAGTCAGTTTTTTTCAAAAAATGAGGGGTTTTTATCACCATATGATTCGCTTATCAAGGCAGGTGCCCTGTCGATTGGTTGGGATTGGCGGCTGTTGGCAGCACAAATTTATCAAGAATCGAAATTTGACCCTGAGGCAAAATCATGGGCGGGAGCAGTAGGGCTAATGCAGCTTGTTCCGCACACAGCAGAGCTTTATGGTGCAAGGGATCCGCTGGACCCAAGTCAAAGTATACAAGCTGGTACACAATATTTGACCTGGCTTGACCAATTTTGGGCTGATCATGTGGTAGATGAGGCCGTTCGTTTGAAATACATACTGGCAAGCTATAATGTGGGGCAAGGGCATGTGATGGATGCTTACCGGCTTACACTTAAATTTAAAAAAGACCCCCTTGATTGGCAGCAAGTTGCCTATTACTTAGCCAAGAAATCGGAAGAAAAATACAAAGAGCTTGAAGAAGTAAAGTGGGGTTACTGTAGGGGAGAGGAACCCGTGAATTATGTGAAGGAAATTTTTAACCGATTTGAGCAATATAAGAATTTGGTGCCGGTAACTGAATAAAGTATACTAGAAGCATTCATTGAGTTGTAATAAATAAATGAATTTTGCTAAATTTATTGAATTATAAATGATCTATAAAGTGTGTTATACATCAGTAATTATTTAAGTAATATAAATTACTGATATATAAATATAAATATTTTTTTAAGCCGAATTTGTTCAATTTGTAGTTGTTTTATATTGAATTTTTTTAAAAAAAAAGAATAAATTTCTAAAAAATATTACTCACGTCTTTTTTTTGCCATAATTATGACCTAACTTAAAGGCTGCTTTAAACAAAACCTTTAATAAATATGAAAAATACCTTACTTTTCGCTTGGGTATTGGCTCTTTTTATGGCTGTTTCAACAGCTTATGGAGCGCCCAAGCCTGAGAAATCCACTGCCAAATCGGTCGAGCGATTAGAGCGCTTGCAAGAGGTAGGAATAGTGATGGGCGAAGGAAGTTTGATCAAAGTGAATGAACAAGTTCAGCTTTCTGCCAACGAATTCATTACTTCTTATAAGTCTGAGCTTGGCCTAGGAGAGGAAGATCAGCTTAAAACATTCAAAACAAGTAGTGATGAAATAGGCTTTACGCATTATCGTATGGATCAATACCATAATGGCGTAAAGGTAGAGGCCGCTCAGCTTGTTTTCCATGAGAAAAACGGAAAACTTAAGTCCGTAAATGGTAAAATTTTGGAAGACATTGATATTAGCACAGCTGCTAGTATGTCGGAGTCCAAAGCACTTAACATTGCTTTTAATAAAGTAGGTGCTTCCAAATACATGTGGGAGCTGCCTAAGGGTAAAGAGCTTGCTAAGCTAACTACTGGATCGGAAGATGGCTTTAAGCCAACGCCGGAGCTTGTCATACTTGGTACACATATTCCTGGTATTGATAAGAATGAATTGGTTTGGAAGATCAATATTTTTGCGGCTGACCCGGAGTATCATGCTGATCTTTATATTAATATGGATGGTGAAGTCGTTTGGGAGCGTAATAAAATTGTACGCGAGACAGTTGAGGCAACAGCACATACACTTTATGAAGGAAAACAAAAAATTATTGTTGATCATTTTGAGGAAGGTTTTAAATTAAATATTCCAACTTACAATGAAGAAAACTTGGGCGAAGGGAATGGCGTGCCATTACAAACGTTAAATGCAAATAACACTCAACCTATAGATTTTCAGCAGGTAACAAATTTTGTAAATGCTGATACACTTTGGAACCAAATTAACCCACAGGGAAATCACTGGGCCACTGATTTTCATTTTGGGGCAGTAAAAACCTATGATTACTACTGGGATACTTTTAATCGAAATAGTATTGATGCAAATGGGCAGGCTATGATTGGGTTTATTCATGTAGGGGTTGATTGGTTTAATGCATCATGGAATGGAGTGTATATGCAGTTTGGTGATGCTGGTGGTACGCCATATGTAGATATTGCTACAGTTAGCCATGAGTTTTCGCATGGGGTTACAGGTTCCACTGCTCAGCTCATATATCAAGCAGAAATGGGGGCGCTAAATGAGTCATTTAGTGATATTTTTGGAACTTGTGTGGAGTTTTACACATTTCCGGAGCGTTCGCATGAGGAAGTTTGGGATATCGATGTTCGAAATATGATGTACCCCAAATTATTTGGGGATCCAGATACATATCAAGGTATAAACTGGCATGATACAGAAAATAATCCTGCGGATAATTATGGGGTACACACAAATAGTGGTGTACAGAACAAGTGGTTTGCCTTATTAGTGGATGGGGGAACCGGCACTAATGATAATAATGATGATTATGATGTTCAAGGTATCGGTATTGATGCCGCACAGCGTATTGCTTATCTAAATTTAACGGAATACTTAATTCCAACTTCGGAATATATTGATGCTCGCTATTATTCACTTCAAGCTGCCGAAGACCTGTATGGAATAGGCTCAAATGAATATGCACAAGTAGCTAATGCATGGTATGCTGTGGGTGTGGGAGATCCATTATCTGCAAAAAATATTGGTGTAACTGCAATTACTGGACCAATTGATGGTTGTGCCTTAACAAATGCTGAGCCAATAAAGGCCATGATTAAATTTTTCGGAACAGATACAAAATTAGATGCCGTTACGGCAATTAATATTCAAATTGATATAAACGGGAATATAGTTGATGAGGTATTTAATTTACCTGGAGAACTGCAAATTGGCCATAGTGTAGAATATGTCTCCAATGCAACTTTTGACTTATCTGGTGGTGGTACATATAATATATCGGTTACTGCTGACCTGGATGGGGATGGGAATGATTTAAACAATACAAAGGCGATCGCTGTAGTTAATCCTAAATTAGGTTTAGCGTCTGATTTACAAGCATTATCGATAACTGCACCTAGTACAGCGTGTACCATATTATCTTCAGAAGAGCAGGTGAGCTTACGTGTAAGGAATAATGGATGTCAGACCATCCCTTCAGGAACCATAATTTCGGCAAGCTATAGTATTAATGGTGGGCCGGATATTGTGGAAGATATCACCTTAGTGGAGGATTTATTAGGAATAGAAGAAGTTACCTTGCATTTCCCGACCAAAGCCGATTTAAGCCAAGTCGGTATATTTACTATTGATGCATCAGCAAATTATGCGCAGGATCCTACTGCGGAAAATAATAGTACCAGTTTACAAGTGGCTAGTGGCGCAATTGCTGCACCATATAGTACTGATTTTGAAGCAGGTACTTATGGTTGGACCCACCGAGCACTTAGTGGTAATGATGCATGGGAGCTTGGAACCCCAGCTCAAGCAAACTTAAGTGGTGCTAACAGTGGTCAAAATGCTTTTATGACTAATTTAGATGGTAATTATCCTGATCAATCTGAAATGGTTCTTGAATCTCCATGTATTGATGTGAACGGACTGACGCACCCAACATTGTTTTTTTCAATGAACTTATATACCGAACCGGCATGGGATGGCATGATTGTTGAATATACTACTGATAATGAGAATTGGTCAAAAGTAGATAATGTAGCTTACAATAGCAATGAATCAGATAGCAACATATTGCCTGTGCCTTGGTTTTCAGGCTCTAATGATGGATGGCAAGATTACAAGGTTCAAATGCCTGAGATTTTAAACGAATCATCAGTTCGTTTTCGTTTTCGTTTTGCTACGGATCAAGCAGTAAATGATGAGGGCATTGCCATTGATGATGTGGCCGTTAAGAATATATCAGACTTTACAAATGATCTGGAGTTCGTATCATTAGTAACGCCGATGTCAGGATGTGGATTGACAGGCGAGGAGGAGGTCAAAGTAGTCATTCGAAATAGTGGTATTAATGAGGATTTTACTTTTCAGCTCAGTTATAAAGTAGATGATAATGTTGCCGTAATAGAAGACTTAAATAATATAAATATTCCAATTGGCGAAACTTATGAGTATATATTTAATGCTAAGGCGGATTTGTCCTTAGAAGGAGCATATGCCTTTGACCTTAGTATTATTTATGGAGATGATGAAAATAATGAAAATGACAACTTAGTTGTAAATGTAAATAATGCAGCTGATATTGTTAATTTTCCTTATGTTCAAGATTTCGAAAGTGGTGATTTTCCAGAATTCTGGAGTGGAGAGCAAAATCCAGGATCGGCAGGTTGGCTTTTTGGTGATGCAAATGCCTTGACCATGGGAAGCCCTTATTTTGTAATCCCAGAACACTCCATGTTTGCAGCTTCTAATGATGATGTTTGTGATTGTGATATGAAGGATGATTACTTAATTACACCAGGTTTTGAATTTACTAATATGGCACAGCCATTCTTAGAGTTTGATGCTTTTTATAATGGAGATTATGGGTCTTTAGCTTTTGTAGAAGTAAAAGTAGGTAATCAAGATTGGGTAGAGTTATTGCAATTAGAAGTAGCGCCTGTTTGGCGAACTGTAGCCATTGATTTAAGTGCTTATGCCGGTGTTGGTTGTATTAAGTTCCGATTTAAGCATGATGATGGTGGCCCAGATAACTGGGGGTCAGGGTTTGCCGTAGATAATGTAAAAATAAGTGACAAACCCACAATAGATGCTGAGTTAGTAAATCTAACCTTACCGCCAAATGGAAGCTGTTACAGCAATGCAGAAGAGGTCAAAGTAACCGTTTATAATGAAGGTATTGATGCATTCCAAGATTTTAAGGTAACGTATGCTGTTAATGGTGGTCAGCCAGTTGAAGAGATCATTAACCAATCTCTAAGTTCAGGTGAGACCATTGAGTATACTTTTGCAACAACAGTAGATTTAACGGGTGAAAATGTTTATTCGTTTGTGGCTACAGTTGAAGTAGATGGGGACGAAGTAGCCGAAAATAACACCAAAGAGGGTGAAATTTCAAATTTCCCTATTACCAACTATCCGCAATTCGATGATTTTGATAATCAGCCAATTACTTGGAGTAATTCTTCTGAAGATGATATACAATGGTATATGAATTCTGGTGGAACTACATCAGGTAATACCGGCCCACTTGGAGATCATACAACGGGCAGTGGCAACTATTTATATGTAGAAGCAAGTACTCCTGGATATCCAAATAAGGTAGCCATTTTAGAGGGTACTTGTATGCTTGGACTCAATAATTTAGCCAAACCATATTTAGAATTTTTCTATCATATGCGTGATAATTTAGGTGATGGTATGGGTACATTGCAGCTTGATGTTTATGAAGCGGGATCAGAAACCTGGCATTTAAATGTTTGGTCTAAAACAGGCCATCAAGGAAATGAATGGAACCAAGCATTTATTGATTTAGCTCCATTTGGAGATGAGGTACGGTTGAGGTTCACGGGTACCACTGGTGGGAATTATACTAGTGATTTTGCTTTAGATGATATTCGAATTTATGATCGTCCTGAAACATTAGACTTAGTTGCATTGGATGGGCCAGTTTCAGGTTGTGGATTAACGAATGCACAAGATTTAAATTTTGATATAAAGAATAATGGTTTATTACCTATTACTGAATTTGATATTACCTATCAAATTGATGGTGGGCAAGAATTTGTTGAGCAATATGTTGGGAACTTGAACCCTGGTGAGGTGATGCAGTATAACCCAACCACTTCTATTCCAATTTTGTTTGGAGAGCATGAGATCATGTTTTCTGTTTCAGCAAGTGAAGAACTTACTCCAAACGATAATATGTTTGCAGGTGGATTTACCAGTTTAGATACAGACGGTTCTGGATTAATCAAGGAAGATGTTATGTATGCATTTGAAGGTGAGACCATTGGTGTGAACGCGATTCAAAATATTCAGCCATTGCCAGGCACTCAAGTTATTTGGACGCCTGCTGATAACGATGGTCAATATTTATATGTTACACAAAATAGTAGCTATACATTAACGCATCAATATTTAAATGGTTGTTCGATCGAAGATCAAGTTGAGTTTGTTTTCGACCCAATGCCCGATGTGAATCTTGAAGATCAAACTGCGTATTGTGCTGTGACACTAGAGCCAGGTAATTTTGCTAAGTATTTATGGCATGATTTATCGGAGGAACCAACACTTACGGTTACCGAATCAGGTGTTGTTTATGTTACGGTTTGGGATGAATATGGCAGAGCGGTAACTAAGTCAGCTACCATTACCATTGAGCAAGATCCTAAGCCTACGGCTACTATTATTACGCAAGGAGATATCGTTGCTTGTGCCAACGAGGCTTATTTTGAGGTTGAATTGACAGGTGTTGGTCCTTGGACTGTGGGTTATACGCTTGATGGTGGCGATAAGCAAACAGTAGATGTTGATGATGCTATTTCAGTAATTAAGGTTACAGCTTCAGGAACATATGAAGTAGTAGAAGTAACAGATTTCTGCCAAACAGAAGTAGTTGTTGGTCAGCAAATTAATGCTACCCTTACAGATTTTCCGGCTGCAGATATTGTTATAGATGGTGAGACGGAGTTTTGTGCAGGAGGATCAGTAACATTTACTGCTCCAGAAGGGTTAACCTATGCTTGGAGTACAGGAGAAGATACACAATCGATTACAGTAAGTGAATCAGGTGAATATACGGTTCAAGTTAATGATGGCCAGTGTAGTAATAACTCAGAGGTAATTGTCGTGACTGCTCATGCTTTACCTTCTGCACCTCAAATTGCAGTAGATGGTGCCACCATTTTATGTGAAGGTGGGCAGACAACGCTTACGGCTCCCGCAGGGTATACTTATGAGTGGAGCACGGGTGCTACTGAACAAAGTATTACTGTAACGGAAGGAGGAGATTACTCGGTGACTGTAACAAACTCAAATGGCTGTAGTA
>JAUIFR010000102.1 GCA_030430325.1 Bacteroidia bacterium | reverse complement strand
GTTCACCCCTCCGGCAATATCCGCTTCAATAAAGTCGATTTTATATTGGTGGCATTTAAGCTTGATTTGCTTAAAGTACTTACTAATTTGCTCTTGATAGTATGGTTTTACCTCATGCGGCTTAACTTTTATTTTTTGCCCACTTTCCACATCAATAAATATATGTGGGCGGTTATTAAATTCAAAATGGAGCTCCGTTTTGTGGTCAGTAACATGGAATAAGAGCACTTCATGTTTTTTGTGTTTGAGGTGCTGCAGTGCGGCAAAAAGGTCATCTTGATGCTCGCTCTGTCCAAACATATCAGTAAATAACACCACAAGGGAGCGCTTGTGAATTTTAGCTGCAATTTGATGTAATACAGGGGCGATAGCGGTTGTTTTTTGGGGAGGTGGCTTACCTTCTAATAATTGTTCAAATTGCAACATGAGGTTGTGCACGTGCATTGCGTTAGATTTGACTTCGGTTTGCAACTCCAGGGCCTCAGCAAAGGTCATCAAGCCAACAGCATCGCGCTGCTGATGCAATAGCCAGGCTAAACTCGCCGCTGCGATGGTACTAAAGCTAAGTTTACCATTATTTGAAAGCGGATAATACATGGATGAGGAACAATCAATGACCAATTGGCACCTAAGGTTGGTCTCCTCCTCATACCTTTTGACATACAGGCGATCGGTCTTTGCAAAGATTTTCCAATCAATATACTTGGTGCTCTCACCCGGATTATATAAACGGTGCTCGGCAAACTCTACCGAAAACCCATGATAGGGCGATTTATGAAGTCCAGTAATAAAGCCCTCCACCAACTGCTTGGCTAGTAGTTCTAAATTACCGAATTTTTTAATGGTATGTAAATCTAAAGAGCGCTTCATATCTTATATATATTATACGAAAAAATACCAATTTAGGTTACAAACCTGCCTATCAAAATGCAATTTTGGCTTATTAAATGCAGCCATTCGTTTTTTATCAATTTTATCCAAATAGATTATAAAAATAAGGGACGATGAAGACTTTCTTCTAATGCAATAAATGTTTCAGTGCGTTCGATTCCATTAATTTTTTGAATTTTATCATGTAAAACCTCCCTTAAGTGGGCCGTATCCCTACAAATTATTTTCAAAAATATACCATAAGTGCCTGTCGTATAATAAATTTGTGTGATTTCCTTAATTTGCTTTAAATGAGCAACCACATCGGAATATAAAGAGCTTTTCTCAAGATATACACCTAAAAATGCCGTTAAATCATACCCAAGGCGACCATAATTTATTTGAAGAGTTGATCCTTCTACGATCCCCGCATCGATCAATTTATTCATACGTACATGCACTGTCCCACTTGATACGCCTACTTTTTTCGCAATATCAGTATAAGCCATTTGGGCGTCATTCATAAGCAAGGCTAAAATTTGCTGGTCTATTTTGTCGATTTCATAATACATGAACTCAAATTTTTAGTTTAATTAATAATTTATTAAAATAGAAGTCAAATATATAAAAATATAATAATAATTAATGTAATTGATTATAAATATTTTAAAATTTAATGCAATTTGTTTATCTTGCATTAAATAACGGAATTAAAAAGTAGTTCTGTGCATACTGTAAGGTGATGAAATTGGCAGACATGCCCTCCGGTCTCGGGGGTGGAGAACTGAGCATAAACCAATTTGCCTTCCGGCATCTGGCTAACTCCTCCATGAAGGTTCGAATCCTTCCCTTACAGCAATAAGATAGTCATTCCCCCTATAACTTAAAGGATAATGTTAGAGCATTATCCTTTTTTATTATTATTTATCCATCAAGTGAACCAAATACTTGCTCCAAAATACTAGTCACACGTGCTACTGGATCTTCTCTAATGCTTTTTTCCTCTTCAGAAACCTTTAAAAATAAACCATCAAGGGCTTTTTCGGTTACATGCAATGCTAAATCTGTCTCAATGGGCTCAATGCTTGGTAAAATAATGGCCAATGCATTATAAGTATTTGTCAATTCCTGCCAAGTACTTTGTGCCGATTGTCCTGCGATGATCGGTTTTTCTAGGGAATTGGTAACATCTGGTAGAAAGGCGGAAGTTAAATCATCAAATGTTTTATCTTTAAGGTAATCAGTTGCTGCTGTATCATGCCCTTTTAAAATATTCATGGCATCCGAAAAGGTAATATTGGTGATGGCATCCACAAAAATTGGTGTAGCTTGCTGTGCTGCATCCTCTGCAGAACGATTAATTCTAAGTACTAAATCTTCAACTAATTGCTCCCCACCAGGTATCAATTGTATATTATCAATGATAACATTAGCTTCATCTGGTAGCAATATTTTAACAAGCTCATCACCATAGTACCCATCCGTTAATGATAAGATACTCACAGCTGTATCAGTACCAACTTGCAGTGCTTCTTTAAGTCCAGCCACCACTTGCTCATTACTCAAACCTGGGTTTTCACTGGTAGGAATACAGGAACTTACAACGCATAACCCAATTAAACCCCATATATGTACAAATCTTTTCATTTTTCTATTTTTTTTCTGACACATGCTACCTATTTTCATAGCAATAATAATACCAAAATCGAATTTTAATTAAATCGAAGCAAATTGAAACATACCATTAATAGCATACCTTTTTCACCACCATACATTGATGATGACATCATCGCTGCTGTTGAAGAGACCCTGCGCTCAGGATGGATTACTTCAGGACCCAAAGTAAAAGAGCTGGAGGCTAAGCTAGCTGTATACGTTGGTGTAGAGCAAGTATTGTGCGTAAATTCTGGGACAAACGGACTCATTCTGGCCTTGAAATGGTTAGGCATCGGGCCAGGTGATGAGGTAATTGTACCCGCATATACTTATGCCGCGACTGCAATTGCGGTCATGCAAGCTGGTGCAAAACCCATTTTAGTCGATGTGCAGGATGATTTTTGTATTAGTATGCAAGAGGTTGAGCAGGCCATCACATCAAAAACAAAAGCCATTATTCCGGTAGATTTTGGTGGAATGCCATGTCAGTATACCGAATTATATAAGTTGGTGAACCAACCCGATATAAAAAATAAATTTAGCCCAGGCCATCTGTTTCAAGAAAAATTAGGACGGATTGCGATCATTGCCGATGCAGCACATTCCATTGGGGCATCTTACCAGCAAAATAAGACAGGTTCATTAGCTGATATGTCTGTATTTTCGTTTCATGCTGTAAAAAATATAACAGCAGCTGAAGGTGGTGCCATTTGTCTAAATTTACCCTCTAGCATTAATAATTATAATACTTATAAGGAATTAAAGGTGTATGCGCTCAACGGCCAAACCAAAGATGCCTTTACCAAACAAAAGGGGAGTGCTTGGCAATATGATATACAATATGCGGGCATTAAGGCAAATATGCCAGATATTTGTGCTGCAATAGCCATTGCTCAACTAAAGAAATATGAGCCCATTTTATTACCAAAGAGAAGGGCTTTATTTAAATATTATAACCAACTATTAGCTCAATTTGATTGGGCCATTTTGCCAAAAGCTGAAGATGAAAAACGGCAGTCATCGTGTCATGTATATTCACTTCGTATTGATGGCATTACAGAGCAACAACGTAATATGTTGATGGAGTTTTTGAGTAATGAAGGTATACATACGAATGTGCATTTTATCCCATTGCCAATGCTCACGCTATTTAAGGAGCAAGGATATCAGATGGCAGACTTCCCAAAATCATGGGAACTTTATCAAAATGAAATTTCACTGCCTATTTATCCGAATTTACATGAGAAGCAGCTTTCATTTATAGTGAAAACGCTTTCAAGAGCCTATCAAAAGTTAATGTTTAACCAGGCATTAGAACAAGTTAAACCCAATGAGCAAACGAGTATTTGATATTATTTGTTCGGCTGTTGGACTGCTCATATTGAGTCCATTTTTGCTTATCATGGCCGTTTTTGTAAAATTAAGCAGTCCAGGTTCTATTTTTTTTAATCAAACTAGGATTGGTAAAAATGGTAAGCCATTTCAATTAGTGAAATTTAGGACCATGCATACAGGTTCGCATAGAAATGGGCTACTCACTATTGGTGATCAAGATCGACGGATTACGCGCATAGGTAAGTTTTTGCGTAAATATAAATTAGATGAACTACCACAACTTTGGAATGTGCTTCATGGTGAGATGAGCATAGTGGGACCAAGGCCAGAGGTAGCCAAGTATGTAGCTCTTTATACGTTACAACAACGTGATGTGTTACTGGTAAAACCGGGAATTTCTGATTTTGCTTCTATTACTTTTGTTGATGAAAATCAACTGCTGGGACGTGTTAATAATCCAGAAAATTATTATATTCATGAAATATTACCTAAAAAATTAAGTTTAAACTTGAAATATATAGAAAGTCAGAGTTTCTTTACAGACTTAAAAATAATTTGGTTTACGATTAAAGCCTTATTTCGATAAAAATGTATACAAAGTTGGTGAAACCCACCCTGGACGGATTACTTACTATTTGCTTTCTGATCTTTGGGGGATGGTTGTTTTTATGCGTATTGGTCCTGCAATTATGCGTTACGCGTGGTAGACCTTTCTTTGTTCAACTTAGAGTGGGCAGGGGAGGAGAATTGTTTAAAATGTATAAATTTAAATCCATATTTAATGGCAAAGTTACGCCATTTGGGAGATGGCTTCGAAAAAGATCATTGGATGAGCTACCACAAATTATTAATATTTTAAAGGGAGAGATGAGTTGGATTGGCCCAAGGCCGTTACTGCCCGAGTATTTACCCTATTATCGCTGTAAGGATTATCAGCGCCTACAAGTAAAACCTGGTATCACAGGCCTTACTCAGGTTAAAGGTGCCAATGCACTAAACTGGAAGGCACGGTTTAATATGGATACCATCTATGTTCGGAAATTGTGTTTGTTCTTAGACCTTATCATATTGTCTCGTACCATCCGTATTTTGTTTAGCGGACGTGAAGAGCACGAAAGCATGCCTCTTCGACAAATGGATTTGGTTTAACTCAAATTCCTTAAAATTTCAATGATTTTTGCTAATATAATTGAAAAATATTCCTTAGGAAGGAATTTCACCCATTTGAAAGTGAGCTGGGTCGTCCCATTCCGCGCCCCACCGAAACCCCAGCTCTTGAGCAATCTGGGCGACATTTTCAGGGATAGGCTCCCACACAGGTTGCCCATTTTCCATAATGACTACATCAATGGCAAGCCCATAATTATGATGGCTTTCTCCACCTTGAGCGTTCGTAACAATTTTACCAGGTGTTGTACGGCCCTGTTCATATAATGCATCTTGCTCCTCAAAACTACGGTGTGCTGACATCACCCTTAATTGAATGCCTAATTCGGCCTCTACACGATTGATAAATATAGTTGCAGGCTCTTGGACATGTGGTGCCAATGACGCAATTCTCTCGGTAGTTACAGGATCCCAAGTGTTTCCAGTAAAATCATCGTTTTCAGGAGTAGTTTCCTCTTGTTCTTGCTCTTGTTCTTGTTCTTCTTCCTCTTCCACCTCTTCAAGTTCATGCTCATCAAGCTGATTTTCTGCTCTTTTTTTACCAATTTCCAATACTTTTTTTATTAGGTTACTTGCCGTTTTTCGGACTATTGATAGCAATTTTCTTACGCGTTCAAAAAAATTCCAACCATTATCATAATTGTCTTGTTGTTCATCAGCTTGATGCTCGTGCTCTTGTTCATGGTCTTGCCCTTGCCCTTGCATATAATTGATTTGCTGAGACTCATTCGTGTTTTTGGTACTAAGGCTCATGTACTTCATGAGTGTGCTTTCTCGGTCATTCATGGAATATCTTAGGCCTTGTTTTGTAGGTTTTTTTACTGCTTTTTTCATAGCAGAAGCACGGAATGCTTTCATTCCATCTATACCTTTTAAAAAATTCATAAAAACGGGTTAAGGTTTAAAAATGATTAAGGTATTAGCATGGAATGCTTCTCATGTTCTTAATGTTATTAAATGCTCAAATGTTAAGGTTAGGATTAAAATTATGTATAAACATCAGTTTTAATCAAACAACAAATTGGCCCTAGAAGGCAATTGCGCGGCATTAATTTTTTGGCAAAGTACAATACTTTCTAAACGCGAAACTTGATGCTCGATGAGGACCATGTCGAGCATATCATCTTCTTGCTGGCGTATATGCAAAAAATAATCAAATTCTTTTATTTCAGGTATTAAAAATACATTTTGACGGTTCAATACCCTGTTTTTAACTAGCATTAATTTATAGTAATCTGTCTTATAGCTAAGATTTGATAAATACAATAAATCGCCACGCGTGTAGGGCACTGTTAAATCTTTATCTTTTCTAAAATTCATACCCAGTGCACGACCTAGTTGCCAGGCTAATTTATACTCTTTTAGCGGGCAAAGTAATGCATATAACTCAAAGTTATAGTGATATTCGATATGGAGGATATGTTTTTTGACCAATGGAAATACAAGCATTGAATCTACAAATCTAAAATATTTCAAAAAGAATTGGAGGAAATTTTCGGGTAAAATTTACTTGGTATTCTTTAATTTTAATAATTGATAATTTGAAATTTATTTGTAATATTATTTGAAATAGGAACTTTACACCATTCTACAGTTATTAAGTGTAGGTATATTTGAAAAAGTACGATGAGGTATTCCCCTGTGTTTGAAGCTAATAATAGCGGGCAGGCACTACTTCGCATACCTGATATGTTACATTATGTAACGACCTAGCCTTAAAAATAAATGTACGCAAAAAACTGGATAAGAGAAATTATTAAATATTGGAGCAATGATTGGGCAGGTTGTTGCTTTATCATGGCCACTTGGCATTTTGGTATATGTTTTTCTGCGCCATCAAATCGTTACCAAACGCATGATCTGATTTTAGAACAGCTTCAAGAAGAAAATACCAATTTGGCCAATACCTCACAGCAACAAACTATACTGTATCAATTTCGTGATATGGAGCGCCAGGCTAAACTTATTTTCCAAACAAAATTTAATTATATTCACTTTGACGCTCAACAATTAAATGAGAAGTTTAGATTGGAAAGGGATTTTGACTCATTTAATGTTAGCAGTTTCTTACTATCCGGATTTTTTACCGATGCGCATGATCTGGGCATAAATAAGCGTATCAACAAGTTTGTGCCTACGCCACCAAGGCTCCGTATTAGTGTTGGTCTGCAATTTGGTAAAATGATTATGAACCAATACATCGGGCCAATAAGCTTTATTCCGGGTATGGCCTCTTCAGAGGGTGATGGTATTACCATTCAATCTTTAGTTAGTTTAAAGTATAGAATTTTTAAGTAATATTACCTCAGTTCGAGATTAAATTTGTATAATAAAATTAGAATAATGCAATTTGGGTTAGACTATCGAGGCGGAAGCCGGAGGTACCGACCGATGTCTCGTCCTAAAAAAAGTTTACAGTTGAAAATATAAAATATGCTAAAAAGTTTTATAAATAGAAGGCTTATAGTAAATTTTAAACGTTAGGAGTTGGAATTAAAAAATAAACCTTAACGTCTAACTATTTGTAAACATTTAGTATATTAGGAGTATTAAATCATTTAACTCATGTCTAAAACCTTAGCTAGTCAATTTGCATTTAATGACCCACCCACAGGATTTTCAGATCCTGGACTTAGGGCATCAAATATGCGAGTATCTATGTTTGATCCAGCTAGTCAACTCATGCAAATAATGTCGGGCAGCACAGGCAAACAACAGTCGGATATAATTGATTCTGATAAACTAGAAGTGTCGGATCAGGCACTTTCAGGCATACACAAGTTTGGTGATACAGATCCAGCTAAGATTTCGGCTGCAGTGAAAGCTCTAAGCGGTCATGCTAAAGATTGTCCTGGTGGCTATACGCTTACGCCTCATTTGGATGCAGATAATAAAATTGTGTATTACTCTGCTTATAAAGAAAAAAATGGGCAAATTGCTTTTTTAGTTGGTCCAGATAATGTGCAAGCTTTTAAACAACAAGCTGAACTTGAGGTGCGCGATAAGGGACCGAAAGGACCAGGTCATATTGAAATGGGCTCAAAGGCACGAACATTAGGTTTTATGGCTAGGCACCCTGTTGCAGCATATAAAATTGGAAAAGTAAGTAAAGGGAGTACGAATATTTCTACCAATGCGGTTCGGTTTTCTACTCGAATTGGGTTACATGAAAATGATGCGCATGAGGGATCACAAGTAAATGCATTCAGGCATACGTTATGGCAGGCAGAAATTGCCAGTGAATTTGGGTCAGAAATAGCTAAGGAAATAGGTTATGCACATGAAGAAAATCCGTATACAATCTTTGGCAGTAACCTTAATACTACCTTTACTTCGCTCTCAAAAGCAGATGAAACGGTAGACCTGCTAAACAATATCATTGGAAGAAGGATCGGAGAGCAAAATAAGGATGCCGATATGCAGGAGCTTGCACTTAAAGTATTAGAGCAGTATCGTCAACATGGCCTTTGGGTAGCACAGGAAGAAAAAGATGATGAAGGAAATACCATAAATTATCATGTAAAGTTGATACCCCTCTCGGATAAGCAGTATCAAGAAGCACTCAAAGTGATCAAAAAGCTGAATGAAGATGGGTTTACAGAAGGGGAGCAGAAGACCAGGGATGAACAAGCAAAGCGTCAGGCAGAAGAATACATGCGTGAAGCAAGAAGTATTAAGTTTTAAGTGATGAAGTGGCTAAATTTATTGATCATGTTATCGTTTATGTCTTGTCAGGAATATAAAACCCCGTTTGAGGAAAAAATTGAAGTGCACTTAGCCCAACATATGCAAAATGATCAAATGCAGATTGATTTGAATGAATTTACGGATTTTGATTGGGAGGTGCTTTATGTCTTTAGAGAAACGGCTACTTTGTCTCAAATTGAGGATGTGATGGGTACTTCTTATCCATACTTTGAGGATGTAGCGCGTAGGTTGGTTTTCATGAAAGAGAATCAAATCATGCATCATGAGGCAGTCTTCCCTAATGTGGAAGGTATATTGAGTGGGCAGGCACTATTTAGCATACCTGATACGTCGCATTATATAACGATCTACCCACAAAAAATAAATGTGCACAAAAAGCAATTGGATAAAGGGTATTATTACGCCTTGGAGCATTAAAAGGGTCTTATGGTGCCTATTATTGGTTGGATCGTACCGGGGTGCATGTTATTCAGCTACTTCTAATAATTATAGTATGCATGATTTTGTAACAGAACAGTTGAGCGCTCGTAGCCATCATTTGGGTTCAGATTCTGCTGAGCAGACTATTATGTATCGATTTCGTCATATTAAGCGTTATGCAGAGGATATATTTAAAGATATTTCAATTAATTTTACAGAGCTTATTCAACTAAGGGAAGTTCTATAACAAAGTTCTGCATTAAAACTTTCACATTGCACAGTGAGGTTAAATTGCAATTAATGCAAATCTGTTATCTTTGTGTTGTTGCATTAAATTTTGGGCAAGGCATGCAAGATATTGTAGTTGATTTATACAAAACCAAAGACCTAAATTCAGGCCTAGGTCAATTTTCAATACAGTTTGGAGAAGAATTCGTGCAACGAATACCAGCAGACTGGCAGGTATATTTTTTAGTGCATCAACTTAAAACAAAGGGAACTTGGTCTTCTGATGTAAAGCTAATACAGGCAAATTGGCGAAGACGGTTTTTACCAAAATGGGGTCGATCGTATGCGCTTTGGCATAGTTTGCATCAATTTCCGGCCCATTTACCACCTAACCAAACAAAATGGATCTTAACCATTCATGATTTAAACTTTTTGGTGGAGAAAAATACGCAGCAGCAAGCCCGCTATCTTAAAAAGTTACAACGGAATATTGATCGAGCAACTGCTATTACCGTGATCTCAGAATATACGAAGGAGCAGGTTCAGATGCATCTTGATTTAAAAGGTAAACCTATAGAAGTAATACCAAATGGGGTGAGTTTAAGGGAGTTTGAGCATGCCACTAAGCCAACTTTTATTCAAGGGAAGTTTTTCTTTTCCATTGGAATATTTAATGCCAAAAAGAATTTTGAAGTTTTACTGCCAATTATGTCTCGTTTTCCTGATTATAAGCTCGTATTAGCAGGTAATTCCGATACTAAATATGGGCAGTACATTAAAGATCAAGTGGTAGCCCTGGGGCTTCAAAATCAGGTGATATTACCAGGTAAAATATCTACTGAGGACAAGTTTTGGTGCTATTCAAATTGTACGGCATTTATGTTTCCATCCCTTGCTGAAGGGTTCGGCTTGCCAGTAATTGAGGCTATGCTGGCCGGGCGCCCTGCTTTTTTGAGTAAACAGGAAGCATTGCAAGAAATAGGAGGGGAACAGGCCTTTTATTTTGACGATTGGGATTGTGAGAATATGGCAAAGCTGATGAATGAAAAATTAGAAGAGGTATCATCAAATCAAAACTTTAGTGCATCTCAAAAAGCCTATGCTCAGCAATTTAGTTGGAATAGAGCAATTGAAGCTTATATACAATTATATCAGAAAGTGATCGCCTTTTTATAGTTATTTATGGATTTGGCTTATTCATTGCATCCTATGTTAAATTAAAAATGGGTAAAATGGATAATGATTTGCCCCAAAATAAGCCGTCAATTAAGATAAATGTAGGCATGTATATCATTATTAATATTGTTATTTATGTTTTATTGTTCATTTGGGGTTTGTTTAGTCTCTTTTTAATTATATTTACGTTAGGAATTCCAATTCTAATTATGTTGACACTAACCAGTTGTTATTTGGTTAAACTATATAATGATATTAAAAAATTTAAATATAGAAACTCAAATATTTATTCAATTTCAATTATTCTATTTAGTATTAATGCGATGAGTTTCTTTTTATATTTACTTCTTATTTTTTCAATTGTAAGTTAATCTCTAAAAATATCACGCTTTCATACTATCAACTCAGCCCATTAATATGCCAATCTATGAATAAAATTGGCTAAATTCATCTATTTTAAAGGTCTTATCCTGGCGCAGGTTCCCCGAACCATTGCCAGAATCTGTATACTTAAATAAACAAATTTAGCAAAAATCATTCAATAAAATTGAAAAACATCTATAAAACGTTCTATTAATTCGATGCTGAAGCTTCTAACAAACTTTAGAGCTCTAATTTTTTTGCCTCTTCAAGGAGCTTTTGCTTATCAATTGGCACTACACCAACATGCTCACATACTAGTCCACCAGCCAAGTTAGCTAGTTCTATAACGAGTTTATCTGGTAAGTTTAACGCACAACCAAGTGCTGAAACAGAGATGACTGTATCACCTGCTCCTGACACATCGGAGATATTTCGAATATGTGCTGGAATACTGTGGTACGTCCCCATTTCATCTAAAAGCATCATGCCAAGTTCTGAGCGTGTAATCAAGATTTTTTTTGCATCTAACTTACTTTTAAGCTGTAGCAAAGCATTTTTGAGGCCTTCCTCATCATTTTGCTTCAAATCCAATTTTAGTCCTTCAACTAATTCCTTAAAATTTGGTTTGAATAAGTGGCAATTGGTATAAGTTAAAAAATGTTCTTTTTTGGGATCAATCACCGTTGGTTTGTTGTATTCATTGGCCCATTGTATGGTTTTTTGGATTAGCGTTGGTGTGATACCACCTTTATCGTAGTCTTCAAAAATGATGACATCAACCTGCCGAATGAGCTGCCTAATGCGTTGGAGTAATTGCTCTTGTTCGCCCTTTCCTATAGGTATATTTTGCTCATAATCAACGCGTAACATTTGTTGAGATCCAGAAATAATACGTTCTTTGATGATGGTTTGACGTTCACTGCTTTGAATAATACCTTCTGCTCTCATGTTATGGTTTTGTAACAAATCCATGAATAGCTTGCCAGGGGCATCATCTCCAATAACATTACACAAAATTGGTTGAGCTCCAAGCGCCTTAATATTTAGTGCCACATTGGCGGCCCCTCCCAGTCGTTTTTCTTTTTTTGTAACATGAACTACTGGTACTGGTGCTTCAGGGGAAATGCGACTCACCTTACCATAAATGTAAGAGTCAATCATCACATCTCCAATGATTAATACTTTTAATGAATTAAATTGCTGGAAAAGTTGCTCTAATGAATGCATTAGTTTAATAACTCAAGTGCTTGTTTTAACTTAATAAATGCGGCTTCAAGTGCAGCTTCACTGGCAGCATATGATATACGAATGCAATTTGGTTCACCGAATGCATTACCTGTTACGAGTGATACACCTGCTTCTTCTAATAGATACAGACATAAATCATCTGCGTTCTGTATGGTCCAGTGACCGTAACTGCGTCCAAAATAATAGGATACATCTGGGAAGAAGTAAAAGGCTCCTTGGGGTAAATTAGCTTCAACCCCAGGAAGATCATCAAGTAATGCTGCAACTAATGCCCGTCGCTTCAGATATGCCTCTTTCATAGCTAAGCAGGGTTCGATGGGGCCAGTTATGGCAGCTACTGCTGCTCGTTGGGCAATACTACAGGTACCAGAGGTAATTTGGCCTTGCATTTTCTCGCAGGCTTTTGCTATGGCTTTTGGAGCTGCAATATATCCCAACCGCCAACCCGTCATGGCAAAACCCTTCGAAAAACCATTTACAATTACCGTGCGATCACGTAGCTCTTCATGATGAGCCAAGCTATGGTGCATTCCTTCAAAATTTATATATTCGTAGATCTCGTCCGAGATAATTGTAATCTGCTCATGGTATTTAAGTACTTCTGCCAGGTTGGCTAGCTCCTCTTTGCTGTAAACTGAGCCAGTCGGATTACATGGGGATGAGAAGATGATGGCTTTTGTCCTTGATGTAATGGCTTGCTCAAGCTGCTCGGCACCTATCTTAAAGTCATTTTCGAGTGCTCCCTTTAAAAAAATGGGCTGGCCCTCTGCCAATTGAATAATGGCCACGTAGCTTACCCAATAGGGCGTAAAAACAATTATTTCATCACCTGGGTCGATAATGCTTAAAACAACATTGGCAATGGATTGTTTTGCTCCAGTTGATACAACTATCTGATCGGAGGTAAAGTCCAGGTTATTGTCCCGCTTGAATTTTTGGCAAATCCCTTCTTTTAAATCCTGATAACCAGCCACAGGTGGATATGAAAAATAGATTCCTTCATCGATGGCTGCTTTAGCTGCAAGTTGAATATGCTTTGGTGTGGCAAAGTCTGG
>JAUIFR010000101.1 GCA_030430325.1 Bacteroidia bacterium | reverse complement strand
TATGGTTTTGGGAATTTTGGGGATGACTTGCTGTGTTTATTTTTTTATAGACTTCTAAAAAAAATGTTTCCTGAGGCCCAGGTCTATGTTTTTTCAAATGCAACTGAAAATAACTCTAATTTTCAACTGAATCATACCCACAAAAATTATAATCAATACTTGAAAGGTTTACTAAATATAGATAAAAAACATATTATTGACTGGACTTATAAAGGACATTTTGATGTGGTAATTAATGGGGGAGGGGGCGTCTTTTTTGATTATACTTTGGCGTCATTTTTAAAAAAAATTATTAATAGAATTATCAATTTATTTACGCCAAAAACGGCGTATCGTTTTGAAAAAATAGTTCGAGTTATTTTGCGCAAAAAATCAAATATTACTTTTGATAAAAACTATGCCATCGGGAACAATGTAGGACCTTTTGATGTTAATTCAAGCCAATTTGTAAGATTATACTTGAAAATTGGGGCGATAGATGGATTTCTAATAAGGGACATGGAAAGCAAATATTATCTAAAAAAAATAAAATATAAAGGTTTTTATCAACAAATTTCAGATGTAGTATATTGTAAATCTTACCTTCCTGAGCTTTATGAAAAGAAGACCAATCATGATATCAAAACCGTAGGAATTATTTTAATGAGTTGGCAGCATGATGCTGAGCAACATATGATTAAATTTAATGAATTACATTCTTTATTGACTCAAAGAGGAATTGGAACAAGGTTTTTTGCGTTTAGTGAGTTACATGATGTTAAATTACAAGATCTTACAGAAAATGCCATAACATATTGGAGACCTAATGAGCAACCTTTGGTAGAGTATTTGCAAGAACTATCCGAGGTTGATTGCATGATTTCGATGAGATTTCATGGTCTTGTAGTATCCAATATTATTGGGATTCCTTGTGTGGGCATAGGTATTAATAATAAAATTACGGATTATATCAAACAAACCGAGCAAGTAAATGAATGGGTTGATAAAGACTTTATTGTTAACGAGTTAATAGAGAAAATTGAATTGATCAATCAGAATTTTAAGCATTCAACAGAAAATATAAAGAATATTAAAGAAATGTTTTTTAAAACCGAGCAAATTGTTCAGGATTTTTTGGTTGCATTAGAAACGTAATAAAATTTTTTAATTTAAGTGAATTATTGACGAAGAATACTATGAGTAAACCATTTTTTTCGATCATCTTGCCTACATATAACCGAGCAAATTTGATTATAAAAGCAATACAATCAGTTCTAAATCAAACATTTGATGATTTTGAATTGATTGTAGTAAATGATGGAAGTACTGATAATACCGATGAGGTTGTAAAAAGTATTGAGGATAGACGAATTAAATATTTTAAAAAGGAGAATGAAGAACGTAGTATAGCAAGGAATTTTGGTATAGACAAGGCTGAAGGACAGTATATTGTCTTTCTTGATGCGGATGACTATTTTTTGAATACGCATTTGGAGAAAGCATACAAGTATGATGCCATAGCTGATGGAAAAATCATTCATCTTGGATATAAAATTATCAATAATAGGGGGGAGATTATTTTTCAATCACAAAATGATACAACAGATTTAGAAAAATTACCTTATGAAAATATATTTCATTGTAGTAGTCTTTTTATCCCCAATAAGATCATAAAGAAATATAAATTTATTAATAGTAAATACGCTACCATCTCAGAGGACTTATATCTGTGGTTAATATTGGCGTCCAGGTTTGAATTTTTAATTGTAAATGAATGCACAAGTATAGTTGTTGAGCATGATAACAGAAGCTTAAATAACTTAGATCCTAATAAGATTAAAAAATCATATGACTTAGTTTATAAATATTTACTTAATGATAAGCCTTGTAAATTAAAATACGGTAAAAGATTAAATATTAGTGCAGCTCTAAGTTATTTAATTGCGATCAATGTCTGCCTTTCCAACAAAAAATATAGGTTGGCATTGGTGTGTTTGATTAAATCGATTATTTATAGCCCAAAGTATACGATAACCCGATTGGCAAAAAGGGTAATTAAAAGTTCAGGAAATTGATTTTGAGCTCTTATTTTGAATAAAATTTGCAAAATATATTCAAAAATTAACTGAATTTTACCAAAAAACTAAAAACTCAATACCGGATTTTGGGTTCGTCCGAATTCCTTCATAAGGTTTACATGAGATTTCAATGCACCGAAAAATGTCGGATTTTCGATATAGGGCAAGTCAAATTCCTCTGCTGTATATTTTACGATTGGTGCGATTTTACGATAATGCACATGGCATACTTTTGGAAACAAATGATGCTCAATCTGAAAGTTAAGTCCACCAAACAAAAAGTTGACAACAGGATTGGTTCGAGCAAAGTCTGCTGTTGTATACATTTGGTGCTCAGCCCATCCTTTTTGAAGCTTACCTTTATCGCTTGCTAGTGGAAAAGCAGCATGCTCAACGACATGCGCTAGCTGAAATACTAGTGAAAGCGTTAGCCCCTCAACCAGGTGCAAAGCAATGAATCCGATCAATAAATAATACCAAGGCAACTCAATAACCATGACAGGTATCACAATGAATATGGCATAATAGGTTATTTTATAAAATATTAATCGAAACCACTCAATAGCAGGCTTTTTGGAGTTATCATACTGTCCAATTTTGGTTTTAAAAAAATTGGAATAATCCTTCGCAAATACCCACGAAAGACTAGCTAGTGGATATAAGAAAAACACATAAATATGCTGAAAACGATGGATCCACCAAAGCTCTTGCTTGGGGTTCATACGGATGATCGGGGAATTCTCCAGGTCATCATCATAACCTGGTACGTTGGTGTAGGTATGATGAATGAGATTATGCTTGATTCTCCAAATATAGTCATTCGCGCCAATGATATTAAAACAAACACTTAATGCTTTATTGACAAATGGCTTGGAGGAATAGGCCTCATGAATGGCATCATGAGCAATGTTCAGCCCAATTAGTGCCGTGAAAAACCCGTTTGCCATAGCCACGATCAACATGGCCCATGCTGGTAAGGTATTGCTTAAAAGTAAGGCATACGTTCCAATGGTGCCAAAAAGTATGAAAACCGTTTTGGCAATCATGGTTCCATTGGCGTGTTTTGAAATATTATTTTCTTTAAAATACTGAGAAACCCTATGGGTTAATACCGAATAGAATTTTTGAGTATTTTGTTGTCTGATTGAGGCTTGTTCTTCCACCGCTACTGTACTTTCCATACTGGGGTTAATTTTAAATTTTTGCCAACAACTACCTCTAATTTTATAAAAATAAGATTGGCAATTGAGTTTATTTGTTTAAAATACATTCATTATTTATGAAAGGAACTATTTTAATATGGACAAATAAACTAAAATTTGTGCAAAAAAGCACATATGTAAAGTAAACCTATAATTCGACAAGAAGCAACAGTTTTAATGAATAAAGCAAAATTTAGGGTATTTAACACAATAAATTACAAACAAAAATGCTGGATTATGAATAATATTGAATGAAATTAGCAAAAATTATTCAAAATTAAAAAAATCAATTAATTCAGCATACTCAAATGGTTCACTTGCTAGTGCTGTATTGCCAACGGAATCCTTACCTCGAAGTTTACGAACAGTATACGCTTCAAGTTCATTTGTGTCAAGGGGCTGAATCACCTCTTGCAAGTTTAGTTGGTGAGTTTTGTTTGATATAGGCTGGAGCCACTGCTCAGCGTCTTGTTCTTCTAAAATTACAGGCATACGTGGTCCACTGGCCTTTGGGTTATTATGAATTTTACGCATCAATTCATTTCCGACAGTCGTCACAATCGTAAAGGTTTCAAAAATTTCACCTGTTTCACGATCTACCCATTCACTGCTTAGCCCGCCTAAATACATGGTGGCTCGATCCTTTCTAAATATAAAAAAGGGATATGCTTTGCCCTTGTAATGATGATACTCATAAAATCCCTCAATGGGGATGAGGCACCTGCCAGTCTTAGCGGCATCTCTAAAGGCTGGTTTCTCAAAAATTGTTTCACCTCTTGCGTTTAGCGTTCGTGTGGCTAATTGAAGGGCCTTTTCTTTATCTTTCACCCAATGTGGAATGAGCCCCCAACGGGCCAGCACAGGCGTATCTGCCTGGTTCATTTTATAAATCACCATTTGAGGATGAGCATATCCTGATACCACATAATAATCAGTGATTGTATCGTCTAGCAATTTTTGGAGTTCGCTGAGGTCCTCGTAGGCGCCTAGTCTTTTGGCACGTTTCACCTGGGATTTAATTAAGGTTTGAACGTTGTAGCACATATATTATGTTTTTTAGCTTATCAATTTAGTTTACAGAAATAAGCTTAAGCTCCTTTTTTAAAGGACGTATTTTCTTTATTAATTAGCAAGAGTTTGAATGGATTTATTGTATTATTATTATGATTGTTAAGTATTGAAAATTTAAGCTTAAGTTTAAAATAGTATTTAGAATATTAACGAAGAGATTGTTGGTTTTAAATGTTGCTTTTTGAAAACAATGTTTTTTTAAATTTGTTGATGTTGTGTAAAAAATTGATATATAGTATATTGTGATAATATTTTCTGGTATTTTTATTTGGGCGAATCTTGGTATTAAAATAAATTTGATACCAAGACCAGGCTAAAAAAGGGTTCCGTCCCAAGGGACCCAGCCATAAATGGCTGGCCTTTTATATCCCTAACCCAAATTGTACTTTTCAAATATTTATCACTATCTAATGTTTTTCCAATTAGGAAATGATTTTTTGTACAATTTATAATCACGATCTTTCTGCTAATTTTTCCTTATTTTTATTTAAATTAATTAAAAATAACATTAATTTTGATGCTATAATCTAAAATTGATATCATGAATAGGTTTGGAGTTATAGGTAAATTATTTGTTTTGGTTGTAATTTGTTTGTTTTTAGACGGTTGTAAGGATAGCGAACCGGGTTCGGCTATTGATTTTGATCGCGCAGCTATGCTCGAGCATATTGGGGAGCAAATAATTATTCCAAGTTATCAGACTTATCAGCAAAAGACCGATGCTCTGCATAAAGCAGCTCAAAACTTTATAAATAATATCGACCAACCAAACTTGGACATTTTACGTACTGCTTGGTATGAAGCGTATTTAAGTTGGCAGGATTGTTCTCCATATGAATTCGGCCCAGCAGCGCAATTACTTTTGAGAGCCAATACCAATACTTTTCCGGTTGATACGGTTCAGGTAAAGGAAAATTTAATGAATGGAGAAAATGAATTATCCGCTGTGAACCAAATAGATGCGAAGGGTTTCCCAGCGCTAGATTATATTCTCTATGGGATTTTTACGGACGAAGACTTGCTAAATGCCTTTCAAAATTCAACTTATCAAGAATATTTACTTGCTATTACTTCAGAGCTTAAGGAAAGCGCTCAATCTACTCACCAGGCGTGGGTTACTTCAGGTGACAATTACCTCAAAGCATTTGTGTCGAACACAGGTGTTGATGTGGGGAGTTCTCTGGGTATGCTCGTCAATCAGCTAAATTTTGATTACGAATTGGTTAAAAATGCAAAAATCGGTATTCCTTTAGGTAAACGCAGCTTAGGAACGCCTTTGCCTTATAAAGTGGAAGCTTATTATTATGGAAACTCTTTGCCCTTTGCCTTAGCAAATATCAAAGCTCATGAACGCCTTTATTATGGGCAAACTACTGGTGGTGGTGATGGACCTGGGCTTGACGATTACCTTATTGCGCTTAATGCAGTACATAACGAAACCACTCTTTCAGCTGCTTTTAAAACACAATGGGACGCAACCATTCAGCACCTTGAGCAATTGCAAGACCCACTATCTGGTCAAATTAAAGATAACCCTGACCCTGTAGAACTCGCCTATACCGAAATCCAAAAATTATTGATCTTACTTAAAACAGATTTACCTTCTGCTATGGGCATTTTAATTACTTATCAAGATAATGATGGGGATTAACCTCATGAATTTGTGATAAATGGTTTTTACTTAGGTTTTATCAATTATTTAGCTTAATGAATTAATTTTGCTAATTATGTTCAAAATAAATTAAATAATGCATGAAATTAGCAAAATTTGTTTTTTATTTAATTTTTGGTTGCCATACAACATTTTTGGTAAAATTTACGTCTATTAGGTATAACCCTAATTAACCTGACTACTTAACCATGAGACGAATTCATTTGCCACTGTTATGGTGGCTTATGAGCCCTGTCCTATTATGGGCTCAAAAATTTACCATTAACGGGTATGTAAAAGATGCGAATACGGGAGAGTACTTGATTGGTGCGAATGTTTTTAATCGAGTTGATTATGATGGAACTGCCACCAATACCTTCGGATTTTATAGCCTAACGCTTGGGCAAGATAGTGTCATGCTTGTAGCTTCGTATGTGGGTTATGAGCCCATGGTGCTTCAATTTTATCATAAGCGTGATACAACGATTGAGTTTCACCTCCATCCAGATAAACTATTAGAAGAAGTAGTGATTGAGCCGAAAAAGAGGAGCGAATTCATGAATCAAGCCAAATGAGTCGCATTCAAGTACCAATGGATCAAATTAAAGGTTTGCCAGCGCTTTTAGGTGAGGTTGATGTTCTTAAGACACTACAATTGTTGCCTGGTGTGCAGTCAGGATCGGAGGGAGCCAGTGGTCTTTATGTGCGTGGTGGTGGGCCTGATCAAAACCTCATCCTGTTAGATGGCGTGCCACTCTATAATGTATCTCATTTATTTGGTTTTTTCTCTGTGTTTAATGCTGATGCCATCAATAAAGTTGAATTAACAAAAGGGGGTTTTCCGGCGCGCTACGGAGGTAGACTTTCTTCAGTAGTAGATATCACCATGAAAGAGGGTAACGCGATAAAATTAAGTGGAGCAGGGTCTGTTGGTTTGTTGGCCACAAAGTTGACGTTAGAAGGCCCAATTATCAAAGACAAAACGTCATTTATAGTATCGGCCAGGCGAACGTATATTGATGTTCTTGCTGCTCCAATTATTAAGTCGCAAACGGACGGAAATACGAATGCTGGGTATTATTTTTATGATATTAATGCTAAAATTAATCATCAGTTTTCCAAAAAGGACCGCATCTTTTTAAGTGGATATTTGGGTAAAGATCAAGGGTATTTTAAAAATAAAAACACATCAATCGGCCCGAATGGGCCAATAAATTATGTCAACAATATACGCCTTGGTTGGGGGAATGCTTTGGCGGCAGTTCGGTGGAATCATGTGATTAATAAAAAGATGTTTTCGAATCTATCGCTCAACTATAGTCAGTACCGGTTTGACATCTATAATGCCTTTGAAGAAAAGCCATCTATGAGCCCAACAATCGAACAAAAATCTAGGTATTTATCAGATATTCAGGATATTAATGCTAAATTGGATGTGGATTTTTTTCCTAACCCTAATCATTATATTCGGTTTGGTGTAAGTGCTACGCGTCATGATTTCAGGCCAGGTATTTACCAATATACTTCTACAATCGAATCAGATACTACACTCGGTGCAGAACCAGTACATGCCTATGAAATTAGCAGCTATATTGAAGATGACCTTAAAATTTCAGAAAAACTAAAAGTAAATGTAGGACTACATGCATCTGGATACGCTGTTCAAGACACGTTTTATTTTTCTTTGCAGCCACGAATTTCGGCACGTTATAAAGTGAATCAGGCATTATCAGCAAAAGCCTCTTACGCGAAGATGCAACAAAATATACATTTGCTGACAAATGCAGGATTGGGCTTGCCAACGGATTTGTGGGTCAGCTCTACGAAAAATATTGCTCCACAACAGGCCTGGCAGCTTGCCGCTGGGCTTGCCTATAACTGGAAATATGGCATAGAATTCAGTCTAGAGGGTTATTATAAAGAAATGGATCGATTAATTGATTATAAGCCAGGAGCAAGCTTTTTGATACTCGATAAACCCTGGGAAAGCCAAGTGGCTGTGGGTAGGGGTGAGAGTTATGGGGTTGAACTTTTTGCTCAGAAGAAGTTGGGCAGTCTAACAGGTTGGGTAGGTTATACGCTTTCGTGGTCTAACCGCCAGTTTGATGAATTAAATTTTGGAAAAAAATTCCCCTACAAATATGATCGACGCCATGATATGGCCATTGCCTTAGTAAAAAATTGGTATGATAAGATTGATCTTTCGGCCACGTGGGTTTATGGTACGGGCAATGCCATAACCATTCCTATTCAAGAGTATCCATATTTTGCCGATAATAATAATGCGCAGTTAAATCAATATCGTACGATTGATTATTATGGTGATCGTAACTCATATCGAATGCGCAGCTATCACCGTTTGGATGTAAGCATAAGCTTTAAGAAAAAGAAAAAATGGGGTGAACGAGCCTGGACAATAGGAGTTTACAATTTATATAATCGGAAAAATCCATTTTTTATTGATAGTTACAACAAACTTGATGGTACTAGAAGTTTCCAACAGTACAGTTTATTCCCAATCCTCCCATCTATTAGTTATCAATTTAAATTTTAATCTGATGAAAACTTTCAAAAACATAATTTTATATTTTAGCTTATTGCTGTTTGGTTGTGAGACAATAATAGATGTCGAATTGCCTGATACACCAAACCGGATAACTGTATTTGGATACCTTACCACAAGTGATTCAGCAAAGGTTTCTGTCTCTGTTTCGAAAGATGTAGATGAACCAGAGATCCCACGGTATGGCGGTTGGCCTGCACTTAAAGATGCACAGGTAGAAATTTTATCCGATAATAATGTTAGTATATTGCAGTTAGACTCAGTCTTTTACCAAGGGCCTGTGCAACTTGAAGCCAATAATACCTATACTATTCAAATTAATCACCCTGATTATGAATCTATAAGCGCTACTACTCAGATTCCGCCTTTGCCAAGTATTGAACAAGTAAAGTATGCCTCAAAATTAGAAAACTTGGATGGTCAATCAACAGCGCTTAAAGTGACAGTAGTGTTTAATAATATGGAAGATCTTGCTTATTATGAAATACAAGTACTAGGAAAATATGAAAGCGTTAGGATTGAGTATGACGTTGATGCAGGTCAGCATATACCTGTCGATACGACAATGAGATGGAGTAGTACGGCCCTTTATACCAGGGAACTACAAGGCGTGAGTGGAATCAAGTATCATTACAATAACATACTAATTTCTAATGAATCGATTGATAGTCAGCTCATTGAATTCCCCTTTTATATTGAGTGGAGTAATCTAAGCAAAGATGCAGAGCTAAAAGTCATAGTACGTCGAATTGATGAGGCTTACTTTCGCTTTAGACAGTCCATAAAAAGTTATCATGAAACATCAGGAAATCCATTTGCTGAACCCGTTCAAGTATATTCAAATATTGAAAATGGGTTAGGAGTATTTGGAAGTTATAGTGAGTTTAGCAAAACCATTACCCCGACCATAAATGAATAAAATTAGCAAAATATGTTTAAAACAAAATAATTTATTCAATGTATTTTGCAAAATTTGTTTAATTAATTGCTGTGATTAATTTTGATCTTTTAAATATCGAATTAGGAATTCCTCCGCACATTTACTAATATGCATTAAAATTTTAGTTAATTTTTATGCATGAAGAATAAGGAAATTATTCGGCTCCTAAAGCTAACAACACAATTACTTGTGCTACATGATGAGTCAGACCGTAAAATTAAAAGTTTTGAACAGGTCATATTTAATCTTGAGCGCGTAGAACAACCACTTGCTGAATTAAATGAGCAGGAACTCAGTAATATTCGCGGTATTGGAAGTCAATTTGCTGGTAATATTCATGGTATTGTTCAAAATAATAATTTTGACTTGCTGAACGAGCTCATCGAGCTTACTCCAGCCGGCGTAATGGAGTTGATACGCGTAAAGGGGATTGGAACCAAAAAAGTTAAGGCACTTTGGAAGGAATTGGGAATAGAAAGCCTAGAAGAGTTAAGGGATGCATGCATTGAGGGAAAAGTGGCGACACTAAAAGGATTTGGGAATAAAACACAGCAGCAAATTCAGCAACTTGCTGAATTTAAGCTAAGTACAAGAAGTTTTGTGCATTTGCCTACTGCCATTAATGTGGCTCAAGAATTAATGGAACATTTGGAGAAATTATTGCCCCAGGATCGCATGGCTTTGGTAGGTAAATTACGTCGTAAGTGGGAAGTTATTGATCAGATTGATGTTGTAATAGGTACAGATAATCGTAAACGAAGTATTCAGGCAATTTCTGAGCTGCCTACCATTACTTTGGATCAAACTAAATGTGGGCCCTGGATATGTGCCGGAAAATTTAATAATATTAACTTAAATGTAAAAATTAGGCTATGCCCAACCGATGAGTTTGCCAAAATTCAATTCATGTATTCAGGAGATTTTTTACATTATAGCGCTATAAAAAATGCCTCAGGTGAGAGTTTATCTAAGTGGATCGTAAGGCATCAGCCTCGATCTGAAAGTGAAGCCTATGAAAGATTTGATTGGCCTTTGGTACCAGCGGAGTTAAGAGAGGGGTATGTACAGCAAAATTTAAGTAAAATAATTGAAAATAAGTCGGAAATAATAGATCATCAGGATATTAAAGGTATTCTTCATGCGCACTCGACTTATTCTGACGGAAAACATTCATTAGAAAAGATGGCGAGAGCTTGTATTGATTTAGGTTATCAATATCTAGGTATCACCGATCATAGTAAGTCTGCTTTTTATGCAAACGGACTATTTGAAGCACAAATCTTTAAGCAGCATCAAGAAATAGACGAGCTGAATAAAAAACTGAGTCCTTTTAAAATTTTTAAGGGTATAGAATCAGATATATTAAATGATGGTAATTTAGATTATGAGGATGACGTCCTAGCCAAATTTGATTTTATTATTACATCAGTGCACTCCAATCTTAAAATGGATATAGATAAGGCGACACAACGCATTTTAACGGCGATTGCAAATCCATACACAACAATTATGGGGCATGTTACAGGGCGATTGCTGCTCGAAAGAGAGGGCTATCCTCTGCATCATCATGCTATAATTGATGCTTGCGCAAAATACAATGTAGTTTTAGAATTAAATGCAAATCCATGGCGCTTAGATGTTGACTGGCGTTGGGTGCCTTACGCCCTTGAGAAGGGAGTTAAATTGAGTATAAACCCCGATGCGCATGAAATTGATGGGATATCGGACGTTCAATATGGTGTTTTTATGGGAAAAAAAGGTGGGCTAACTGTAAATCAGACACTCAACTGTTTAGATGTTGAAAAAATAGAAGCTTTTTTTCAGCAACGTAAAGAAAAAAACAACCTACCAATCGAAAATTAAATATGTCTAAAACAATTACGGAATCACATCACCAACTTATCATTCGAAATTTGACTGTTGCAGATTATAATGATGTGAAGGAAATCATGCAGCTCGTTTATGCAAATGCAGGAGGTGCCTGGACAAAAGCTGAATTTATAAATTTAATAAGTACCTTCTCAGAAGGGCAAATCTGTGTTGAAGATAATGGTAAAGTGGTGGCAGCTGCTTTAGCATTAATAATCAAGTATGTGCGTTATGGTGACAATCATACGTATCATCAAATTATTGGTAATGGTAAATTTGATACCCATGATCCGATGGGGGAGACACTTTATGGTATAGATGTATTTGTGCATCCCAAGTATCAAAAGTTACGGCTTGGCAGAAGGCTCTACGATGCTCGAAAAGAGCTGTGTGAAAAGCTAAACTTAAGAGCAATCATCGTGGGGGGGCGTATACCCGGTTATGGTAATTATCATAATAAATTAACGCCGAAAGAATACATATTGGAGGTAAGAAACAAGGAAATTATTGACCCTGTTTTGAGTTTTCAATTTGCCAATGATTTTCACCTCAGAAAAGTTATGAATCGCTATAATCCTGATGATAGAGATTCAAGATCTTATGCTGTATTATTAGAATGGATAAATGTATATTACGAAGAAAAAGAGACTTTATTTGGGGGGCCAAAGTCGGTTATTCGTATTGGGCTTGTGCAGTGGAAGATGCGCAGAGTAGAAAATATACAGGAATTAGTAAAGCAAATTGAATTTTATGTGGATACCGTTGCAAGGTATAATGCCGATTTTATCTTGTTTCCTGAATTTTTTAACGCGCCCCTGATGGCAGGATTAAATGAGCTTGATGCCTCTAGTGCCGTCCGGAATTTATCCAATTATACGGAAAGCTTGCGTGATGAAATGATTAATATGGCGCTGAGCTATAATGTTAATATTATTACTGGTTCAATGCCTGTATACGAAGATCATAAGCTTTATAATGTATCCTATCTATGTCGACGTAAGGGAGGTTGGCAAGCCCAATACAAGCTTCATATTACACCTGACGAAGAAATTTACTGGGGGTTACAAGGGGGTAACAAGCTTAGTGTAATTGAAACAGATGCAGGAAGGATTGGGATTTTGATTTGTTATGATGTCGAATTTCCAGAATTAGGAAGAATATTGGCAGAACAAGGTTTGGAAGTACTTTTTGTGCCATTTTGGACAGATACAAAAAATGCCTATTTAAGAGTTAGAAGATGCGCTCAGGCCAGAGCCATCGAAAATGAATGCTATGTAGCAATTACAGGCAGTGTTGGAAACTTACCCAATGTAGAAAATATGGATATACAGTATTCTCAGGCGGCGGTTTTTTCGCCATCTGACTTTTCGTTTCCTCATGATGCTATTGTTGCTGAAAGTACGCCTAACACAGAAAATACAATTATAGTAGATCTAGATTTGGACTTATTAAAGAAATTGCACAACCAAGGCAGTGTTCGAAATTTAAAACAGCGGCGACTTGATTTGTACCAATTAAATTGGGAAAATTTACTATAATTTAAATAAATTTTGCTAAAATCATTTAATAATTAACCTATTTGTCTAACTAAATTGATAAATTTGTGATACAAATTAAAGTTTAGTATGTTTAATTATCCATAGTTTTGATGGTTGAAAAAACTATTTTTTATCATACTGCTAATCCATTACTATATGGGACATGCTAATAAGTTAACGGTAATAAAAGAGACTGATGCTATAATTTATTATATTGATCGGTCAGACGATCAACAAAGCTATCTCATTAAAGAACTAAAGACTCCCGAATTAGAAGAAGAAATTTTAGACTATTTTTCAAACGAATACAAAATTAGCCAATCTTTCATTGACTAAGAAACCGGGCTTGGCGATTGCAGTGTATGCAAGACTTGACACCATCATAGTTGGCAAAACATACAGTGGCTGAAGATACCTT
>JAUIFR010000100.1 GCA_030430325.1 Bacteroidia bacterium | reverse complement strand
AAGGATGCCTGGCTAAAATGGCAACGCAATAGGGCCCATTTTCAGTTATACAAAAATGGTATGCATCAAGCCATGACCAATCAATTAAAAGAAAATTTTCAAGTATCATTCGATGTACCTAAAAATTACCAAGAAGTTATAAGTGATGCTGGCTTTTTTTGGTTGAAACAACCTGGTAAAATCGAAAAAAATATATTTGTGTTGAGCCTTCCGTACCTCAATGAGAAAATGTTTGAAAAAGACAGTATCCTGAAATACAGAAGCATCCTGACCAAGCCCTATCTCAAAGGATATGATAGCACTACCTATATGGAGACCCAAACGGCATTGCCCATATTTGAGCGGGTGGTGAATTTTAAGAAACAATATGCCAAAGAATACCGAGGACTTTGGATGACCAGTAATAAAACAAGAGGGGGGCCATTTCTTTCATATTGCATGGTGGATGAAAAGCGAAACAAATTCATCTACGCGGAAGGGTTTGTGTCAGCACCAGGAGAAGATAAACTCATGCCAATGAAGGAGTTGGAAGCCATTTTGTGGACCTTGGACATTGAGGAATAAAAATTTGGTACTAAATCGGATAAGTTACGGTGATTTTCAATGAATTCTGCAAAATTTGATTCTAATAACCGACTTTGTTTAAACCAACTAGTATTATTAATTTTTCGATGAGATTTAGATTTAGTAAATTTGTAATAATTATCAATGCCTATAAATAATGCCAAAGATATTTGAATACTTAGGGATTTTAATTTTCTTTTACTCAAATGAGCATGAACCGATTCATGTTCACGCAAAAAAGGGAGAGTTTGAGAGTAAGGCAGAATTCTTTATTGTTGATGGAATTATTTCGGAAATAAAGATTAAAAACATTAAAGGACCAAAACCATTAAAAGGAAAAGACTTAAAAGATTTTGAAATATTTCTTGAAAATTATGCAGATAAAATAGTTGAAAAATGGATTAGCTACTTTGTATATCATAAGGATGTTAAGTTTGAAAAAATTACAAAAAGATTAAAATGAGAATAATTATTGAATACAACAATATAGATGATGAAGCAAATCAGTTAAAAATTGATTCCGCTAAATATTTATCGGATTACGCCATTCGTATTAAATTTAATGATGGAAGTGAAAAACTTGTTGACTTCAAACCGTTTTTATCAAAGTCCCTTCATCCATCAATTAAGAAATACTTAGATGAAAATCAGTTTTCAAATTTTTCGCTGACTGACGGCAATTTAAACTGGAACGACTACGACCTCATCTTTCCTATATCTGATTTATACGATGGTAAGATAAGTGCGTAAGGTTACCATTAGGTCAGAATTGTTATCCAACACTACTCCATCAAAATTATTTATTTAATAACGACTATTAAAACTACAAGATTAATTTACTCAACAAATTCTGCAAAATTTATTGAAAATCTACTCAAAAAACCCCACTTTATCTCTTCCTCCCAATAACCAAAAGTGAATCCCCCTCAATTAATTCTTTATAAGTCTCTAATGATATGATATCAAAATATTTGCTAAAAACTTCTATGAGCTGCTCAGACTCATATTTAATAAAACATAAATCTTCAAATTTTTCCATACCGCTCCCCTTCCAAAAGCTATGACATATGATACCCCTTGGTCGCAAAATTTCAGCTTGTCTTATAATGGATTTCTTGAGCTGATCAGTAGTTAGGTGTTGAAGCACTTTATTGGAGTATATACCATCAAAAACACTCGACGTATCAAGTGTTATAGCATCCAAACAAAGAAGTTTGGCCGTAGGATTCTGTTGCAGATATCTTTCAATAAAGGCATGTGAGTAATCAGATCCTGTTACCTTATAATATTGATTTAATAGCGTTAAATCTTTACCGGGCCCCATACCAATCTCCAATACATGCTTATTTGGTGGCAAAAATGGCATTAATTTATCAATAAGCTGCTTACCATCAACTCCTTCTGACATTTCGGCATATTGCTCTACATTTTGCCATTGATGATAAAATCCTAAATTAGGTGAATTTGTCATTTAAAATTTACTTTAAAACAAAGTTAATCAAGTATAACCGAAACCCAATTCGACACCATTCCTAAATATTTAACACAAAAAATTGCCTTACATGTAATATTTTACTTATTTTGGAAACCTTATCAGGTAAACTCGTTTTAAACGTAATAATTTTAAAATATGGAGCTAAAGAAAAACCCAAAATTTGATCTGACGAAGACAACTACATTGTACTTTAGCATTGGGTTGGCATCTACAATGGCTATCCTCCTCATTGTATTTGAATGCCGTAATTATGATGATACGCTTAAGGATTTAGGAAATGCAAATACTGATTTTGAAGAATTGGTTGATATTCCAATTACCGAGCAGCCACCAAAGCCCCCGCCAAAGATTGAGATCCCCATTATTGAAGAAATACCTGACGAGGAGGAAATAGAGGAAGAAATTGAAGTGGATCTTGACGTGGAGGTGCAGGAAGAAACTGAAATTGAAGAAATTGTGGTAGAAGATGAGCCCGAAGAGGAAGAAGCGGATCAGATTTTTACTATTGTGGAGAATCAACCGGAGCCAGATGGGGGCATGCAAGCTTTTTATAAGTATGTTGGTGAAAATATGAAGTACCCACCTCAAGCAAGGCGGATGGGTATTGAAGGAAAGGTATTCGTTAAATTTGTTGTGGGTAAGGATGGTTCACTAACGGATGTGCAAATCTTGAAGTCACTAGGATATGGTTGTGATGAAGAAGCTCTTAGAATCATTAAAACAGCAAAAAAATGGAAACCTGGTAAGCAACGAGGCAAACCTGTAAAAGTACAAATGGTGTTACCGATTACATTTAGATTGAACTAAGAATTTTAATATAATATTACATGAATTTAGCAAAATACGTTTAATTTCGAATGTATTTTGCTATTTTTGCTTAAAAAATGGACAAGTAATCAATCAATCACTTGTTTTCGAATCCACTCAATATAGCGCTCTCGCAAAAAGTTTGACCACTTTTTTCGATAATCTCCAGAATAATACAATGCATTTTTGAAATTATGAAAGGGTTTTTTCCGGTTTAGAGCCGTTTGCAACTTTGACTTGATCAATTGATCTTCAATAGATTGTGTAAATGCCTCCATCACATCATAGTCCATTTGTTCGGGCATTCGTTCGATTTCAATATATAATTTATTGCCCTGCAGTGCTTCAAGCTCTTTCTCGTAATTTGAACCAAACTCATTGGCATAGCTATCAAACGCTGGTATGCACTTGTAGTCACCCGTTTGTTTATTAAAAAAACACCGAAACCCCGCATGTAGTGATTCCGCAATATCCTCCAACGCCATATCGGTAATTTGCACCATATCTTTGCTTAATTTTTAAGTAAAATAGTTCAAATCCATATTTTTTACTATTTAATTTAGGTAGATTTGGTGCAGACGAAAGAAAATACAACGTTTCCGACATATTTATACTCAAAAAATATGCATTTTTTGCAAAAAATTGTTAACTTTGCAGAAAAAAATTACATTATATATTGAAGGGAATCTATTTTATGCTATATATAATGAATAAACTTGCTGTGAAAATTACTACCTTAAGAACACATAACATGGCTAAATGTCTAAGCTTAACCATTTTATTGACCATATCTTTAATAGGAAATTGTAAAAAAATTTGCTTTGAGCCAAGCCATTTCAAATCGAGTGGTTTAATTACTAATATTGATAATACGCCATTATACTATGCATATTATGCTCATCCAAAAGATGAATATTACATGATATTGCTTGTTAGTGATCCCTCGAAGAAATTGAGTATTTGCCCCATCGTGAAATCAAACTCACCTTATCAGGCTAATATCAATCAAATTGAGATGAATAATAGCGCTGTAGCAACACAAACGTTCTTGGCACAAAATAAAACAGTAAAGCAATTACTCTATGTTGGGCAAATCGAACCTAAAGTAGAATCATTTGAGTGCTTGGAGGAGGATTTATATATGCAGTTTAGTGGGAATATAAAAGGACAAATTGCTCGTAATTATGTTTTACAATGGAGTTTGGATAATGATTCAAAGAAATTTGAATTTGACGGGGGTATTAGTAAAGCACCATATAATGAGACAAAAGCTGCTATTCGTAAAGCCATTGACCAGATGACCGACATTCGATCTTGGGAAACTGCCAAACAATTATGCCAACAGCTTCCCATTGACCCATGCCGAGGTGGTTGCTATAAATATCCTCAAGAATTATTTCTAACGTTTTACCATAAAACTTATAGCTTATGCCAAACTTATATGAGCCGAGGAGATACAGCCACAGCAACTAGGATGGCCAAAGGATTGTTGCACAGTCCTTTATTTAAAACAAATAGTATGCTAGCCCCTGATCAAGCACAAAATATGGCCGCTATAAGATCATTGGCAATTAATGACATTGCGCACTTTATTCGTACAGATAAGCTCTGTGATTGCAGAGATAAGGCAAGTGCACCCAAAAGTCAGTGTCCCTTAGATTGTTATGATTTTTATTTAATCCCCACAGACGGTGAAAACATTGTCAAATTAAGTAATTTTGCCTATTGGCTGTCCATGGGAGATCAATTTGAGGGATCCATTACGCTACTTAAGCAATTAATCACCAAATTTCCTGAACAAGAGGCCATCTATCTCAAATTAGCAGATACACTCTGGACACAAAATGATGATAGCAGTAAACAACAAGCCATCCACTACTATAAGCTGTATTACAAGCGCTTCATTGATAATGGAGGATTTGCTGACGACATACCCAGCCACGTAAGAGAGCGTATCATGTAATTTTACTTCAAAAGATTTGTTTGGCCACCTAGCTTTACCAAAAAATACACAATTCAAATCAATAAATACGTAAAGATGATAGGAATTCTGTATATTTGCCATCTTATAGCTAGCCATGCTTAGAAAAAAAAGAACATATGACCCTATCTTACCTGCTTCCGGGGATTGGCCCATCGTCCAATTAAGTAGGAACAAAAAACAATTTATAAAGGAGGTCATTGCAGCAAGTGTTGAAAACATTAAGTCCTTAACAGGAGGTGGTAAGCAACTCATGGATGAGCTCGAATCGACGAGGTATAGAGAAAAAACGCGCATTCGAAGAGATCCTTGGAAGGTTGACCCCAAAGATGATTTGAAGTATTGGGATGGCATTAAATCCCAGCTAGTTGATATTTCCAATTCAGAAAATAATCAAGAAAAGGAAGCTGAGGTTGTATTAAAAAGCATTGTGAGTCGATATGCCTATGAAATTTTAAGTAATTTTAAGCGATCACATTACAAAATGGCTCGAGCTATCGCCACCTTTGGGTTTGCTCGGTTACTCAATGCTTCCAGAATTCCAGGAATAAGGTCACTTTGGAGTAAAGAGTTGACCTTACAAGATAAAATCCATATTACTGGTGATGTGCAAGGCATTCGAAACCTAGCACAGAAAGGCACTGTCATCATGGTGCCCACTCATTTTAGCAATTTAGACTCTATATTAGTGGGTTGGGTTATCCATATTTTAGGCCTTCCGGCATTTATTTATGGTGCTGGCCTCAACTTATTCAATATGAAGCTCTTTGCCTATTTTATGAATAGCTTGGGCGCCTATAAAGTTGACCGTAGAAAAAAAAATAGGGTGTATCTAGAAACACTACGTACCTATTCTAGACTTGCCATTGTAAAAGGCTGCCATAGTATTTTTTTTCCCGGCGGTACTCGGTCAAGATCTGGAAAATTAGAGTCAAAATTAAAGCTTGGCTTGCTAAATTCTACTGTTGAAGCCCAACGTAGCGCTTATATGACCAGTGATGACCCTACCACGGCTCAAAAAGTGTTTATCGTACCAGTAGTGCTGAATTACCATTTTGTATTAGAAGCACCAGCCCTGATCGATCAATACCTGAAACAAAAAGGCCAGGAACGCTATTACGTTGATAATGATCAGTACTCTACCTCTTATAAAGTATTTAAATTTTTACTAAAGTTTTTCTTTAAAGGATCAGATATTTCCGTAAGCATAGGCCGCGGTATGGATGTACTTGGAAATTATGTTGACCAGGACGGGAATAGTATTGGCAAAGATGGAGAAATTATCCAGACTTGGGAGTACTTCATGCATCAGGGTAAAATCCAAGTCAACAAGCAGCGTGAGAATGAATACACCAATATGCTCAGTAATGTTATTGTTGAGGAATACCATCGAGTAAACCAAGTATTTGCTAGCCACTTAGTCGCTTTTGTAGCTTTTGAAATGATCAAAAATAAATATCAAGATAACGATTTATATAATATATTGCGCCTCTCCGAAGAGGATGCCACACTTGCCTACGTTGATTTTAAACAAAAAACGGGGGCTTTACTGGATGTCATTCTTAACATGCACCAAGAGGGCCGCATTGATATTGCTGAGCACTTGCAAAATGAACTAGATAGCGTCATCAAGATTGGGTTAAACAATGTTGGCATGTATCATGCACAACGCCCATTGGTGAAAACAAAAGAAGGGAATATTTCAACTCAAAATCTAAATTTATTGTATTACTATCACAACCGGCTCATGGGGTATGACTTCGAGAAATACATCTAAGGAAATGGTAGGGGTCATCGGTTCGGGTAGTTTTGGGACCGTCATTGCTAATTTGCTCGCACAGCAAACGAAGGTCATCTTATATACAAGAAGCCAGAATATATACGATGAGTTAGTATCCAAACAAAGCATTCGTAGTATGGCGATGCATGAAAACGTTCAACCAACACTCAACTTTGAAACTATAGCAAGCAACTGTGAAATCATATTCCCAGTGGTGCCTTCTGCAAATTTTAGAAACATGATACGGGACTTAGCTCCTAATCTGCATCCATATCATATTCTTATACATGCAACGAAGGGGTTTGACACAAGTATCGATTATAATCATTCAGAAAGTAAGCTTGACAGATCAGATGTCCACACTATGAGTGAGGTGATCCAACAAGAAAGTGTAGTAGTAAAAACAGGCTGCCTAGCTGGACCTAATTTAGCAAAAGAGCTTGCCATAAATCAACCAGCGGCTACAGTAATTGCTAGTAGGTTTGAAGAGGTGATACATCATGGGCAACGCTTACTACGGAGCGACCGATTTCAGGTATATGGAAGCTCCGATATTACCGGTATTGAGTTATGCGGTATTCTGAAGAACATCATTGCCATTGCTGCCGGTATTTTGCACGGCCTAGGTTTTGGAGAAAATGCCAAGGCCCTGCTGATCAGTAGAGGGTTGGTTGAAATGATTTATTTAGGCAGTAAATTAGGTGGAAATATTAAAGCTTTTATCGGGCTTGCTGGTGTTGGGGACTTAGTTGCAACTTGCTCTAGCACGCTTAGTAGAAATTTTACCGTTGGGCAATTATTAGCAGAAGGGCAAAGCCTATCTGAAATAATGAATGACCTGGACGAAACTGCTGAAGGTGTTCGCACTATTAAAGTTGCTTACCAATTAACCAAAAGCCTGGGGATAAGGAGTCCAATTACTGAAATTCTCTATAAAATACTTTACCAGGACCTCAAAGTAAACGAAGCCCTTAACTTGCTCATGAAATTTCCAATGCAAGAGGATATTGATTTTTTATAGTTTTTAAATGTATTTTGCAGAATTTATTCAATATTTAATTAATTATTCAATGTATTTTGCTAAATTTGTTTAAATTACCTGCTATACATAAGATGTTTGCCTAATAAACACTATTAACAGTAAACTTCCATCATTTTTAAAATTTTCTATTGTAAATCTTTAATTAAACCAAATAATTATATATTGTTGACTACTATATTAAATTAAAATACAATTTTTACTAAACCCATGGCTATGAATTAGAAACTAAAACTCAGACAGCTTTCGGTTACAAGCTTCATCACCCAAGTTATGAACGCTACGAATGGAGGAGGAAGAGACGCAGAAACACTTAATGGAACTATTTGTCAGACAATGCTTTACTGCCCTGAACCAATTCCCGAAACCCTAAAATCATCTATTGCTGGCTCTAATTACCCAACTGGGTATGGCTTATTATGTTAGATAAGTTTATAACTTGGCGTAGGTTATAACTTGCGCTTTTTTTCAACTTGTAAGTTTGTCCATGTCTTCCTGATAATCAAACTGTAAGTCTTCATGCAATCCCTTGACCTTCTTTTGAATAGCTGCCACCTCTCTTAAATATAGGTTATTCAATACGGTATTTTTCTTAATCGATGGTTTTAACGCCAATAATTGCTCACAAAAATGAATACGTAACTCCACTTCAGTAATAGCCTCTGCGGAATACCTTATCTGAGCTTTGACATAGCGTAAAATCTTGCGGATGCTCTTCTTCATCCAATAATAAGTGCTGGTATTGATTTGCCTAAATTGAGTTTCCACCTCGGCCTTTACACCCTCTATAAACGCAGCTTCATCTTGTGCCTCAAACAATAAATAAGTTAATAGTTCTTTATTATCTTTTTTAAGTTTGGCGAGCCGAACACAAATAGTAAGTAATTCTGGATGAGAAAGTTGATCCAAAGCGGTTTTGAGTTCTTTGAGGCTGGCTGTTTTCATGTGTATAAGCTACATTGAATTAAAATAAATTGGTTCAAAATAACAAAATTGTTTTACTATTACTGGTTTGTTTAATAGTAATTAGTCATGCATGTTTATGCCCTCAATTTAGTATGAGCATGGCACCGGCCATTGCCACCATGGTTAAATCTTCCACAATGGTCACGGTGCTCATTGGTAGATTAAATACATCACCGAGACAAGCACATTTAATCTTCTTCTTGTCAAGGTTACTTTTAATGACGCCGATACTACTAACTCCCAAAATAACAACAGTAGCCAGGTTAGTATACATTGGAGCGATATTAATTAGATATAGTAGGCCAAGTGCTAGTTCTACAAATGGGTAAATATACCCCCAACCTTTCCACTTTGCAGCTACAATGTCATACATCCTGTAAGAATTAGCAAAACCTTCAAGATTAAGCAATTTGAAAAATGCAAAAACGATAAAAAAACCTGCCATGAAATGACGCAGCCATAGCATTATAGAAAATTCTTCAAAAGGATATTGTACTAAAAAACTTACACTTAAAACAAATAATACTATCATTATCAGAGGCTTATAAGTAGCAATAGAAATCTCTGCTGTAGAATCTGATCCTACTTCTTTACTTGGTATAACTATTTGTTGAATGGTATAGTTACCAGCTGATTGCAGTTTAGTTTGCAGTTTATCTAGTGGAATTTCACTATCCATTTCAATTACAGCTTGTGGATAATCTAGTTGAATATGAACTGATTTTACTCCAGGTATCTCTTCTGTAGCTTTTTTGACTTTGGAGACACATCCCTCACAAGTCATGCCCGAAATTGTGTATTGTTTTTCCATATTTCAATTAACTCAAAACCCCTTGCTGTTAATCTTTCTTGTAAGACTTGCTTCTGATCTAGATTCAAGTCACGCCGTCATACATTTCAATAAATCATGCTCAGTAATAATATGGATCTCATTTTGCTCATCGCGCACGAGTAGGGCATTCTGATGCTTATCAATTAAGGAAGAAAGCACATCGATGGTATTATCCAATGCTACAAACGGGAATGGCTTGCCCATAAATGCTTCTACCGTTTGATCTTTGATGGTAGGATCTTCAATGAGTTTACCAAGTAGGTGTTTATCACTTAGGCTTCCACAAATTTCCCCATTATTTGTAACGGGTACCTGAGAAATACCTTCTTTTGTTAGTAATTGGATGGCATCACGTACTAAAGTAGACTGCTCAATGGTATGGATCTTCGATTGCCCATTTTTGCTTTTGATAATGTCTTTGGCACTTGCAAATTCTTTCGATTCTACAAAACCGTGGTCTTGCATCCAGTTATCATTGTATATTTTTGCCAAATACCGAGTGCCATGATCGGGCAGAATGATGACCATTACATCATCATCAGATAAATGCTCTCGAGCATAAGCCAATGCACCATAAACAGCTGACCCACAACTCCAACCCACAAATAGTCCCTCTTCACGAGCCAAGCGCCTGGTCATAATGGCCGAATCTTTATCCGTTACTTTCACAAAATGGTCGATCAAATCAAAGTCCACATTACGAGGCAATATATCTTCCCCAATACCTTCCGTTAAGTATGGATAAATCTCATTTTCATCAAATTGGCCTGTCTCTTTATATTTTTTAAATACTGAACCATAGCTGTCAATACCAACGGTCGTTACATTTTTATTCTGCTCTTTGAGGTATTTTGCCACACCACACATGGAGCCCCCAGTACCAACACCGGCTGCATAATGTGTAATTTTCCCTTCCGTCTGCTCCCAAATTTCTGGCCCCGTGGACTCATAATGAGCTGCTGCATTACTCAAGTTATCGTATTGATTCGGGTAAAATGAATTAGGTATATCTTCATTTAGCTTTTTTGCTACCGAATAATAAGAACGAGGATCATCTGGGGCTACATTGGTAGGGCAAACAATCACTTCTGCCCCCATGGCACGCAGTATATCGATTTTTTCTTGAGATTGCTTATCAGCCAATGTAAAAATACATTTATAGCCTTTGGCAATGGCGGCAAGAGCTAACCCCATGCCAGTATTCCCAGATGTACCTTCAATAATCGTACCGCCAGGTTTCAATATACCCTCTTCCTCTGCATCTTCAATCATCTTGAGCGCCATGCGGTCCTTCATAGAATGACCAGGATTAAAATACTCTACTTTGACTAATATAGTCCCAGGCACACCCTTATTAACTTTGTTTAGCTTAACAAGTGGGGTATTGCCAATTGTGTCAATGATTGAATGATAATACATATCTTAACTATTAACGTGAAAAACTGAGGCAAAAATAGGAAAAGTATGGCTAGTTTGGAAGTTTAACTATACTTTGTTTGGTACTTACCCAATCAAAACACCATCGGGCAAGTGGGCTTCGCAGCAATATCCACCAAAATACTGGGGTCACTCCTACAATATAGCGACTCAACGTGCCAAGGTTGGGCGTTGTCAAGGCAAAAAGGCCTCCCATTAAGGCGCAATATATGATCCAAATCACGTCTAAAATAGTTAATTTTATAGGTCTCCTTTTCTTAAAAAAGTACAAATATGAACTTAAAAACAAAAGTCCCAAAATTCGCTCAAGTGCAACGATCAATTCAAAAATAGTGCGTGCCTCCCAAATAAAGGGTCTAAAAAATACTGAAATAAGTGCTTTTGGGTAATTTAAAAGTAAACTTGATCCAGTTGGCGACCAATTATTATAGTGAATTAATAAATCATCTGGATCTGATACATGATGAAACTGCAAATACGAATCATAGATAACACCAATTACTCGCTCAAAATAAAAATTAGGATGCAATCGCGTTGCAAAATAAGCAATTCCAATAAAAACCAGGGATAGTACGAATGCTAACCAAGGTCTTGATCCTGCCTTCTGGTTAATTGCAAATTGGTATAAACTATAAAAAACAAGAAATAGGCCCCAAACAAAGGCATAGTAATATTTTACCTTCCAAACAAAATAGAACCCTATCACAACTAATATGGCGCGAAAAACATTTTGCGTCCCAATTTTATCCATGAAAAATAGCTGACACACCAGACACATCCCTATACAAACTAGGTTTTCTTTGGTAATTCCTGAAGTCCAAAATACATGGGTTGGAACTAGGAAAAATACAATTAATAGCGGATAAAATTTTGAGGGATATTTTTTTGTAAATTGACTAAAGACATTAAATAATATGCTGAAATTAATCGTGGCACTTACGACGGCAAGAAGCCATTTATATGGCCCACTAACCCAGACCAATGGGCTCCAAATTTTAATAAAAAATAGCGTGCGTAAATTATTTTGATAGGCTAAACCGGCACTTACACCCTCAGGATCATTCAGAAACAAAAACTTTAGATAAGATGAGAAGTCGAGCTGATACAAGAACTTTAAATCACTAAAAATATGAGTAAAATCACCTATCCCTTTTTGATGAATGGTATAAAACCAAACAAATCCTACACCTGCAAGTAGCTTAAGAATTAGAATGGGGAAATATAAACGCCGTTTTACTTGATCCAGCGCTCGAAATTGCAGCCAACATATCCCAATGGTTACTATTCCGACAATCAGTAGATGCAGGTATAGCCTCATGGGTTTCTAGTCATGCACTAAGACGCTGACTCTTTTTGCTTACTGGTTGATTTCTTATTATTTTTTCTTAATCTAGATACACCATAGGTGCCTTTAATAATTTTACCTCTTAACGTTTTTTTATCACCTTTTCCCATGAACTTTTAAAAAATTATAGTTTACTTAACAATATCAAAAATTAGGACAATAATGAATAAATTATGCAAAATTTATTCAAAACATCACTGTTTTATCATTTTAAACCTAAATATAACTAAAAAAGTGCGGAATACACCACACTTTTTAGCCAATCGTAATAAAATCTTATTGCTTATATCCCAGGTTTCAAATCTTGGGCCTGAAGCGAATTACCTTCTCGATCCGTTTTTATAAATGTAACTACCTTGTTATTTTCAAAACCAACCGTTCCTACTACCATATAGCCACCATCTATTGTTTCCTCGGCAATCATACCTATATCATGATTATCACCCCCAAAAACTTGACGCCATTGTGGCTGGAAATCAGCATTTACTTTTAACAAATAAATATCTGTATCATTAGGCGTTACATCAATCTCGCCCGCAATGATATATCCTCCATCGCTTGTTTGTCGAGTTTGCGTGATTCGCGTTCGCGCTGGCGTTCTTTCATGGTGATTTCGCGCTGGCGCAACTTGTCGAGGGTTTCGCGGATGTCGATTTCGCGGAATTCGACCTGCATGCCGCGCGGCAGGTTGATGCCGTAATCCTCCTGCAGGATATAGGCGATCCCGCCCTTGCCCGATTGCGAGTTGATGCGGATGATCGCCTCGTAGCTGCGGCCGAGATCCTGCGGGTCAATCGGCAGGTAGGGTACTTCCCAATGCGGCCGGTTGGCCTTGCGCAGCGCCTTCATGCCCTTGTTGATCGCATCCTGATGCGAGCCGGAAAACGCCGTATAGACCAGTTCACCCACATAGGGGTGGCGCTCGGGAATACGCAACTGGTTGGAGTATTCATACACGCTCTTGATCCGCTCAATGTCTGAACAGTCCAGCTGCGGGTCGACGCCCTGGGTGAACATGTTGAGCGCCAGCGTGACGATATCGACATTGCCGGTCCGCTCGCCATTGCCGAACAGCGTGCCTTCCACGCGGTCGGCGCCGGCCAGCAGCCCAAGCTCGGTTGCCGCAATGCCCGTGCCGCGGTCATTGTGCGG
>JAUIFR010000099.1 GCA_030430325.1 Bacteroidia bacterium | reverse complement strand
AATGGTATCCAAAAGGAGGTGGACGTAATTTTTTGCATGATGGGGTCTAACCATGGTTGATGCAAACTGTTTAGTTCAAGAAAAAGTGCTTGATCCCAATTAGCTAGTTGATGAAAAAACAGTAAAATACTCATTCAGCGGGCATTTTAGCATTCTTATTCACCCAATCAATATCTTTTTGGAGCAATTGTTGCGTTTCATGAGCTTGAGTGCCCTTACTTGGCTCGTATTGGTAGTGCCAATTCGCCTGTGGTGGCATACTCATCAAAATCGATTCGGTACGCCCGCCCGTGTCAAGCCCAAACTTGGTACCTTTATCCCAAAGTAAATTAAATTCCACATACCTGCTTCGGCGGATCATTTGCCAGTCCTTATCTTCTTGGGCAAAAGCTTTGTCTTGATTAATTTTCATTAAATGTGTATAAACCGGGGCAAATTGCTCCCCAACAGCTTGCACAAAACGATAACGCTGCTCAAAAGTAAAATCCTCTTGATCAGCCAAACGATCAAAGAATATCCCACCAACACCTCTTGTCTCTGCTCGGTGTTTTAAATAAAAGTAATCATCGGCCCATTTCTTAAACTCATCATAGTAAGTAGCATGATGCGTATCACAAACTTGCTTCAACTGCTGATGAAAATAACGTGCCTGGTCCACATCTATATAATGAGGGGTAAGGTCAATTCCCCCGCCAAACCACCAAGTACCTTGGTCCATTTCAAAATAGCGTACATTCATATGAATGATGGGCACAAAAGGATTTCTGGGATGAATGACGATCGAAACACCGCTGGCAAAAAACTGACCCGTAGCGACATCAAGCGCCTTAATAATTTTTTCGGGCATTGGCCCATGCACAGCGGAGAAGTTCACGCCACCTTTTTCGATGACTGCCCCATTTTCCAACACATTGGAAAAGCCTCCTCCACCTTCTACCCTATTCCAGACAGTCTCTACAAAGCTACCTCTACCGTCAGCATCCTCCAATTGCTTTATTATCGATTTTTGTAGTGACCGAAACCAATCGGCTACTTCTTGTTTGCGTTCCATTTCTATTTTTTTGCAAATATAGACAAATTATTAGTGTTTATGGCGATTTATAAGGAACATTTGGAAATAGTTAGCATACTAAAAATCCAATTTAATTGGCAGTTATTTGGTCGTAAAGTACATATTTTGAACATTTTTTGCAAAATTTATTGAATAATTGAGCGATTCAAAATTTTTTTCAAGATTTTGTAACCTTACGTTTTCTGTTACGTATAATTATAATAAATGAAAAAAGTAGGTTCCATTATTCTCGTGATGACGTTTCTGATGGCCGCAGGTCATTATGGTCTGGTCAAGCTCAATGCTTGGGCACAGGAATCAATGCAAGCAGAGGCCAATACGTGTTGTAATATGGAAGTTTGTAGTATTGAAACCAACAATAATGGCCAAAAATTACCCCTAAATGGTGGGGATGAATCGTGTAGTGCCTATGGGTTATGTTGTTGCTTTGCACTCTATTTTGAGGAACCATCTCCGATAATGTCTAATAAAAACTCTTTGGAGGAACATAAAATTTTCGCTTTTAAAGGAACTTTAATTAATCAATTCATTCATGATATATTTCGCCCTCCCAAGGCATAATAGCAACCAACCAACACGTTAATTAAAAGATTCAAGAAGTTAAATAAATAATACGATGAAAAAAATTGTTTTTAGCATAATAGCAGCATTCCTATTAATAGGATCAGGCTTATTCGCTTATCAAAAAATAAACACGCAAGCATCCTGCAAGAAGTCGACTTGCATTTGCGAGAAATGCACGGATGAATGCGCCGAACAGTGCAAGAAAGCTTGCGTGAAGAAGGATTAATTAACTATTCTGATTGTAAAAAGCCACCTTTTTTGGGTGGCTTTTTTATTTTAGTCACTTCTGTTTTTTCATTAATTCAACCTAACCTTTAAGTATTTCACAGAAAACTTTAAATTAAATTCGTGTTTTTTTAAATTAGCTATTTCATTAACTAAAATTTCAATCCATGGCAGAGCAAAAAACCCTCCCAACGGGAGCAGATGTAAATGATTTTTTAGAAAAAGTTACCCATCCAGTTCGCCAACAAGATGGGTATGTCATTTTAGAAATGATGGAGCGTATTACCGGCCAACCTTCTAAAATGTGGGGGCCTTCGATTATCGGTTATGGATGCTATCATTATAAGTATGACAGCGGACATGAAGGGGATGCCATGCTCATTGGGTTCTCACCCCGCAAACAAAACTCAGTATTGTATATATTAACCAATTTTGAGGGGCAAAATGAACTCCTACAGCAACTGGGTAAACATAAAACTGGTAAAGTTTGCCTTTATATTAATAAATTAGCTGATATCAACTTACAAGTGCTCGAAACCATGATCACTAAAGCTTGGGATCATGTGAAGCATAAGAATGAGCATACTTCTAATTAACTCGCATAATTCAAGCAATATCAAAAGGAGTCAAAAGTCCATCAAATGTTGCTCCATCTCCTCTCCTATTTATGGATTGATCTGAAAATTCAGTCCCATTCCGAAAACTTGCTTCACTTGCAAGCGTGGGCCAGAGCCTATTTGTACATCGTTATCATCAAAAAGTGGTACTAGGATATCATCATCATAAATGAGTTGTACCGTGAGGTTGGCTGCCAACCATTCGTTTACCTTAAATACAAGTGCATTATCCCAGTTTACATCAATATTACCAAAATTCTCCAAATAATTAGTAAATAGCTCTAGTTTGGATTGAAAGTTTACATTAGTTACAAGCTCCTTGTTAAAAGAAAACTTCATAAAAGTACCAATCTCCCAGCGACTTGTTTTACCCGGAGTAATGACCTGCTGATTATCGTCTAGTATGGCATGCTCAACACCAAACGCACCCGAATCAGCTAATCGTTGATCCAGCACTAATGTGAGCTTAGCCGTAACCGGGGAAAAGTTTATTTGAAAATATTTGACCGGTCGATAGTCTAAACCCAAGGCAAGTAATACATAGGCAGGTGCCATAAATTTAGAAATAGGGATACTGTCTTTAATACTAGCGTAACCAGCATCAAACTGAGACTTAAAGTCAAACAGTGCACTAACAAGTAACTTTTCGTTTGTAGAAATAATACGACCATAATTGGCAAATAAATGAATCTTGTCATCGGTCTTTTGAAAATCCTGATCACCAATTTTATTGAGCCCATAGCCAAAATCAAGCCCGTAGTCAAATGTATTTTTCTCTTTTTGATAGGCATTAAAATGCTTAAAAAAAGCATTAATAGCCAAGTTATTCTCTCCCCCTGCAGCCCAATTGGTGAAGCTAGCTTGTGAAAAACTAAGGTTACCCTGCCACTGCGCTTTCCAATAAGACGTATCGGCTTGGTCTTGAGCAAACAAAATAATCTGGGTGATCCAAATCAAGGAAACTGCAAATAAAATAATGGTCTTTTTCATGTGGCAAATATAGGTCAAAATAGTCCAACTTTCCAAGGGAATAGATGAGAATTGTTTTGATATTTTTTAAATAAATTTTGCTAATTTTGTTAAATTTATTAATTATTTTGATTGTATTTTGCAGAAATTGTTGAAAATTGAATATGATATTATATCTTATTCTTTCATAATTTTTTTCGTAATTTTTGTATGATCAAATTCAAGCATTAACAAGTATAATCCAACTGGATAATTTGAAAGATCAATGGTTTTTGTTTGGGAACCTTGACGTGATTTTAGCAAATGACCCTGGGCGTCGAATAGTTCAATTTTTGAAAAGGACTTTCCTAAATTATCAAAATTAACCACACCTGTAGTTGGGTTGGGATAAATGGTAGGTTGGAGTGTTGTCAAAGCATCAGCAGTTAATAAATCAGCTGCCATTGAAGTTTCCTTCGAATAAGGTGAAACACCAAATGAGTTGCTTGACCTGATGCGATAGGTATAACTATTACCTCGTTCAACATTGAAAGTGTCTAAAAAATTTGTTTGATTATATGGAACAATACCAATTAACTCAAAATCACCATTATTTGTAGATCGTTCTATTTCAAAAGATAACTCATTTAAAGATTGATCAATAAAGGTTAAAATAATAGCATCATGTTCACTTTGCATCAAACTCTTGATTTCTGGTACCTGAGGGGCGCCAAAGTTACTAATTATTGCCAATGACTGAGCTGGTGTCCCTCCAATATTATAATATTCACCAGCAACATAAATTGAATCAGCTACTTTTATGATCTTTTGAATGGGGTATCGTAAATTTGATGAGACTTTTAATAGATTAGGATCATATACATTACCTTCGATATCCACTAAAGCTAAGTGACTTGCATAGGTATCATTTACCCTTCCAAAAGCCCCACCCAGCATTAAAGTATTATCATTCAGTTTAACACTTGAATCTATATAATCATTAGCAGTGATAGGTAAATCTGTAAGCTCAAACTCATCAATATTTAGCCTACTTAAGCTATAAATTTTATCAATTCGTTTTTGCACCATAAGTGATTGGTTGTCTAAATAGTGCAATGACCCTAACACATTTGATGATGTAATTTGTCCAATTAGCTCCCCTTTGTCATCCAATTTGATAATACTTGCATCTCCATACTCTCCATGTGTAACGATAAACTCTCCATCCGTAGTTTCAAAAATATCACGAAGATCAGATGGCAGGTTATTACTTAAGTTTTTGCTTGTATTCACATGAATGCTACCATCAATATCTAGTCGTGCAATTTGAAATGTATCGGACTCTGCAGAAATATAAGATGCTTCTCCAATAAATAATATACCTTTTTGGCCTAAAAATAGTTGGTAGGAACCATTTCCAAGGATATCTAAATCGATGAAATCAACCGATCCGTCGATATTCACAATAAAATATTCATAGGGTGAATTTGATTCTGGGTCAACTTGAACGACTACTCGGTCATCTGGTAATATAATAAAGCGACTGCCTGTTTGAATACTATCAGGAATATCAAAAGTTGGATCCACTTGTTTGGTTTCCATATTGATTTTAGTGAGTCCTCTAGCACTTTTACCATTAATAGAGCTAAAATAACCCCTAATAATTAGATCTCTATTGGAAAATGAGTCAATTTGAGAAATATAGCCTAAGTCTTTCAAGGAATGATTTACTCCTCCAATAATATTTCCAGTATTATCAGTAGATATCAAAACATTTTCCGTTTGTTGATTTTCTAATAATAAGGCACCAACTATATGAATCTTTTTTTCATCTTTACTAACTTTAATTTCTGCTGTTATATCCGAGACTAAAAAACGTTGCAATAATTTTAGTTTGATGGGTTTAAATGACGGGACAATATTCCCATTAGTATCTATTACAAATAGTATGTCAGGATAAGCGCCAGAAGTTCCTTTAGCTAATACAATCAAGTTACCGTTTGATAGAACATGCATATCCATTACTTCTTCAATTGCCAGGTCAAGTGCATTAAAGTTAGTACTAAAATTTAAATCAAGTTGACCGTTTAGTTTGGTTTTGAATAATGGGGGTACAGCAATATGATTAAAACTATCAATTCCGGATAGGTAATAGTTCAGGTCAGGCAATAAATTGGGGATAACCTCCATATTATAATTCTTATTTCCAAAATCCCTGTTCGAATGTATTTGAATAGTAAAAGTGCTATCAATATTACCATTGGTATGATACCTTTTTAGACTATTACTAACACCATATATTATTTTTCCATCTGGTTCTAGATTCATAATCATTTTATTTCTATAACGTGATGCAGTACTTAAGTAACCCATATCAAATGTCGTATCTACAGCTCCATCTGAATGAAGGCGATAGAGCGCCCATGTCGTGGCGATATAGATTTGATCTTCTGCTATAATGAAATCTACTATTCCATTTTCATAACCAGTAGCTACAAATGACTTATCTAACGATCCATCATCAAAGATTCTGTTTAGCTTTTTGTCATGCAAAACATACATTTTATCACCAACAACTTCAACCTTAGATACACTACTCGATGAATCATAAAATTGAAAGGTACTATCAATTTTACCAGTGGGATGGAATCGTAATAGTCTAGCACTTGTAATTTGTTGATCAAGTAAGTCAAAAACTCCGCCTATCAACATTTTATTATCTTCTTGTACGTCAAGACATTTCATGGATGGGGGTTTCGTCACCCTCAAATTAAAATTTTCATCAATGGTTTGAGCAGGCAAAATATTATGAAAGCAAATCAATAATAAGATCGTCCAGTTTTTCATATGCAATAATAAATAATATTACAAATGTAATAAATAATATAAATAAATGCAAAATAAATTATTTAATTCCATTTATACTCTTTTTAATAGGTAAATTAAAAGTGGGAAATGTTACCTTGAACAGGTGTATTTTATCAAAAAAGACTGACTTGATTCAAAATTCAAATAATTTTAGCTAATTTCATTCAAAATAAATGGATTCTGATTGGTTAATAAGTGAAAGAACTTAAAATTGCTTTTTTAATTGCTTAAGAAAGGATGACGCAATTACTTATAAACTGAATAATATTAGCAAAATTCGTGTAATTTTTTAATTATTTCAAACCAATTCTGCAGAAAACATTCAAAAACTACCCATGCTTCCTGAGTTGATTCAATACCGCCCGAAAGTCTTTAGGGTACGGCGCTTCAACTGCTATTTTTTCAGCGTTCAAAAGCTCAAATGATAAAGCCTGCGCATGTAGCGCTGTACGCTTGATGAGGGGTTCTTCTTCGGTAAATTTTTTAAGGTTATAGTTTCGCTTAATCTTAGACAAGTAAAAGGGGTGCCCACCGTAACTTTCATCACCTGCTATAGGAGCATTTTGGGCAGATAAATGGATGCGAATTTGGTGCATACGACCTGTTACGGGCTTGCATTCAACTAATGTATAGTGATTAAAAACCTCTAACGTTTGAAATATCGTCTGAGATTCCTTACCGCTTTGACTGATTTTTACTAGTCCTTTACTTAAGGTTAGAATTGGTAAATTAACACTTGAATTTTCAAAACGGTGAATGCCTTCGGCAATGGCATGATATTTTTTGGTCACTATTCTTTTTTCAAATTGTTGATTAAGTGCTTTATGAGCAATCTGGTTTTTGGCAAAAGCAAGCGCGCCAGAAGTTTCTTTATCAAGACGGTGGCAAAGCATGGCCGATGTGCCATGTTCCTTTACCAATTGGTACATATTAATTGGGCTCACACGGTCCTCCATGGTGGCAATAAAAGGAGGCTTATTAACCACTATAAAGTCCTCATTCTCAAATAATAATATATCTTTTAATTTCAATGATGGCATGCTATTATTCTTTTTTCATGCTACGCATGAGCTTATTGGCAAATACAAAGTCATCGAGCTCTTTTACGCCGGTATTGGCAATGGTATCCTTGCTACCCTCCCATACTTTTATGCCCTTGTGCATAAACAATATGTAATCTCCAATCTCGATCACTGAATTCATATCATGGGTCACCACAAGGGTCGTTATATTGTATTCTTCTGTAATTTCTTTAATTAAATTATCGATCATAATGGAGTTTTGTGGGTCCAAACCAGAATTGGGCTCATCACAGAACAAATACTTCGAATTATTCACAATAGCCCTAGCAATACCGACTCTTTTTTTCATTCCACCACTTATTTCGGAGGGCATTTTTTTATTGGCATTTTCAAGCCCGACACGCCTAAGGCAAAAGTTTACACGTTCCAGCTTTTCAGCCATGGGCATTTTGGTAAGGTTGTTAAGGGGAAACATGACGTTTTGCTCAACAGTGAGTGAGTCAAATAAGGCCGCCCCTTGAAATAACATACCAATTTCTCTTCGAATCTCGGTTTTGAGGTCCCGCTCTGCATTCGTAAAATCCCTCCCATCATACATGACCGACCCCTGATCCACTTGAATTAACCCTACAATACACTTTAAGAGCACACTTTTACCCGTACCACTAGCCCCAATGATCAAATTTGGCCTACCAGGAGCAAATTCTCCACTAATATCTTTGAGTACCTCCTTCCCGTCAAAAGTCTTTTGGATATGTTCTATCTGTATCATATTAAAGTAATAATTGAGCAAGCATATAATCGGCTAAAAGTATGGCGATACAGCTACTTGTAACAGCACTTGTACTGGATTTTCCAACTTCAAGCGCCCCACCCGAAGTATAATATCCTTTGTAGGACGAAATTGAAGTGATTAGAAAGCTAAATACAACAGATTTGATCAATGCAAAATAGACGGTAAACTGATTAAAATCAATGCGAATGCCGTAAATGTACTCTTGAGCCGTAACAACATTAGTTAAAGTGCCCGCTAAATAACCCCCATAAATGGATAAAAACGCAGCCAATATCACAAGTAATGGATACATCAACATGGCAGCTAGCACTTTGGGAAGCACTAAAAATGAAGCCGAATTTATTCCCATTACCTCCAGAGCATCAATTTGCTCAGTGATGCGCATGGTACCAAGTTCACCAGCAATATTTGAACCAACCTTACCTGCATAAACAATCGCAGTAATCGTAGGTGCAAGCTCCAATACCGTCATATCTCTCACAATTGTACCGATAACATAATCTTTGATCAGGGGGCTTACTAAATTAAAAGCCGTTTGCACGGCAGTAACCGCACCAATAAATGTTGATACAATGGCTACAATAAAGATCGAATTAACACCAATTTGTACGCATTCATCTAAAATTCTCTTAATATAGGTTCCGAAACGCTCTCTATTAACAAACAGCAGCCTCAAAAAAAGAAAATATTTACCTATACTTTTCATCCAGAAAATGTCATTTTTTAGGTGAGTTTAAATTTTGCTTTGATCAAAATTCATATAAAATTTATAAAAATACTACTCTTATGCTCATTTTATTCATAAATGGAGACATAAATGATAAAAAATTTTAAGCAGATTGGGGTCTTTTTTACTAGGGTTTACTTTGCTATGCCCATTCAGCTTGTTATACATCATATTCGCAAAAACCAAATTTTGCTTTTAGCCTGGCTTCTTTTATTAGCTATTATTTCAGGTAATTTTGGTAACGTTTTAGGTATTCCCTATTTGTTTCTGGACCCAGAGTATTTAAACCATGTAAGCTATTGGAGCTTCTTTATGGTGGGATTTTCACTAGGAGGCTTTTCTATGGCCTTTCATATTACAGTATATATTATTGATAGCCATTTTTTTAGCTTTATTGGAACCGAAAGTAGGCCCTTTACTAAGTTTTGTGTTAATAATAGCATTATTCCCTTATTATTCTTGGGGACATATGTGTATTATATTGTTGATTTTCATTACTTTAATGATGTATCAGAAGGGATAAACCTAGCACAAAAGATTGGTGGACTACTTGGTGGGTATATTGCCATTCAGACCTTTTTATTTGCTTATTTCCGCTTTACAAATAAAGATATATTTCGGGTGGTAACTTCTAGTATTGATAAAAAATTGCGAAAAGTTAAAATATCTCGTGGAAATGTACTACGCCGACTAAGCCATGTTCGTAACCGAAAATATCGTATCGATTACTTTTTAGACCCATTTTTTAGGGTAAAGAAAGTAAGTGGTATTGAACGATATGATAAAGAGGCCATCATACGAGTATTTGACCAAAATCACTTTAATTCAGTGATCATTGAGCTGGTCATCTTTATTTTTGTTTTAATTTTAGGTATCTTTAAAAGCAATCCTTATTTCCAAATTCCTGCTGCGGCTAGTTGTATATTAATTTTAACCATTATCATCATGATTGCTGGGGCACTAAATTGGTGGCTCAGAGGATGGGCCATTACAGTTGTATTAGTGGCTATTTTTGGACTTAATTTAGTGAGTACCCAACCCTATTTCCTTAAAATTTATAAAGCCTATGGACTAGACTATAATGGTAAAAAGGCCATTTACTCCAAAAAAACTTTGCAATATTTAAATAATGATAACAACTATATTAGAGATAAAAATGCTACCATAAAGATCTTTGAAAACTGGCGGGCTAAATTTCCAGAACAAGAAAAACCCAAAATGGTGATCTTATGCGTAAGTGGAGGCGGACAGCGAGCAGCATTATGGACCTTAAGAGTACTACAACAAGCTGATAGTTTGAGCGGAGGTAAACTCATGAAGCATACCATGCTCATTACTGGTGCTAGTGGAGGATTAATAGGTGCCAGTTATTTTCGTGAGTTAATGCTTCGTCAATCAACTGGTGAGGTTGACAATATTTACGATCCCATTTACCTGGATCATATCAGCAATGACAATCTCAACCCCATTATTTTCAGTATTTTAGTAAGTGATCTATTTGTTAATTTCCAGTACTTTAGGTATGCTGGTCATTCTTATCTAAAAGATAGAGGTTTTGCATTCGAAGAGCAGCTCAATCAGAATACGCAATTCGTATTGGATAAAAAACTTATTGAATACCGTGATCCAGAGCAACTTAGTCAAATTCCCATGTTACTAATTGCGCCAACAATTATAAATGATGGGCGAAAGCTTTTTATATCACCCCAGCACATTTCCTATATGAATACGGCCAATATTTATAATAAACGCTTTCTCAATCAAAAGATCAAAGGCGTTGAGTTTTTACGGTTTTTTAACCATCAAGGGGCGGAGAATTTACGGTTTTTGAGTGCGTTGCGCATGGGCGCTACATTTCCATATATTACACCAAACATTACCTTACCCAGTGAGCCTCCAGTAGAGATTATGGATGCCGGCTTAAGCGATAATTTTGGCGTATCGGATGGTATACGTTTTGCTTATGTATTCAAAGATTGGATAAGTCAGCATACATCAGGGTTATTGATGTTGTCGATAAGAGACTCTGAAAAAGATCCTGATATCGAGCAAAAGGAATATGCTTCATTATTAACTCAACTGTTTACCCCCATTAAAAGTTTGTATGCCAATTGGGATAATATCCAAGATATAAAAAATGATAATCAACTTGAATATGCGCAGTCGTGGATGGAAGGTAATTTAGACCGTATGGACTTTGAGTATTATCCGTACATCATGGAGCCTGATTCTACCTCTGGTAATTTAAAACTCGAACGGGCCTCTTTAAATTGGCGCCTTACCGCCCGAGAGAAAAAGCATATTTTGGAAGGGGTTCATTTGAAAAAGAATAAGCAAACCATGCAAAAACTATTGGAGTGGCTAGAAGAATAAACAGAAAATAATTTGAAAGAAACCTGCTTGTTGGTTCACTGTAGGCTATTAAAGTTTAACTCAATATTGAATATATTTTGCTAAATACAATCAATATTTAAATTATTAATGAATAAAATTAGCAAAATTCATTTAAATATATAAATTATAAAATAATGATTAATAAAAAACTTGCCAACCCCCTACTCCATGAAGAGGAGCTCAACAAAGTTGATGATTACTTAAATATTGTTGTAGATCGACTACTTCATGCCATGAAAGAAGACGATAGTGGTATTTATTGGGAGACATTAGAATTTAAAAATGAAAAGGCTAGTTATACCGTTTCAGATAATTTATATAATGGGACAGGTGGTATACTTTTGTTTTTAATTGAATGTTATAAGATTAATTCGGAAGAGAAATACCTAGCCCTTTTGACAAAAGGCGCAGCTTGGCTATCAAAGTTTGCACGTAGTGAGCAGCAGCCCTATTATGCATTTTACACGGGAAGCATGGGTGTCGCTTATATACTTTATGAGCTTGGCGAGGTATTAGAGGAAGAAAAATATAAAAAACAAGCTCTTGAAATGGCCTATAAGAGCAAAATTTCACTTCAAAACCCTAATCGAACCGATGATTTACTCAATGGAAATGCGGGGATTTTACTTGCATTGCTTCTACTCCATGAAAAGTCACAAGATGAACTACTAATTCCAATTATTAAAGATTTCATCACTTCCCTGCTTCAATTTGCCGAATTTGGTAAGCAAGGTTTGTACTGGGATCGAGACGAGGGGCAGATACATGGACTTTGCGGGTATTCACACGGAGCTTGTGGCGTTGGGGCCGTTTTTTTAGAACTAGCTAAATATTTTGATCATCCTTCCTTTTATCACATTGCCCACCAATCATTTTTATATGAATCACAGTTTTATGATCAGGAATATCAAAATTGGGCAGATTTACGAAAATTTAAATTTTCAGACCAAGATAATATAGATTTTAAACAGGCCTTTGAGGCCAAAAATATGGCCTTTTTTACTCAACCAAACCAAATGCATGCCTGGTGTCATGGTGCTCCAGGTGTTGGTTTTTCGAGGATGAGGGCCAGCGAGTTATTTGGGCATGATATAGATAAAGAGCATTGGCAACAAGCTATTGATGGTACGCTAAAGTCATTTGTTTTTGCCAACGATTCAACCCATACGCTTTGCCATGGAAATGGAGGTAATGCGACACTGATTACATCGAGTGCCTTACTCCAATCAAATCGGTCGCTTGTAGAGCCATCACTCCATGTAGCAGACCAACTCATGAAACAGTACGATAAGTTAGGTTATTTTGTTTGTGGATTCCCTATGCTTAAAGATAAGGAAGACACTAGTTTATTTATGGGCAATGCTGGCATTGGGTATTTTTTACTTCATTTATTATACCCAAATTCAGTGAACAATATAGAAGGATTAAAAATAAATAAGGTTGCTTCAGACCAACTTTGCCAAGAAATTAAGGAGGCATTTTCAGAACAGAAGATGGCAACCTTATTAGCTAAAAAATTGTTTCCTCGAACCATGCACCAGGTATCAGAGCATCAGGAAAGTCCGAAGTTTAAATTAGAAGATCAACTCATGAAGGGGGTTGCAGATCAGATATATGAGTTAAATATAGATCCAATCAATGACTTATTGGCTTACGAGCAAGAGCTTATTTCCTTTGACCATACGTCATTTAGTAATACCTTTGTGGGCTTTCAGTATAATTATTTAAGCGAAAAGAATAGCGCTATGCTTGAGCTAGAGGAGGAAGAAATTCTTGGTAAAACATTCAATTTAGTACCTACGATCAAATTGATGGAAGCAAAGCATAATTGGGTGGAACAGTGGAATAATTTAAAAAATATGGAGCCACAGACCATATTATTGGTTCAGCGAGACCGTGGTGTGGAGGATATCCCCATCAATGACTTTACAGAAGTCATTATAGAGCTACTCCAAGCTGACGATCAACCGCTTAATGCAATAGTAAGTAAACTCTTCGAAATGTTTGAGGTGGATTCTCAAGAGGAAGTTGCCCAAGTTAAATCAGCATTTGTTAACCAAATTAAGGAATTTATTAAGGCTGGGTTCTTGGAGGAAGTGAAGTAAGGCTACTAAAAACAAGCGTCTTTTAGCATCTAATTCAATAAAAATGCCTAAATTTATAATTAGACAATAAAAACGATGCGTGAAGACTACATAAATCCTGATAAATCAGCTTTAGCAACTGGGGAACGAGAGATTGAGCGAGCACTGCGTCCACTGGCATTTGAAGAGTTTTCGGGACAACAAAAGGTACTCGAAAACGTCAAAATATTTGTAGAAGCTGCAAAGCA
>JAUIFR010000315.1 GCA_030430325.1 Bacteroidia bacterium | reverse complement strand
TTCTTCTGGCAGTGAGGGCCTGGTCTTTTCGGCCCAGGCGGTCGAATACTTCGGCTTGGGCGTGGTAGATGTCTTGGAGATCCTCATAGTTGCCATTGCTCATCTTGGCGTGGTCGGCAGCGAGGGTGAGATATTTTGCTGCGTCTTCGTTATTACCATGATCTAAATAAAGTGCCCCTAAATTATAATAAGGCATATGGATGCGCTCTTTATTACCTTGCTGCTCGATCTGCTCTAAGGCCAGTAAGCTGTACTCCATAGCTCCTCCTGGATTATTCCAAGCGCGATACAAGTAAGCTAAGTTAATGTAAACCAGTTCTCGGTAAAATTCATCATCGCTATTATTAGCTAGCTCAAGTGATTTGAGGTAATGCTTTTCGGCTAGTTCATATTGTCTGGATTTTTTGTAGATGATGCCGAGGTCGTTATGGACTTTTACTTTATTTTCTTGATCTCTGTTTGCAAATTCGTCAAGGTAGATTTGGTAGATATAAATGGCCGAGTCTAATTGATTGTTATTTCGGTAAGAGAAGGCGAGGTTGTGAAGGTTTAAAATAATAGATTTTTCTATATTATTTTCTCGAGCTAACTTAAGTGATTGATTATAATATTGAATAGCTCCTTCATAGTTATATGATTTGTAATGACTTAATCCAACATTAAAATAGGTATTGTAAAGATTTCGATCATTATTTAATTTTTTTCTAAGATTCGATGAAATAAGAAAATGCTTAAGGGCCTTCAGATGGTTTTCCTTTTTATGGTGATAATGACCTAAAGCATAGTGCGCATTTCCAATACCTTTATTATTGGAAAGTTGCTTAGACTCACTAAGTAACTTGTTTGCAAAATAAGATAAAGAATCTAAATTGTGCGACAAATGGTATCCACACTTATCATAATAAAAATCTAAAATAGTTTGATCTTTGTTTGATTGGGTGAACTCATTAGCATAACTACTTATTGATACTATTATCAAGATTCCTAATACCATTAACCTTTTCATATCTTATTTGTTTTAATTAAAATATATATGCAAATATACAATATATTATATTAAATGCAAATAAAAAAACTCATCGATTGTACACGATGAGTTTTCAATGTTTTGTAAACAAACTATTTATTTACCATTGTGCATCATGTTCCTTATCCGCTTCACCACCCAATACTTGCGCCATCATGTTTTTGTTTAAACTTTTCATCTCTAAAAATTTTTAGTTAAAAAATGCATTTTTTCTTATCAAAAAGTATTTCAGTTGAAAAAATAATTTGATAAGTGGCTACAAGCTAGCAAAAATTGGTGATAATTCAAAAAGCGGGGTTGTCTGAATCACAGGTCAGCTCGTTAAGAAATAATCTGGTAGATTATTTTAGAGCTGGGCCAGCCTGCAGGGGAGGGCAAAAGGCTGCATCCTTGGATGGATTGTATTTTTTTAATGTATCAATCTTGTTTTCCTCCTATTTTAGGGGTTTTTGGCTGTTTTTGTTGTGTTTTTCCGTTGTTTTTTCTTTGTAGCGTGCAATTTTGGTGATAGCTTCTTAAAGCTGCTATAGTCTACATTTCGTCTATTACGGTATTATAAATACCAGGATAGATTACGCCCGCATTATGTCAAATGCGGGCGAGCAGGGTTTTTTATAGCTATCTTCTTTATTGCAAATATAGACGAATAGAAGATTACAAAAAGAAACGTAATTATAGGGCATTTCTGCTAAATTTCAAGATACTATAATTACTATTCATGGTAATCTTCAAATTCCCAATAACATATTTTACCTATTTTCAAAGCAAGCTCATCCCAATTTTCTGCAACGAGGTTTTCTATTTTTGCTTTTACCTTATCTATAATTCTCTTATAGTCATACTCAAAAACTATCAAGTAATGCCTTAAAAAAAGGATTTTATCTTTTTCACAATTTTCCAGTAACCAATTAGGTGTACACACAGTAATTCCAAATATTTCATATCCTTCTATTCCAGTTCCACCAACTGATAATTCAAGGTAAAACGAAAAACTCGTTTCATCCTCAGGCCAGTATTCTTCAAAATTAGGAATATCTGGACTTTCAAAATTTATGATTTTAGCCTTCATTTTACTTAATTATATCTAAATGCCCATTACCTTGCCAAGCACCTTGATTTACGTTTCTCCATTGAAAATTTGCTTGATCAATCCCAAGCTTTGGTTTATGCGTAGGTGGTCTAAATTGTCTTAGACCATTTTTACTTATCCAAGCTTTTCCAGTACTTGAAACCCTGTATTCTTTACCTACCCAAGCTTTACCAAGCTCCATTGCTTCGCTTGCCGTCCCTTTCCCCAATCCAAAATTACCTTTAAATTTAGTAGCATCTCGAAGTATCCCACTATATTTAGCTAATATAGCTCCTGAACTAATCACCTTTCTCCCCGCATTAAATCTTCCAAGCCATTTCAGCATCGCTGTTCCGCCCTTAAAAGAACCTCCTCCTATCGGGAACACCCATGTTGCTGCATCGGTTGATTTCTGTG
>JAUIFR010000098.1 GCA_030430325.1 Bacteroidia bacterium | reverse complement strand
GTAAAATGGAGCGTTCACTAGGCCAAGATTTTTCTAGTGTTGGCATTCATACAAACTCACAAATCATACAAAGAAAAGGTGAAGAGTTTGGACAATCATCTACTGGCATTACACGACATCTTATTAGTGATTTGTCCTCTCCAATCACCGCTGGATCAGAACCAAGGTATGAATTAATCCAGCATGGAGCTGAATTATGGGCAGCTGATACAGAAAGAACCTTTAAATGGACAATAACTCATTTAGATACGAAAAGTAAAGTATTAGAGGTAACAACAACCGAGCCAGAAAACCGATTTACGACAAGTGTTCCTGGAAATTATGAAGTTAGTGTGACTGTACTAGGAAATGGTAATCCCACTCCAAACTCAGTTTCCTTAAATCAAGAAGTTGTACCTGAAGACAGTTTTTTGACCACAAGTTTACACTCTAATGACACACGTAGTGCACAAACATATAGGGAGTTGATTAATGATTTCAAGACGTATATTATTGATGCAGCTAATGCAACTGGCCCCAATGGAATCACTCCACTTTTTTTAGCTTCTGTGTTATATATTGAGGTACTGAATAGACCAAAAGAAGGAAGAGAAAGTGAGATTGAGGGTGTTGGTGAAGCAATTGGCGAATTACAAAGAGGAAGTTGGTTATGGCCGTGGCAAGTAGTGGATAGATCTATTGGAGTAGGACAAATTCGACTCAGTACTGCGGCGATGGTCACAGGACAAACCCCTTGGGTAGACCAACAACGAGAAAACAGAGGGCCAGGTCGGGATCAGACAGAAGAAAACTTTGATGCACTAAACTCCACTCAAAAAAATGGAATTTTTCAACTTTTAAGGTGGCCAAAATCTAATATTTTAATGGCTGCCAGACTATTGGCTACGCTGAAAAACAGAGCTAATAGATTCCCAGCATTAACAAAAAGCGCCTTTGCTGTGAACGAAAATGCAGTAGGGATTGTGGCATCAGAATACAATTTAGGACCATCTGATACGTCAGCTACCGATGCAGGAGCATCATGGTATGGTCGAAATGTATGGAACTCCATGAATTCAGATGCGATATTGATTAATTATTTCCCAAATTCTTAATTTATGAAGAGTACAGAAAGCTTATTGACTATTATATGTGTAACAACTTCAGGTTTTATCTGTCTTTCAGCACTAGCTCTACTTTGTTATAATTATTTTTTTAGTTATGGTAATCATTGGTTCTTATTCGGAACGTGGATAGATAAACTTTTAATTCAAAATAAATTCTTTTGCGCAATTGGAGGTGCATTACCCCTAATGGTTCCTGTTATATTTAAATTATCAAAACAAAACCTGCTAATTTCTTTAATGGGAATTATAGTATTTCTATTTCTCTACTATTCAATTCATATTTTAACTGACTGAATAACAAAAGGATAAACATAAAATAATACTAGAGATAATACTTAAAGGCAATATTTACATACTTCTAGATAAGCAGCCCAAATTTACATCTTTTAAACTCAAATTGGACTTAATTTGGGTTGAATATACCTCAGTTCGAGCTTAAATTTTATGCAATAAACTTAGAAAAAAACTGAAAAACAGAGCAAATAATGAACGTAATTAGCAAAATATATTGAAAAAACTACAAAATAACTTCAAAAGTAAAACATAAAAAAATAAGAACACCCTAAATTTACAACAATTTAGTCCAATTTGCAGTTATTTTGAATAAAATTCACCAATTTAATTGAATTAAACTCCAATTTGTTGCAGATTTAATGGTTTTTACATAAAAAAAGCGTGCAGTTTCCCGCACGCCAATTTAAAAAAATATTTCTACGCTAAAAATAAGTTCAACAATTATGCACTAAGCTTTTTAATTAAATCCTCATCAATTTTTATTAAGTTTGTTGGTGCAAAGATAAACTTATGGCTTTGTAAGAATTTATCTGCCAACCCTTTAATTTTAGAGAACTTGCTCTTAGTAACATCACTGATCGATATCTTAAGCATTTTAGTAAAATGAATGATATGCTCACAGTTATCTTTACCTAATATCCTGATTTGACGCTGGATACTATTGATCAGCTGACTGAATAGATCGTAGTCGTGCAGTAAGCAATACTGGAATGCCAACACAACTTTGATTTCCAGCTGAGCATATGGGTATTTCTTGAGGCTTATCTCATTAAGTAGGTTATTGATCCATCTGGCTGCCTCATCGAATTTCTCCACATAATAACATGACAGCGCTCGATACAAAACGTAAGTGATGTACTGCGGAATATCATTTTTATCAGGCTCAAAATCATAGAATAAGCCCTCATTCTCCTCATACATTTCATGCTCAGTGCCGGTACGGATGTGCCGCTCAATCTTTGTAGTTAAAAACTGAGCTGGGAATGTGTAGAGATTGTAATTTGAAAGCAACGTACTTGCCGATTCATTTACCTCCTCAAAGTATTTCTCAGCCTTACGATACACCTTAAAGTGATTATAATACTCTAATTTTAAGAATTCAAATACTAAGCTAAGATGATAATAAATTGAATCTAAATGATAAGAATTAAGAATTTTCTCTACATTGTCCAAGATATCCTCGATAGGTTCCCCCTCCTCACTCATCGGATCATCCTCTTCAACAAGCAACCTATGGAAAATATTTAAGCAACTTTTGTATACATACATTCTATGTGAATCGTATAACCCACACACATTATTCATCTCTTGGCTAAGTAATGATAACTCTAATTTGCTAGTCTCATCACCAGATAAATAAAAGTATCCGTACTTTTTGAAATACTCGGCCAATAAGTCCTCCGCTTTATCCACAGCTAGCATGTAAGCAACGTGCTTATTATAAAGTTGTGAATAATTAAAGTGATCTGGCGAATTGATATGTAATTTTTTAAGTGACTTGTAAACTATGGTAAGTTCATTGGACAAATCATAATCTAAAAGTTCCTTTTCTAACTTCTTAAGTGTGGCTATGGCTATGGCCTTCTTTTTAGTAAAGAGGATCTCATTAATATTAGCTACTTTCTTTAGTATATCTGTACGAGGACTCTCCATTTGCTGGAGCAAGTATTCTTCAATTTTCTGATTGAGACGAGACCGAAGCGTATAATATGCGTTTGTATTTACATCGAGTTCTTCCATGATCTTATTATCAGACATATGCTTTTCGCGCATGGACTTCAGTAAATAGGCAGATTTATCCGCATTACTATCAGCTAAAGAATCATAGATAGCCTCATAGTCTTGTGGTGAAAGTTGCTTTATAATATTTTTTAACTTAGCCATATATTAAAATTTTAGCGTTAAATACTTTAGTTTGATAGCTGATTTTTTATTTGTATCAAAACCTAAGGTTAAAAGTAATTTGTTTTTTTAAGATTTTCTACCCCCAATGGCACTCAAACAGTTTAATTACTTACATATGAAAGTTGACCCTGGAGATTATACATTACATTAAAATAATTTTAGTAAAATTATATATATTATTTTAAAATGACATTTTATATAGCATTAATAATTTCTCACTCCTTTCCTTTCCAACTGCCACTTGGGCTATTAATTGAGGAATTCCATTACTATTTAATAAAGTTAAAAAATTTTAAAAAAATTCAAAATCTTACTTGGCAATAACAAAAAATTACTCGATTTGGTTGTAATTTATCCTTTCTTTTTCAAAAAAATATCAAAAAATGGAAAAAAATTGCATTTTGACCAACAAAACATACATTTAGATGTTTCGGATTATTTTACAATTAGTGAATTCTTTTAACCCTAATTCGCCCAACTCTTTGCCAAGACCAGATTGCTTAATACCCCCAAAAGGAAGTGCTGGATCTGATTTAACCCAGTCATTTATAAAAACAGAGCCTGTCTCCATTTTTAACGCTACTTCGTTAGCCAATTCTGCATCATGCGACCATACACTTGCACCCAGGCCATAATCATTTTTATTAGCAAGCTGAACAGCTTCATCAACATCCTTTACTTTAAATAATGAGAATACTGGCCCGAACAATTCTTCTCGATAAGCTGGCGCCATAGTGGGAATATTTTCTAAAATAGTTGGATGAAAAAAATTTGTCGTAGCATTTTCTTGGTGAAGGATTGTAGCTCCAACCCGCACCGAATCATGAACCTGTTGCTGCAATTGCTCCACAAACTTCGACATAGCAAGCGGACCATAATTGTATTGTTCATCAAAAGGATCTCCACCCTTTAAATGATGAACCTTTCCCAAAAGCTCACCAACAAATTCATCGTAAATAGACTCAAGAAGAATAAATCGCTTCGGTGAAATACAACTTTGGCCACAGTTTAAGATTCTTGCTTCAAGTCCAGCCTGAGCAGCTTTTTGGATGTCGGCATCCTTTAGCACTATAAAAGGGTCGCTACCACCTAATTCAAGCACCACTTTTTTCAAATATTGACCCGCTCTTGCAGCCACTTTTTTCCCAGCAACTGTTGATCCGGTCAATGATACCCCTTTTATTCGTAAACCTCTAATCAGTAGCTGTACTTTTTCTACTGAAATAAATAAGTTTGTATATAGCGCTCCAAACCCAGCTTTTTTGAAAACTTCCTCTATTGCGATCGCACAAGTAGGCACATTAGGGGCATGTTTTACAAGTACTGCATTCCCAGAAATGATCGCAGGAACTGCAAACCGAAATACTTGCCAAAATGGAAAATTCCAGGGCATAATACCCAAAACCATGCCTAAGGGCTGATAAACCAATTTAGCATTTTCATTCAAGCGTTGATCTTGCAAAAAATTCTCAGCATTTTTTACATAATAATCACATAAAACAGCGCATTTTTCAATCTCGCCCCTTGATTCAGCAATAATTTTACCCATCTCGCGAGTAATAAGTGTAGCCAATTGTTCTTTTTGATCTCTTAAAATTTGAGCAAGTGAAGCTACAAAACCTAATCGATCTGTTAAGGATAATTCGTTGTATTTGTACACTAAAGCAACCTCGTTTAACTTTGATTGCAATTGGGGATCATTTAGGAATGGGTATTCCTCATAGATTTCACCTGTATATGGGTTTCTTGACTGGAAGGTCATAAAATATTATAAAAAATTGTCGGAATGGCAGGATTCGAACCTGCGACCCCCACGTCCCTAACGTGGTGCGCTAACCGGACTGCGCTACATCCCGAACATGACCTACAAAGTTAGAAAAAAATATGTTCGATTGAAATTTTTTTTAGTATAATATTTTAAACAAAATTAGCAAAATTCGATCAAAATAATTGATTTTTTAATCAAATTATGCAGAATTTATTGAATAATAATTACTAATTCTTATTTTCTTCTTTTTTCTCTTTGGTTGCTTCGTCATATGTTTTAGCACCTTGTACTCCCAAATCAATTGGCTTTAAATTATCTAAATCTTTATCTTCAAGCGTTTTATTTACTTTATCGAGCCCAGTACTTTCTGCTACTACAACTTTACCAGCACTTACCAAGCCAGCCACAATACTATCATAAACCAACTTACCATTCGTTTTGATAAAGTTATCCATAGCATAACTCATTCCTTTTTGCCATGTTTTCTCGTCTATAGCCAATAAAGTATTTTCTACAACAATACCTGTTAATAATGACTCTATACCACTTTCGGCAATTTTTATTGAAATATCGCCCAAAATTTCCTTAGCTGATCTCTGTCCGACCCCTTTAATGCTCTGCGCAATGGCCTGTACAGAAACTTTACCACCTGTACTAGCAGCTTGTTTGAACAGTGCAGGATAAAGGGCATTTATTTGTTTGGTAAGTACTGGCATCACTCCACTCATAAATCCTTCTAATCCACCTTTCACAAAATCTTTAGCGCCCTCTTCTGAAAATGAACTGTAAAAATTATCCATCACCAATTCTTTGGAGCCTACAGCCACTGTTCCCATAACAGCTGCTCCCCAAAGCCCTTTGACAAATGGCGTTAATGTAACCACACCTGCTCCACCTGTCATAACACTAAATGCCGTGGCAGCCGCAATACCTGCAATTGTGGCTACTACATTTGCTGCTCTTTGCCTTGAATCAATAAATTCTTCTATTTGCTTAGCCAAAATTGCATCATGAGACCATATTTTTGTGAGTTCCTCCTTACTAATCTCGCCGTCCTTTAAAGCTGAAATTATAATTTGATCCAACTGAAACATAGCTTCTCTTGCTGCTGCTGCCTCGTCTTGAGAATTAACTCTTGATAAATTTCTGACACTCGTTATAAACCCTACAATTGGTATAGTATTGTCAAGAGCATCGTAAGGTAAATATTTTGCGCTATCTTCCACTCGGTCCATTTTCTCCTCACCGAGCGCTTTAGTGGTATCTGCTAATAATTTCGGATCATCAGTTTGCATAAACTCTTCAATTTTAGGAGGCCCAATTAATTTCACTAATAAATCATGATACTCTTTTTCAAGCCGGTCTGAACCGGTCTCACTCATAAGCTTCTGATTTAGTTCAAAAAACTCACAAAAGGCTTTCATTTGTAGTTGTAATGAATAACGGTCTTCTGGAAAAAAATGTCCTCGCTTGAAAATTACAAAACCCATCCTATAGATCTTTCGCTCTTCATCTGTTAGTTTATCAAATAATAACTCAAAGACCTCCTCTCTTGTTCCCCATGAGATTTTGTCTGAATTTGTTTCTTGAGCACCATAAGCCATGGCTTTATCAATTGATAATCGGCCAGTCTTAACTGCATGCGCTAGTAATTCTCTTTCTTCTAACGTATAATCCTTATTATTTAATATTTTATAATATATGTCAGGTTTTTTACTTTCGAACTTCTTCCGGTCTTTATCCGACATTTTTAGAATAATTTTAAGCAAATCAACACAATCATCTGTATTCCGCAGCTCATGCAGTACCAATTTATATGTATCATTATTAATAATATCATCCAATTTACTTAATTCTGGAAATCTTATGCATAAAACATATTTATAACGATCAAAAACACGTCTTAAATCTTGCTCATTTGAAAATTTTGTGCGCTCACTTTGATCTTTTAGCAGAGCAAATGCTTCTTTCATTCGTGATTCATAGACTGTTGGTGAACAATTAATTGACCTTAACACAATTTCTTTGGCTAGTTGATATCGCGGTGTGCCAGCCATTTTCAAGTGATTGAGGTAATCTTCGCTATCTCCGAAATGGTAATCATCGTCAATCATCTCCAAGGTAGATTTGTGTAAGGCCGTTGGTGCATCATTGCCTGAAAGAATCTCATCCCGTGTATCTTGATCTAACCCTTTGAGCTTTTGCATTGCATATTCTGTGCCAGCTTCATCTGTACCAAAAGCATGCTGAGTAGCAAGTATAACTCGAGCACGAATCATTTGTGCATTAGTTCCAGTACATAACATCTTAATAGCATGCGCAAGACTACCTTCTTCAGGGCTGTCAGGTAAATAAATAAAGTACTGCTTCAAAATGGCACGATCATCAAACCAAAGCATTTTTCTATAGGTTAGAGAAAGATCCATTATTGAGTTTAGGATTAAAGTAATATCATTTTTAAAATAACCCTTAGCCGAACCTATTTTCTCTTTAACTAACTCATATTGCTCTGCATTATCTTTTATTTTATTTAAAATAATATCTCTTGCTTTAAAATAATCTTTCTCATCCATCACATCACGAAGCCACTTGCAGCGGGCCTTGTAATTTGCTGACTTAAAATTATACAGAGCACTATAATTAGACTTAACATTTTCAAATAATACTAATATCTGCTTTGAATTTCCATCTTGCGCTCGTAAATATAACTTATCATAAAACTGCAATATTTGAAAAAAGGTATGATATAGCTTCTCAGATTTTACACCATGATTTAATAGGTCTATCTCTAGTTTTCTACCAGTAATTTGTATATATTTATACCTTATTTGAGCCAAATACTTATCGGTGTAATTTGACACACAGGAAAATGCTTCGTTTGGCTTGTTCTTGTCTAAATATCCAATAATATCATTAACAATTCTTGTATGAATTTTTTCTAACTTTTCTTTTTGCTCTATCTCCTTATCAACTCTCTTACCCATTTCCTTTTCTTGCTTGGATATCTCTCGTTCATACTCTTCTTGCGTAATTATTCCATGATACAAGCGATCATCTAACTCATGTTTAAAGTCCCAAAGCTCATCTTCTGATAATTCACTATAAAATTTCTCTTCGGCCTTCTCTATTTCTTTTTTTGTCTGCTCTTTGGCATTGGACTCACTCATAGCATCCTCAAGCACCACATACTCCCGATCATACTCTTCTTGCGTAATTATTCCATGTGCCAACCGATCTTCCAATTCCATTTTTAGGTCATATAGCTCCTCAGCTGTATAACTCTGTGCTTTTTTCTTCGAAGTTTTACTCTTTGACTTCTTTTTCGAGCTGCTTGATTTTTTTTGTTTGGAATTGTATGCCTTTTTTAGATTCTTATAGTTCGCCAAAAGCGCCTCATCGTCTGGATAGTCCTGTAAACCATACTCTACTTGTTGTATTAAACCTAGGAGCTCATCTTCAGAGAGTTCTTTCGCGGCACTTAAAGGTATACTCTCATATAATGGATCAAACGCTTGTCGTTGAATGGCGCCATCAGAGGGGGCACTTCCAGTATCTAAAGGTGATGAAGGACTTCCCTGGCCACCTTGTATAGCCTTGGCTCCCATAACATCAGCTTCTACCTCAAGTTCCTCTTGATCATTGATGTTCTTACCTTTGAGCTGCTTAGTAGGCGCTACTCGCCCCTGTTTTTGCTGAACAACATGCCAAGCTTCATGCGGCAGGTGCTGCTCTTGCCCCGGCGCCAAATGAATATTAGTGCCTTGAGCGTAAGCATGTGCACCCACTTCTGCCGGTTTTGAAGAGTTATAATGAACATTTACATCCCCCATATTCATTCCAGACAACCCCTCAACACCCTGTTTCAGATCTTTTGGTAAATTCCCAGTGCTTTCAGAATTTTGAGACATAAGCTGCATAGCCTGCCTCTCTTGAGGAAATGGATTGCTATTATTCATCATTTGGATGAGCTCGCTATCGCTATCCTGCATAGAATAGCCTATTTGGTTTACCCCAGATTTCTTTTTACCCGAAGAATATTGAATTTCTTCATTGTTTTCTTTCTCTGAGTTTGAGAAAACTCCCATATGTCAAAAATTAAGTTAGTTTGGTTCCTTTTAAAAAGCGTCGAATTTATTTTTACATATAATCCGCCAAAAACTTTATGTGTCTAAATGATGAAATATCAAGATAATTTTAGTATTTTTTGCTATTTAAAATTCTGATTATCAAATTATTAAAATTATACCACAAAAAGTATTTGAATTTTATTGTAATTTTTCTTTTAGTATCTAATTCTGAAAAATGGTAATCAATAATTCTAATTTTTTTTCGAAGTAGGCCAAATCCTAATGATATTGCATAATGTGCAAACAATTACTGCAAACGTTAAATCCTTTAGCGCAACTAAATTGATTTTTTTATTTTGAAATTTCCAATTAAGGGGTTACCTTTTTAGCTAAAATCGTATATATATTAAACAATGTATCCATGAACGACCGTGAAGTGCTTAGACTAGTAAAGAATGGTGAGGAAAAAGCACTAGATTACTTGTATAAGAAGTACTTTAAAATGATGGAACGGCTAATTCGATCCAACAGCGGAAGTACACAAGATGCAAAGGATGTATATCAAGATGCTTTGATTATCTTTTGGCAAAAGGCAGTAAAAGGCGAATTGGTACTTACCTCTAAGATAAGTACTTATTTATATAGTATATGTGGTAATTTATGGAAAAAGGAACTGAGTAGAAGAACTCGTTTATCACATGAGCAAAAAGAAGAAGCCACTTATACTAATTATGATCAAGTTGAGCGGGCTGAAATTATTCAGGCATGTCTTGACAAACTGGGGCCAATATGTAAGCAATTACTGATGTTGTATTACTTTGATGGCCTCTCCATGGACGACATTGCTGAAAGGCTCAATATGGCCAATAGTGATACGGCTAAGACAAAAAAATATAAATGTAAAAAAAGGTTAGACACGCTTATTCGCAAAGAATTTGCTATGAGCGACTTATTTGATTAGATTTGCAATAGAAAAGCACCATGAGCAAACAAGAAGAACATTATAATCGCATTAGTGACTACCTAGATGGTAACCTCAATCAATTGGAAGAGCAAGCGTTAGAATCTGAGTTGCTTAATGACCCTGCCCTCAAAGAGGAGCTTGACCTCCAAAAAATGACCATTGAAGGTATTCAGCAAAAACGCAGGCTACAACTTAAGAAGAGACTAAGTCAAGTAAATCCTGCTCCTACGAATTTGGGCGTTAAAGTGGCCGCTATTCTTTCATTAGCTGGGCTCATTACCGTGGGTGGTTATTTTGTATTACGCGATACTTTGGATATTTCTTTACCATCACCAACAAATGCGCCCAAACACGAACATGCCGATTACAATCAATCAATCACAGATCAAACAAGTATACAGGCCAATCAGAAGATAGAACTGGAATCAGACGAATATATTAAACCTCCAATTGCACAGCCGACTGATGATTCTCATATCCAAACCGAGCACATTGAAGCTAGTACCAAAAAGGCTGTTCCTGTAATTATTGAGCAGCCAAAACCAATTACCGATTCTAATCTTGAGGTTATCGTACCCAATGTAGATGACGAGCTAGATGACTTAAGCACAAATAAACAAACTACACCAAATGACCAAATGGTTTACCATCAGGAAGTTCCACAAAAAGCAATTACGGATGTACGAGTCATTCGTGATAAAAAATACAACTTCCACTACAAATTTCATGATGGTAGGTTGTATTTATACGGTGACTTTTCTGCAGGACCATATGAGATATTGGAGTTAAATACACCTGGCGAACAAAAATATTTTATGGTATTCCTAGAGGAATATTATACGCTCCATAAAAACCAAACAGAGGTACGTAAGTTAGAGCCTGTGAGGAATGCCCAAATTATTAGAGAGCTTCAAATCTTAGTTGATAAGCAAATGTAATCATGTTTTCAATAAGTTTTGCAGAATTTATTGAAAATTACTTTGAAATTAGGGCAAAGTCAATGTGATAGTGGTCATCATGGAGTGCGTTTATTTCAGGGCCTAAGGCTTTGGCAAAGTAAATGCCCCGTTTTTTTAATAATTTACCAGTATTTGTAGCAAATAGCTCATCTTTCAATTCAATTTTCCAAATTACCTTTTTGATGTATAGACCATTTTTACGAGCAGCATCGTCCAAGGAAATGATGTGCTTTGCTAATGTTTCAAAATCAATGGTTACATTTTTATCCAAAGATAACCGGCCCCGATCATCAAATTCAAGCAAATAATGGCCCAAACCCATATGATCATAAAGTCGCTTTTGTTTACCATTTTTAATAAGTGGTGTCATAAAATCTACGCTGAGCCCAGTTTGATGCGTACGATGGATCAGCATCTTACCGCCCTTTTTATTGGCACACTCCATTAACTTAAATTTAATGTCAGGACATGTATGCTCACATACCTTATAGCTACTGAGCAAAGTATGATAAAGCTTCGAGTGGACATAGGCATTACCCATGGCATAATAACTCATAGGGCTAAAATAACTGAAATTTTTCCCTGAATAGGGCATTAAATATGAATTGTAAAGTTTGCCCTTGCTGACTGATCCTGTATAGCTACTCTCTCCTTTATTTTTATAAGTAACTTGCAAAAGTGTCATTCCACAAATAAGAATAAGTACTATAAGACCAATTACTTTCAGAATTTTCTTCATAACAACCATTAATTTTAAATTAAACGAATGGTGTTAAGATTAATTGTAAGTTGCTGAATTAAATAATTATCCTAATGTAGTCGAACTCTAGGGTCAAGCATGGCATAAACCACATCCACAAGGATATTGATAATCACGAAAACCAAAGCAAAAAACAGCGTTACCCCCATTACTACTGGGAAGTCCAAACTGGTAACGGCACTGATGGTAGTGTAACCCAGCCCTTTCCAGTCAAAAATTACTTCTACAAAAAAGGCACCGGCCATAAGGGAGGCTAACCAACCTGATACCGATGTTATCACAGGGTTGAGGGCATTTTTAAGTACATGTTTGAATACAATAGTGTAATAGGCAAGACCTTTAGAATGCGCTGTTCGAATATAATCTTGCCCCAATACTTCGAGCATCGAACTCCGTGTAAGCTGCACAATTATAGACAGTGGTCTGATGCCAAGCGTAAATGCTGGTAAAATCAGGTTCTTCAACATAAGTTTACGACCTTCAAAGGGATCCACCTGCCACAATTGTCCGGTAACATTAAGTCCGGTAAAATCACTTAAATAAAAACCAAAAATCATACCGATAACGGCTGAAGAAACAAATGATGGAATAGAAATACCTAATATAGAGCCTGATACAAATACATGGTCCCAGAAACTATTCTGGTTTAATGCCGCCAGCACACCGAAAAATATGCCCACAATTGTAGCAAAAACCATTGCAGTGAGCGCAAGCCAAAAAGTACTTGCCAACTTATCTTGAATAATTTCACCTACTCTACGCTTGGTTTGGAAACCTCTGCGCAAATAAGGTCGTTTAAATACTGCCACATTACCTGCTAATCGAAACAACACAGTGTATTCGTACTTGGCTTGGTTCTCCGGTGTATCTTGATAGACTGCAATTGGTGATAAATCTTTAACATACAAATATAATTGTACGGGTAAGGGTTTATCTAAGCCAAATTCCCTTGTAATCGCCTCTTTAGTGGCTAAATCCGAACGCTGACCAGCCATCATCGCTACAGGATCACCTGGTAGTGCGTGAAAAAGGAAAAACACCACCAAAATAACTCCTAGTATCACCAGAATGCCATATGTAAACCGCTTTATTATAAAATTTATCATTTTATCAACTCCAAAAGTTCTTTTTTACTAGGAACATCATTGTAATGCCATTTACCAAGGACTGTTCCATTATTTAGCAGCATTAGACCAGGATTAGCTCTGACCATCGTTTTGAGCACAGTAGCATCTGCAAAGTAATAAGGTGCTGCCAGCTGATGCTCATGCCTAAATGCCTCTATTTTTTCTTCATCACTTGAGGTAATTACCATAGGTGTTATCTCCTTTAACGCTCCAATGAGTTTGGAAATGTCCTTCATGGATTGTTGGTCTGCTAATTTCACATCTTGAATGATCAAAAAAAGCTTAAGCCCTGTGAGGCTCTCTTCGGTAAATTCCCCCTCATTATTCCAAACGCTATAATCCACAATTTTAGGTTCAGATTCTGGGTTTAGCAATACCATTTCTTTATAGGTATAACTCTTATCAGTAGGGTATTTTTCAAAGCGATGCAGCTCGCCGTCTTTTTCCATTACATATTCAAATCTAGGCGGCTCGGACGGTTGCATAAGGGTAGGAATATTATTACCAATTTTATACGTTCTAAAATCAATAAAAGGCAGGTGATTAATGGCATAAAATGCTAAAAATGTACTCAAAACTAAGCTAGTTGCCATAACAGCATGTGCCTTAATATCTGAGGTAAATATTGAGCTAAGCTTATTTCGCCACATAAAAATAACA
>JAUIFR010000097.1 GCA_030430325.1 Bacteroidia bacterium | reverse complement strand
TTTGATTTGTTGTTGGTATTTTTCTTGAATTTTTTTCGATTTTTCATCTGTTCGGAAGTAAAAATCACGATCGGGCAACCCTAATCCGCTTTGAGATACTTGAATGGCATTAACATCGCTCGCATACAAATCCGACCATACTGCAAGCTCAAAAGGCACTTGTAAACCTAATTTTTGAGCATATAATAAGGCCTCTAAATAATCTTTTGGTTCTTGCAATTGATCAAATTGGTCTAAATGCGCTTGTATAGGCTTAATTCCCAATTCATTTGCTTTTACGGAGTCCATGGCTATCTGATAAAACTTGACAGCTTTATCTTCATCCGAACCAGCTTCATATTTATTGTTATTAAGTGCCTCATTAAATAATTTTTTTAGGACCGTTTGATTAGCCACACGTACTTCGTCAAAGCTTCCAATTATACTTTTATCGCTTGGAATTTTATTGGAGTTATACCAAGTCCCGTTGGCGTACATAAAGAAATTATCGCCAGGTGAAACGATGGTATCCATATAAGCAGTATTGATTCCAACTTGCTGTTTGGAAGGTTCACTATTTCTCTGTTCAGAAGTTTTTTTTGCACAGGCATGTAACATACAAATAAGCAACATGCAAATGACAGTATTTATCCAATTCATTTTAACTTGTTTTTATTTATTAAGAACGTGAAACTACTAAAAAACCTTTATTTTTGAAGGGTTGCTTGAAATTTATTATATAAATGGTTGATATTGCTGATAAATGAAACTTAAATTTGTTTAATTTCGTATATCAAGTAACGGAAGATTTTAATCGCAGGTTCTGTAATTTCCTTGAATGTCAAAAAAGTACATTTATATAGTAATGCTCTCTGTAGCTGTGATTGTTGCAACTATTCTTGTTGTAAATTTGAAAAAAACAGCAGAAAGGCTTGTAACTCATGTCAGACATGGTTCATTTGAGCAGGTGGTAGTTTGCAGTGGGGAGCTTGCCGCTAAGCAGGCCATTAATATAATGGGCCCATCAGGGCTTAGAAATGCACGAATTTATCAGATTAAACTGGAAAAGATCATACCAGAGGGGAGTTTTGTAAAAAAAGGAGACTTTATTGCGCAACTTGATCAATCTGAGTTACATACAAAGATTAGGGACGTAGAGTTAGAGCTTCAAAAAATTACAGCCCAGCTTGATCAAGAGCAACTTGATACCACCATGAAGTTGCGCCAAGAGCGAGAAGAGCTGTATAATTTGGAATTACATGTGCAAGATCAGCAACTTGAGGTAGAACAATCAATATATGAGCCTCCCATTACACAAAAAAAGGCCCAAATCGCTTTAGAAAAATCAAAAAGAAGTTGGGCTACACGAAAAGAACAGTATCAACTTAAGTTGAGCCAGGCAAAAGCTAAATTACGAGAAACTGAACTAAAACTTATTAAACGAAAGCAGCAACTCAGCGACCTCTATCGTTTATTGAGTGAATTTACCATAGTGGCACCCCAAGATGGTATGTTGATTTATAAAAGGGACTGGAAAGGGCGTCGGCAAACAGCAGGCACATCGATCAATGCCTGGGATCCCATTATTGCCACTTTACCAGATTTATCAGAGATGGTCTCAAAAACATTTGTAAATGAGGTAGATATTGGTAAAATCAAATTGAATCAATCTGTAAAAATTATACTGGATGCATTTCCGGATAATAACTTTAATGGTGTAGTAACGCATATCTCGAATGTGGGTGAGTATCGTCCTGAGATGGAGGCGAAGGTTTTTCAAGTTGATATTGACATAGAGCAAAGTGATTCTTTATTGAGACCAGCCATGACTACAAGTAATACTATATTGATCCATTCTTTTGGGCAGGTCAACTATATTCCTTTAGAGTGTGTTTTTAATCAAGGGGATTCTTTGGTGTATGTTTTAGCCGAACATCATGGAGACTGGGTTCGTCAGGAGGTAAAGTTGGGTATGGCTAACAGTAATTTTGTTATTGTGGAAATGGGGCTAGCTGAACAACAATCAGTTATGTTAAATCTTCCTGAAAATTTAGCTCCTTACCCCCTAAAGTTATTATCAAATTGACTTATTAAAGTTAGGGCATCACCATGATTTGATGTTGATTTTTATGAAATTAGATTATTGGATATTTCTTTTAGAAACAGCGTTTAGTTCATTACGAACAAACAAGCTTCGAACGCTGCTTACGGCACTAGGAATAATTTTCGGAGTGGCAGCTGTTGTTACCATGATGGCCATTGGAGAAGGTGCTCAAAAAGAAATTCTGCAGCAAATGAAATCTGTTGGTATAAATAATATCATCATCAAGCCGCAAGACGCTACAATTGACGATGGGGCTCAAACAGCCAGTGAATTGAAAAAATTTTCACCTGGATTAACACTCGAAGATGCAAAAAGCATTCAGGATGTTATTCCGCAAGTGCATAAATTAAGTGTTGAGGTGATTAAAGATGTAAAGGTAGCAAGAAATGCTAATGCGCTCGAAACAAAAGTATTAGGAATAGGCTTGGATTTTTTTGCGATTCGGCAACTAAAATTACTGCAAGGGCAATTATTTAACAAACCCGATTCTAATTTGGATGCAGTCTGTGTGATAGGCAGCACAATTAAAAACAAACTTTTTAATCAGCAAGATCCTATTGGCAATAAAATCAAGTGTGGCCACCAGTGGTTAACGGTAGTAGGTGTGGTGCATCAGCCAGTGATTGAAGAAAAAACCCGGCTTGCTTTTGGGGTTTATGATTATAATCAATTTGTATTCATGCCTATTGCTAGTATGCTGATACGGCTTCATAATAAAACTTTTGTCGAACCCCCTGCTCAAGAAGAAAACCAAACTAGTTTAGAAGACCAAGCTAACTCGCACCATTTACTGGATAGAATGATTGTGCAAGTAGCTAAAACGGAGCAGCTCACAGCAACTTCTGATGTTCTTATCAGGCTACTTCAACGAAGGCATAATAATTTGGTAGATTTTGAAGTACACATACCCTCACAACTACTTCAACAAAAACAAAGAACCAGGCGGATTTTTAATGGTGTGCTTGGTGCAATAGCAGGTATTTCATTACTGGTGGGGGGGATTGGTATTATGAATATAATGCTGGCAAATGTGCTCGAGCGTATTCGAGAAATTGGTTTACGTAGGGCCGTAGGAGCTCGTAAAAATGATGTGGTGTATCAGTTTTTGATGGAGGCCTCTCTTATTAGTTTATTTGGTGGAATTGTGGGTGCAATACTTGGAGTAACGTTAGCCTTTTTTATTAATCAATTATTTGAAATTCCGATTACGATATCAGCATGGGGCATTGGGATTGCTTTTACCGTGTCGCTACTTGTTGGTGTGATTTTTGGATTTAAACCTGCTCAATTTGCAGCTAATCAATCACCAACTGATGCCATTAGGCATGAGTGACAGGAAATCAATATTTCCCGAAAATACATGAATATCTGCCTTCTTACCACTGATACTATCATTTTTCTGAATACCAATAATATTCTTTACTCGCACATTTCTTGTGTGTTACTCCCTGTTGGTCTCAAATTTACTTGAATTCTAACTTGCAATACTCTTCATCATTGTAAATTAGAAAAATTTTGATAACTTTGTATTCAAATATAGTAATTTATTCAAAATCATTACAGATAATCATGAAAAAATAAATAAATTTAGCAAAATATGTTAAATATACTTAATTGTATTCAATATATTTAGTAAAATTATTTATTAATATTTAGTAATGACTACGTTTCAACCAAATGCTCCACTATTCAAATGTATACTTGGGGTGCACTTAACTATATGATTCTAAGTATGACACTAAATATTACAACTATGAATAGAATTTTTTTTATATTAATGATATTCCCATTGGTATCATTAGCCGGTATTGATGATATTGTCCTCCCTGAGGAAAATGTTATTAGTCCGCAACTATTTGTGGATAAGCTAAAATTATACATGGAGGACACTAAGGGTTTTGCATGTGTACTTACCAAAAAAGGGGTTGTTATTGCTAAGGTAAGTGATGGGTATGCGCAATATGATGATATAAATCCCAAGTTGGACTTTACACCAAATACATTTACCAATATTGGAAGTGTTTCTAAGGTTATCACTGGAATTGCCATGATGCAAGTATTATACCAGAAGGGTATTTCCGCACATTCCCTAATTATTGATTATCTACCAAAATTGTGGAAGGAGAGGATTTTAGAAGAAAATATAAATACAGCTGAAGTCACCATACACCAACTTTTGGCTCACAAAAGTGGTTTTGTCGATAAGTATGATGGTGCTATCACACAATATTTGTTTGAAGGGGTTGATACTGAATCAATTGATGACTATGTTTATGCCAACCCTAACTATACCATATTGGGTGCAATTCTGGGGTTAGTAAACGGCGATTTGGATGTCCTACAAGATGATGAAGATTTTGCCATGCAGGTGGGGGCAAATGAAATTACAATGAAAGAGTATGACGATAAGATTGAAAATAGCCTCGCTGCATATTATAATAACTATATTCAAGAACATATTTTTCTTCCAATTGGTATTGATGCTAGCTGTGATATTAAAGAATTTTCTAAGGGCAACTTCGCCTTGATGTATGAATCAAAGGAAGATATGGAGCCGGGAGTGCATTATGGAGACCTGACAAGTGATACCCGCTGTGCTGTAGGTGGGCTTGCCATTTCTATGAGACAACTTTCGAAGATATTTGCACATTTTAAATACACAAACGACCTAGTTAATGATCAAATTCGGCAAAATATATTCAATAATAAGTATATATTTAGGAGTAATTCCATTTCAGATTTTGGGCATAATGGTGCAATTACTCCAGGTGGTAATGCAAGTGCCTTTACCATTGATGAATATCAATTTGCAATAGCTACCAATACAGGAAATGTAACACCTGATGTATTAAAACAAAGAGCGAAAAATGCATTTGAGGATGCAAAAACTTGTCCAGAGCAATTTCAAAATGTATATATTGATAAAATCACTTTTGATGATGTTACAATTGAAACTGGTTATAATTATGGATCATATACTAGTGATAAGAGTTTATTCATATATCCAGACAAGCACATCACCTCTTTTTCATTGTCACCAGGGTTTATTGATGAACCGCAATCCCCATTGAATTGGGCAATTTATACTAACGAACACTCTAATCTTGGGCTCCCTAGTGCTTATGAAAAGAAACTATGGGAGGTTAAACAGGTGATAGGCGATGTGCATGGAACATTAAATTTATCAGGTATATTTAGTGACCCATATGATTCTTTGTATCAATTTAGAATTTATTGTAGTAAGAGTGAAATATACGATAATAATACTTGTGTGGCAGAATATGAGTCGTATTCCTTTCAAAAACCAGAACCCCTTCAACCAATATATTTTCCCAGTGTACTAATTTCTAGCGTAGATATAAATGGAGTTACAAGAGGTATTGATTATGATCATGAAAATAATTTATATGGTTATCCAAACTCAAAATATGGCCTAAAAATCTATATGCCTTACGAAAATACATTTAAAATTACTTCTGTTTATTTTGGGAATAAAACCTTATACTGGAAATTATTTATAGATTATAATGCAAATGGAGTAATTGAGGCCAGTGAAGTGGTGAGTAGTGGACAAGGCAAAACATTTGAGGGAACGTTTGAGCCAACTTTTGAGGATGGGTACCAGGAGGTATTTACCGATGCTTACATTGTTGTTCGGGAGGGTATGCCAGTCCCGGACCTAGTTGACGATGTAGACCTAGGAAATGCTCATATTGCTCAATTTGATGTTAGCCAAAAATTTGATGGAATTAATGTTTCTTCCCCGCTTAGGTTGTGGCGAGGGGTGAAGGATATTACCTCAACTGGGGCAAAGATTGGATGGTCTTGGTATGATAATAAACCAAATGATTTTGAAATAAATGTTTTTGAAGTTGGAGGTAATTGGAGCAGGAAGTATTTTGTAGAAAATGAGCAATTATGGTTGTATTTAGATGGGCTTAAGCCAAATACAGCGTATGCCTGGAATATTAAAGTAATTGGAGAGGAATTCGACTATATTTTGGCATCTCAAACGATTACATTTAAAACGTTATCAAGTAAAAATTGCGGTACAGATATAAATGAAGTCCATGCAAATAATGATGTAAAAGAGCATGCTACACCATTACAGTTAGGCATGCCAAAATATGGGCTGATGTGCGAGTCAGAAGTTGATTATTTTGAATTTGAAGTAAGCAGTTACATACCAAAAGATTTTGATATTAAATTAAGCGGTAAAACAACAAATATACTAAATGGAGTATATTATTTACTTTTATTCAAAGATGGGCAAGATGAAGCCATTGAGTATGCAGTATCATATAACAATGATCCAAAGGAACTTTCGGCCACATTGGGATATGGGAAATACTATGTGATGGTTTATGGCGCTTCTATTGAATCAAAGTTTCATTATTATAAGTTGCTGGTAGAAGCAAGTTTACCCATTCAGTTGGCAATTCCAGAAAATGGAGATCAAGGCTATGAAATTTATCCAAACCCTGTTGTGTTAGATGGTGTAATGACCATTCAGCTTAATGATGAATTAAGCAAAGAAAATATCCCCTATAGTTTGCATGATCAATATGGGATGCTTGTAGCGGAAGGTATAAGTAGTCGATCTGAAATTAATTTACATGGAGAAATTACCAAACCTGGATTATATTATATTAAAATAGCTGGCCAAACAGAGCGCATTGTTGTTGAGTAATTTAAAATAGAAGAGAATACTCTAGGCCAATTTAATCTTTGGCCTTTTTGGGTTTTAATCTAATTTAGCAAAATACATTGATTTTATAATAATCATAAATCTACATTTTCTTAGCAAATTACTTTGTTAAATTTTTGACTATTTGCAGAGGTAATATTCCCCAACTTTCTGACAATTTATTTGAGTAAATATAATTTTAATTACCACACAAAAATCTTACTTTTGGTATTATTTCATGTTTCATCAAATTTTTACATAAATCCATGCAGCAGATAAAATTTTTTTTAATAGCCCTAATTTTTTGTTTCATATTCACGCAATGTGACAACAAACCCAAAAATTCAGAAGAGCAAACGGATTCAACCTCGGCGGAGGTTTCGGAGCGTCCCTCATTTAAAGTAGCTTGGTCCATTTATGCAGGCTGGATGCCGTGGGATTATGCAGCCAAATCAGGTATTCTAAAAAAGTGGGCAGATCAACACAATATCGATATAGAGCTTGTCAAAATGGATTATATTCCTTCGATTGAAGCATACGTGGCCCAGCAAGTAGATGCTTGCACCATGACCAACATGGAGGCGCTTGATATGCCAGCTGCAGCAGGTATAACAAGTACGGCATTAATTGTAGGTGATTACTCGAACGGAAATGATGCTATTCTTACTCGTGAAAATCTTGATATTAAAGGACTTAAAGGGCAAGAAATCTATTTGGTCGAACTATCCGTTTCCCATTATTTACTTACACGGGCGCTTGAGTCAGTGGGTTTGTCAGAAAGTGATGTGACGGTTGTCAATACAAGTGATAGTGATATTGCACCGGCATTTTTGGCCAATACGGATCAAAAAGCTGTGGTAACCTGGAATCCATTGGTGATGAATATTGAGAAAGAGGAGGGCATTAGCAATATTTATAGTTCAGCAGCTATTCCCGGTGAAGTACTTGATTTGATGATTGTGAACGCAGCTAAACTTAAGCAGTACCCTCAATTTGGGAAGGCATTGGCTGGCGCTTGGTATGAGGTAATGAGTATCATGCAAGATGAGCAGCATGCACAGCACCAAGAGGCTATTGCTATTATGGCAGAGTCAGCTGGTGCTACGGTTGAGGATTACAAAGCGCAATTGGCTACTACGGCCATGTATTATGCGGCCAATGAAGCAAAAAAATATACTGAAGGTACTGATATCAAAACCAAAATGGATCAGGTCAGAACTTTTTGCTTTGATCATGGCTTATTAGGTGAAGGTGCTAGCTCAGCGGATGAAGTGGGTATTAGCTACCCTGATGGCACTATTCAAGGAGATGAGCAGAATATACAACTAATCTTTGACTCAAAATTTATGGTAAATAACTAATGATTTTATTAATTTGAGTAGAGTAAAGTAAATTAGGAGCAATATTTTGAAACTCATCACTTATTTCTACGTTTACATACTTAGGGGCGATTTATTGCCAAATTTGTATTAAATTTTGCTAGGATGCAAAAAACCTATTTTGGACATATTGTGATATGTTGGGTCTTTTTGACCTTAAATTCTTTGGCGTTTAGTCAAGCCAGCCAAGAAGTATTTGGTAAAAATAGGATGCAGTATAAGTCCTTGGTCTGGCAATATTATAAAACTCAGAATTTTGACATTTATTATTACCAAGGAGGTGAAAATTTAGCCAAAATGGCTTCAAAATTTGTTGAATCTGAGTTTGAAAAGATTGTTGATATTATTGGCTATGCGCCATTTTCTAGATCGAGAATTTTTATTTATTTGTCAAATAAAGACTTACTACAAAGCAATATAGGGGTCAATAAAAATAGCTTCAATATTGGGGGACAAACGAATTTTGTAAAGTCTCAAACGGAAATTTCTTTTCCGGGAACTATTAGTGCTTTTAAACTTAAATTGAGACATCAACTTGCTGAGGTGCTCATTAATGACATGATGTTTGGGGGTAGTTTGGTCGAAATGTTCCAAAGTGCTTATCTGATGAGTTTGCCGCATTGGTTTGTAAAAGGAGCTGCACGCTATATTGGCTATGGTTGGGATATTGAAATGGACGATTTTATGCGGAGTTATGTTAGTTCAAATAAACCGATCAAGTTAGATGCCTATAAGGGGGAAGAGGCGGCTCTTATTGGCCAATCATTTTGGAATTATATTGATCGAAACTATGGTAGAAGTAATTTTTCAAATATTTTAAACCTAACTCGAATTATCAGAAACGAGGAGCTGAGTATTTCAAATACTTTGGGGCTTGGTTTTCAGCAAATAATTAATGAGTGGATGCATTATTATGTAACAGGGTATGATAAAATTAGTGAGCAATTAGTAGTACCTGACCAGTCACTTAGTTTAAGACGGGGTTTCAAAAAAGGGAAGCATTTTAGGTCAATTGCATTGAATCAGACCGGTAACCTAGTTGCTTGGACTGAAAACTATCAAGGTAGTTTTGAGGTGCGGGTTAAAGATTTGCAAACGGGTAAGGTCAAGAAAATGGATCAAGGTGGTTACAAATTAATTAATCAAGAAGTGGATCATTCCTTGCCACTAATTGATTGGAAGGATGAGCAAACCTTAGCAATATTAAGTGTGCGACGTGGTCGCTGGGAGCTTGAGCTTAAGAATATTAATAATGGTTTCAAAGAAAAGCGAAAATTGGGCAAGTTTGATCATATTCAAAGCTTGGATTTTTCTGAAAATGGTAAATTAGCCCTTTTTAGTGCTAGTATTAATGGCAAATCAGATCTATATTTATTAAGCCTAAATAAAAATAAAGCCAAGCGTCTTACCAACACTTATTTTGATGATATTGACGCAAAGTTTGTTCCCAAAAGTACAAAAATAGTCTACGCATCAAATGACCCACAAGATTCTACCCTCAAAAAGGTTAAGAAAGAAGCGTTTTTTGAGATACCTTTGCATTACAACCTGTTTATGATTGATATTAAATCAAAAAAAATCAAAAAATTAACTAATGCATTAGGTCATGAGGTTCGACCGGTGCCCATTAATTATAATAAAATGCTTTATTTAGGTGGCGAAAAAGGAATTTATAATTTATATAGCCTTGATGCAAGCAAAGGAATTAGCCAGCAGGTTTCAGCCTATCATACTAGTTTAATTGATTTTGATTATAATACTGATAATCAAAGTTTTGCATATTTTTTAGATCATTTTATCAATGAGCGGATATATGCTGAGCAACCCTTTGATATTTCAAAAAGTCAATTTACTCCTCAGACCCCCCGGCAGGAATTTTTGAATGCTCAATTTATTTCGGCAAGTAAGTCAAAAAGTAACCAAAATAAATCAGCACCAAAAGATTCTGAGCAGGCAAATAAAATTAATCAACAAACGTATCCAAAAGGCCATATCGATACAGAAAATTATACATTTACGCAAATTGGTGCAGCCGAATCAAATCAAACGCCAAAAAGTGATTCCATCAACACTACGGGTCGCATTGATACAGACCAATATTCATTTAAACCTTCGTCTGACGGGGAGCAACTTGTCAAAAATGATTTTTTACTGAAGCTCCAAAAACGTAATGGAACACTGCCCATAATGCAAGGGCCCTTCCCGGCATTGCCTTTGTTTAGCATCGATAATGCTATCACTTCTTTTGTGCTCGATCCACTCGTTGGCTTTGGTATTCAGATTGAAACTCAAATGAATGATATTCTCGAAAATCATAAATTTTATGGTGGAGTAATCGTAAATACAGATTTAAGGAGTGGAAGTTTTTTTGGCGAGTACAATTACTTGAAGCATATTGTTGATTTTCATGCTCGGTTTGATCGAAGAGGATTATTTAAGTTTTCAACTGAGACTGGTAATCAACAAAAATACCGACTTACAAAGTTTGAATTGGGGGCCGCAATGCCTTTGAACATAAGGTCACGCATAAAGCTTAGCCCATTTTTTGCCATAACTGAATTTTATGATTTAAATAGTGCTCAACTGAGTGTCGCAAATGGAGGTTTAGGAAGCGGACAAACAAATGAATCAATTGTGAATTATGTTGGAGGCAGGGTCGACTTTATCTTCGATAATTCTATTGTTAGAGGGCTCAATATATTGGAAGGTGCACGAGCTAAAATTTCTCTTTTTCATTATGAGGGAATCAATCAATCTCATAAAAGCATTAGCAATATTAGTGTAGATATACGGCGGTATCAGAAAATCCATCGTGAGTTGATCTTAGCAGCCCGATTTTTTTATGGAAATTTCTTTGGGCCAAATAAACCAGACTATTTACTTGGGGGTATGGAAAACTGGTTATTTTATAGCACAGCGTCATCTACAGGTGATCATGATCCACTTCGCTCCGACCGTCTGATTGATAACTCTAATCAACTGTTTCTGCAGTATATTCCCCTAAGAGGTTTTCGATATAATACGTTAAATGGTAATGAGGTCATGTCATTTTCAACAGAGCTTCGTTTCCCAATCGTAAAATATTTTTATAGAGGTGCGATTGCTTCTTCTTTTTTTAATAATTTACAACTTACAGGATTCTTCGATATAGGTTCTTCATGGCGGGGTATCTCACCTTTCCATAAGGAGAATAGTATCAATACTGAAATTATTGGAGATACAGAAAGTAGTTTTGAAGCAAAAATTAATAACTTTAGAAACCCATGGCTTTCGAGTTATGGGGTAGGTGCACGTTCCATGATTATGAGTTATTACATGCGGTTTGACTTGGCATGGCCAATAGTTGACTTCCAAGTCGATACCCCAAAGTTTTATATTACATTAGGGTATGATTTTTAACCATTTATATTTATTAGCTAATTTCTAATAAACCGGTACCCTATACCATATTCTACACCCTGGGCCACGCTAAAATTTGATTTAAATGCAAGCGACATACTAAAATGATCTTTAATATAATATTTTAGCCCATACCTTTGATAAACATCATCCCCACTTCTATAGGGGCTATACGCATGATACCCAACCTGTATCACAAATCCTAATTTACCAATTAACAGCTCATGCCCCAAAAAAACACCTATCCGCTTAAAGTCAAGCTCACTTTTCTGTTGGTTTGTCAAATTTGGATCAGTTTCAATTTCTGAGCGTAAGGCTAAATCATAAAACCCATCCAATCCAATCTGCAAGGCACTGATGGGTGATAAGGGTTTTGCCAAATAGGTATTGAACCCATAAAATGGGTACGGGGCTCCCGTAAAAATCACATACCTTGCTCCTGCATACAGGGTTGTATTAATCCAATATTTTGGAGAGGACGTAGATTGAATTTTAGTAATATGATCGGGTTGATTTTCTTGAAGCCGATAGAGCCCTCCAATATTTAAGCTGACCACATTCACACCTAAATTGGGCTTACGAATAGCTCCATTTGAGAAATGGGATAACGTCAGTGCTGCTGTGAGCTTAAACCTTTGATTTAATTGGTAATAATAGGTTAACCTCCCTTGCATAGTATATGTAAATCTACTGCCAATAAGGTTATTTTTATTGTTAAAATCTTGATTAAATGGTGCTGTTGCATATGCTTGGCCTGTACCAATTTTAAAGCTGAGCTGATGATGTTTTTTACGCAGTAGATACAATTCAAAGTATACTGTTGCAGCCAATATTTGACCAAGTGCAGGGTTGTCAAAGTCAAAATAGGCTAATGATAGCCCAATATTTGGATATTTGTACCGGATCTCCCAAGGTTTCTGACCATACGTATTTTTATTTATAAATACTTCCATGCCAATGGGGTAACTGGTCACTAAATGACCTGACCTAAAGTGGTGTTTGAGTACATTTCCAGCAAATATATTCGACCCTACCGAATACGTATAGTTATTTTGTGCAAATAAATCAGATTGTACAAAAACCCAAAAGCAAAATACAATTGCAATTTTTTGCATTTCTACCTGATGCTATAATTTGGTGCCTCTTTAGTGATAGTGATACTATGTGGGTGACTCTCTTGTAAGCCTGCTGATGTAATTTTAATGAACTGTGCGTGCTGCTGCATCTTTTTGATGCTAGGAGTGCCGCAATACCCCATACTTGCCCTTATACCACCTACTAGCTGATAAATTACTTCACTCACAGCCCCTTTATATGGTACTCTTCCTTCAACACCTTCCGGTACAAACTTCTTTTTTTCTTGTTGGAAGTAGCGGTCCTTGCTACCTGCCGCCATAGCACCTTCTGCCCCCATACCTCGATACACCTTATATCGTCGCCCTTCAAATAGCTCTGTATCTCCTGGGCTTTCTTTAGTTCCTGCAAATAATGATCCTAGCATAACCGTGCTTGCTCCTGCCGCAATGGCTTTTGCAATATCTCCAGAATATTTGATGCCCCCATCTGCAATCACAGGTATATGGTGCTTAAAAGCAACTTCATACGCTTGTTGTATGGCTGTAATTTGAGGTACACCTACACCTGACACGACTCTTGTTGTACAAATCGACCCAGGTCCAATACCTATTTTTATAGCATCAGCACCAGCATCAATTAATGCTTGTGCACCTGCAGAAGTGGCCACGTTGCCAGCAATTACTGGGATGTCATAGGCCTTTTTACAGCTCTTGAGTGCATCAAGTATGCCTTTTGAGTGCCCATGTGCTGAATCCAATACAATGATATCCACTTTGGCATTTACTAGCTCTGCTACGCGTTCCATAATATCAGATGTAATCCCAACGGCTGCTCCAGCTAACAACCTACCTTGACTATCCTTAGCTGCATTCGGATATTGTATGGACTTTTCGATGTCTTTAATAGTGATCAGGCCAACTAATTTTTGATTTTCTACGAGTGGGAGTTTCTCAATTTTATACTTTTTAAGAATTAATTTAGCTTCCTCCATACTGATACCTGGT
>JAUIFR010000096.1 GCA_030430325.1 Bacteroidia bacterium | reverse complement strand
TATATAACCATAATTATTCCCTATTTTTTATTGAGTTCTTAACGCAATTTATTAATCGAACTCAGGTAATTTAGCAAATTATGTTAAAATCTAACTATTTTTTGTTTCCTGTATAATAATAGAATAGTAGGAATACAAAGGCCGACAATTAGGCTCCAAATGACCCATTTTTTATTTGTTTTTTGTTGAATTTTTATAGGTGTACTATTCCCAATATGAATAAATGGAGCCCAAAATGCAGGGTGCCCTTTGGAGCCTTTTGCCTTCTTAATATAGGATAATTTTGCTTGGCGTATTGCTTCTGCTTTGCCTTGGCCCATTGCTAAGTTCTGATAAAATGATTTCATAATAGTCGCCGTAATAAAATCATCCACCTGCCACATTGATACCACTAATGATGGTGCACCAGCATACATAAAGGCACGAGCGAGGGAGGCTACACCATTACCAATATCAAATCTGCCATGCCCAGTTTCACAGGCAGATAATACGATAAGATCTGCCATTAACTCTAGGTGTGTAACTTCATAAGCATAAAGTAAATTATCTTCTATGCTATCACCATCTTCTGAAAACACTAAACCAGATAACATGGGATATCTATCGTTGATTATACCATGCATTGCAAGGTGAATGATGCCATGGTTTTTTGCTTGAAACTTAAAGTTGCGTTCGGTGGCTATCGTGTCAACTGCAAAATAGCCTTTATATTTTTTTTTTAATCCCAGTACCTCTTTTTTAGCAGCAGGCAATGATTGAAGAGAGCCTTTAGGCCATCTTAATTTGGGATAATCTTTGTGATATCTTTGCTGATATGAAGAGGCCATTGCTAGTATAGTTTGACTAGGTTGGTTGACTCGGTAATCGTTATTTTCCTTCCAAAGTAACGCTGAATAGTTATAACTTATGTTTATATCTTTAACTAAATAATATAATTGATTGTAATCAGGCCGTTTAGTATTTGGCTTTTCTACTAAGAATGTTTCAAAGGGAATTTGGGCAAGTTTTTCATCGGGAATTATGATGAGGTTTTTTTGTCTATTTCCTTTTATAACCGGAGCAATTAAATGGGTATAACACCAATGAGCAGCCTCTACATATTGTGTGTTGACGAATTCATTTTGTGCGGTTCGGACGTTTAACCGGTGCCCAGTTTGGGAATAATCACTTACGATTGCTCGTAATTGATCGAGCTTTGCAAATAGGTCAGATTTATAGATTGGTTGATTATGAATTTTTGCATTATTTTGATCTATATATATAATGTATAGCATAGAGTCGCTTACTATATATTCTATCAGAGCAGTTTGGTCATGTAATGATTTTTGGATGTCTCGGATACTTATTCCTGATGGTTGGTATTTCAATTTGGCAAATTTTGGGTGTTTTTTTTCGATTTCATTTTTAAATGAATCAATTTTTAGTGTAATAGTGTTAAGCAATGCTCTCAAACTATCTTTGATAGAACGGGAAGCTTCCCTGTAAAGTGTTGCTTGTACCTGAGTAAATTGCTTATGTAGTTCTTTTTCCAAGTAAATAATCGAATCTGGCACAAAGCTCATATTATTAACATTACTTTTTTGAATGGCTTCCAATAACAATACAGATTTATGGAGCTCCACTATATCGAAAATTTTATCCATTTGAGTATCATGATCTAAAACAGCTAGGCTACGTATCATCCATTCATGACTTTTAGCTAGCATGCGCAACTTATCTTTTTCATTACAAAAACTATCCTTAATTTGTTTGAAGAGCATGATAGCAACTTGAGTTACCCATGCCTTTTGTTTTCTGGATTTGTTACTTTTGTCGTTGGATAAAAGCTGAAAAACAAGGTTTAAGGAATTAGTCATTTCAAACCTATGCTCATTGGAGGTGAATGTATGTTGAAGAATGGTTTTCACCCAATTGGCATCAATAGTATCTTCCAAATCGGGTAAACTTAAAGCACGTAGAGCAATAAATGCATATTGTTGAGCTAGCAAATAGTTCTTTGCTTTGCGATAGTGATTCGCCATGTTAATTATCGATATGATATGCTTGGGATGATGGGTGCCCCAAGCATTTTTTGTTATTTCTATAGCTTTCAAAAAAAGCTTTTCAGCTTGTTTAAATTTTTTCTGCTTTTGGTAGAGTTGTGCGAGCTTATCCAATGATGTACCATACAGAGGGTGTGTTGGGCCAATCGAATTTGATTTAACTAATAGCACCTCTTCAAAAAGGAGTTCAGCTTCATGATACCGACCCATTCGAATATACAAATCTGCTATGTGATCTAGACAATTGAGGTAAACTATGCTTTGTTGTCCTCTTGTTTTTGCGAATAAGTTTAGTGCTTTTGAAAAATATTTGTGGGCCTTTTTTAATTGGTTACTTGCCGCATAAAGTGTTGCCAAGTTATGAATACTTGTTGCATAGTATGAATGATCAACACCAAGGCTTTTAGCGTAAATAGTTGATGCTTCTATATAAAGTGTCTCAGCCTGATCATACTTTCCCATATCAAAATAAAGTAGTGCCAAATTGTTGAGGTTGTTGGCATAGTTTGGATGGGACTGCCCCAAGGCTTTTTTGTTGATTCTAATGGCCTCTAATAAATAATACTCCGATTCGCCATATCTACCTATAGAGCGATACAGCTTCCCCATATTATCTAATGTGACCGCATAATCAGGATGTTCATGACCTAATGTTAGTAGATCAATTTTTTTTACTTTTTTAAAGAATTGCTCAGCCTGGCTGAAACGTCCCATAAGCTCATACAAATGGGCGAGATTATTTAAAGTAATAGCGTAGCGTTGGTTTTGAGTTCCAATGTTTTGTTTAATAATTTTTAGCGCGACTTTAGTGTATCGCTCGGCTTGCTTATAATCACCAACTTCAATGTAAACTAACCCAAGATCATTTAAAGTACTTGCATAGCTAATGTCATTTATGCCAATCACTGATGCTTGGATGTCTTTAGCTTCTAAAAGGAGTTTAATAGCTTGTGAGTATTGCTCATTTAATGAGTAAATATAGCCCAATTGTGCGGTGTAATTTGCATAGAGCGTATCTTGTGTGCCAAATTCATTTTTTGATTTTGCTCTGCCAACATTTAAATGGATGATGGCTTGTTCGGTATCACCTGTATCAATGGCTGTTTCAATTAGCTGATCAATTTCTAAATAAGATATATCTTTTGAGGAGGCAATTAATGGCCAATAAACACATAGTATAACATAAATTACTGATCTGCAATGGAGATTTGGAGTTGGCATAATTTGTTTTTTAAATAAAATTAGCTAAATACGATGAAATAAATTTTTTAGATCACTTATTTTAAATATATTTAGCAAAATTCATGCAAAATAAATATCGAGGTAGTTATTATTACTAATTTAATCAAATCTAGTTTGTATTGCAATAGCTGAATTGGTTTAAGCGGATTAGTATTAATTTACGCAATTTCACTGTTTCTTATCTGATTAAATGCACTTCCAATTTTTTGAACTATATCACTTGCAATGAGGCCTTCTTGTCCAGTTTCACAGCTAGCCATGTCACCCGCTAAGCCATGAATAAATACACCAATTTGTGCTACTTGTAGTGGAGTATATCCTTGCCCCAACAAACTAGTTAATATTCCTGTAAGTACGTCACCACTTCCGGCGGTGGCCATTCCAGGGTTGCCCGTAGTATTAAAATATACATGCCCTGCGGTATCAGCAATAGCCGTATGAGCACCTTTTAGCACAACAATAATATTAAGCTGTTGGGCAATACTACGTAATTTTTGAATCCGTTCCCAGTGATTGGAGCAGTGCCCCACTAAGCGCTCAAACTCCTTTAGGTGAGGAGTTAAAATAGAAAATGGTGGAATAAGTTCGAGTAATTCTTGATGACGGGCCAGTATATTTATAGCGTCTGCATCAAATACGGCTGGCCGATTAAGCTTTTCCAAGCAATTTTGTAGAAATGATTTAGTAGAAGCATGTGTGCCCATACCTGGCCCGATACCCAATACTTCATCATTTTTAATATCAAGAATAGTTGCATCTTGTAATTTATGGTGATCATCGCCAGTCAGCACCATGGCCTCTGGCAAAGCAGTTTGGATAACTTCATACCCACAGCGGGGAGCTAGCACACTCACTAGACCCGCTCCGGTTCTCAAGCATGATTTGGCCGCAAGCATGACGGCACCAATTTTTCCATAACTACCACCTATTACATAACATCTTCCAAAATTACCCTTGTGAGCAAACTTAGATCTTGTATTTAAAATACCTTTAATAAAAGAATGATTAAGGTAATAATATGGTGTGGCTTCTTTTTGGATTAATTGGGCATCGATGCCAATATTTACACAGACCCATTGACCTACATAAGCTTCATTTTCTGGATAGAAAAAACTTAATTTAGGGTATTGAAATGAAACACTATAGTTTGCTTTAATGATGGGGTGATTGAAGTTTTGGTTGTCACAACTTAGTCCTGAAGGTATATCCACTGCAATAACATGCTTTGCATCTCGATTAACTTGCTGCACAATTTCTTGGAATATACCAGTAAACGGCCTTTTTAGTCCTGTTCCAAATATAGCATCGATGACAATACTTTTTGACAGAAGATCAGGATCTATAGATTTACTTTCACTGTAAAAACTCACGGGTATGCCCCTAGGTAAGCGTTTCAAATTAATGCTAAAATCAGTTGAATAAAAGTTTGAATTAGAAATCACAACCACAAGAACCGGATACTTTTTTTGATAGAGTCGTCTTGCAATAGCCAGCCCATCTCCTCCATTATTGCCCGGTCCACAACATATAATTATCGTCTGTGCTGGCATGTAATGCTGTTCAAACCACCTGACAAAGGCCAAAGCGGCTTGTTCCATTAAATATATCGACGGTATGGGTTTGGAGTTGATTGTTTCAGCATCAAGGGCTTTAATTTGTTCGCTGAGAAAGATTTTTTTCATGAACCTTATATTACATTAGTAGTTGCAAATATGATATTTTTTTGCACATTGGCATCTACAAACCACCTAAAACCATTAAAATTAATTATGAATTTGTGTGAAATTACTAGCTTGATGTAATTTCATATCAAATTTCAATTATAATCTTTGCAATCTTATGCTAAATTTGGCAGTTTCGTAATTATAATTTCAGTAGAGGAGGCTTTGGAAGTAAAATTTAAAGAAAATATTAGGAAGTTTAACGGTATATTTGAGCGCCCCTTATTTATATCGGTCTCGGTATTGGTACTATTAGGAGTGATTGTTGTTACACTAAGCGCGCCATTTTATCGAGATGATTTCTATAATTTCTATGGCCAAGTACTTGCTGAAGCGCATGGTATGCTTTTTGATATTGCCATTATCGGTATTTTGATTTTTTGGCTGAATAAAACAGCCGAAACGCGTCAGCGCATACGAACTTATAAAGACGAAATTGACGACTTCAGGCTCTGGGAATCTGAAGAGGCTGCCTACCGTACAGTGGGTAATATTAAGCGACTAAACCGGCACCATATTTATAGTCTAAATTTGGTGAATTGTCATCTATCTCGTACAAATCTCAATTATGTGAAACTCAAGGGAGCCAATTTGAACTCCGCCAAAGTTACCAGTGCCAATCTTATTGAGTGTAATTTAGAAAATGCGCGATGTAACCAGACTAGTTTTGAAAACTCGAGTTTGAATCAGGCTAAATTAAATGGTGCTTATGCCAGTGGAGCAAATTTTAAAGATGCCTATTTAATTAAAACAGAGTTTAGAAGTGCCTTCCTAATTAAAGCTGACTTTACGAACGCGTATCTGATGGAATCTGACCTTAAGGGAGCATATCTTACTGGTGCAAACTTAGAAAACGCCAACCTTTATAAAGCTGATTTTAGAGAGGCAAATGGGATTACTGTGGAGCAATTTGCGAATGTAAAATCAATATATTTGGCCAAATTTGATCCAGATTTTGAGGAAAAAATTAAGGCAGCCTATCCTGAGTGGGACTAAAATCACTTAAAATGATCGAATTTTGCAGAATTTGTTTAAAATTACACCAAAAATACCTTATTAGCCTCCTGTTCAGCTAATTTAAACGCGTGCATGTTTAACTTGTGCTCCATGTTATGCTCGTCAAGGCACTCGATTACTTTTCCTGTATCTAAATTACCAACCAGGTCGTCCTTGGCAAAGGGGCATCCTCCAAATCCTTTCATTGCTGTGTCTATTCTCTTACATCCAGCTTCAATAGCAGCCTTAACTTTAGCCTTAACTTGTGATGGGTTCGCATGCAAGTGAAGCCCAAATTCAATTAGTGGAAATTGAGGTGCAATATGCCTATATAGTTGACTCACTTCTTCAGGTGTGGCAAGACCTACTGTATCAGCTATTGAAATTATTTTAATGCCAATATCGGCTAATAAATTGATATAGTTTCGAACAATAACAGCTGAGTAAGGATCACCATAAGGATTACCAAATCCCATACTAATATATACAACAAGTTGCTTGTTATGTTTTTGGCATCGATCTTGCATTTCTTTAACAAGGTCAATGGAAGCTAATATGCTCTGATTGGTATTGCGCTGTTGGAAAGTCTCTGAAATGGATAAGGGGTAGCCCAAATAAGTTACTTGATCAAAGGTGCATGCATCTTTAGCACCACGTTCATTGGCTACGATTACTAGTAGTTTCGTTTTAGTTTTTGAAAGATTTAGCTTATTTAGTACATCTGCTGTATCAGCAAGCTGTGGTACTGCTTTAGGTGATACAAAGCTACCTATATCTAAGGTATCAAAATTCACTTCAAGTAATGCCTGGTGATAGGCTACCTTTTCTTTTGTTGGGACTACTCTTTTTAATCCTTGCAGGGCGTCTCTGGGGCATTCAATTATTTTCATAACGTATTATTTGAATTTCCAATTAGCACAATCATTTAATTTTATCCAAATAGAGGGTTTTTATTACATAAGTGCAATTTTATACAAAATACTAATATTATAACTAGGAAAATTGTATTTTTATCCATAATATTATACATAAAACCAAATTTTAATGGTTAGAAAGGTTTTTGAAATCTTTTTATAACTGATAAGATATTTTTGAAAAGTAAATTATAAACACCATGATCTCCATATTACTTAGAATGGGTAAGGTAGTTTTATGCCTTGTGATTTTTAATGCAAACCTATTACTGGCACAACAGCAATTTAGTGACTATAAACCAGCAAGTTATGTGATCGGGCAAGATGATTTTGCTGGTATGGTAGAAGACTGGAATAATGTCATTCCGCGCAACCCCAATGGCATTGATATAAGCTCCACAGGCAAAATGGCCATTGGAACCTCCTTAGTACCTTACGGAAGGGTAGTGATATACAATGAAGTACCTAATGATTTTGGTGGTGCTGCAGATATTGTTTTAGGTAAGCCAGATTTTACTTATGACGCGAATCTTGATTATGATCAAAACCCTGGTTTACAGGTAAATGGGTCATTAATGAAGGGGGCTTCTGATGTTCGATTTAGTCCGGATGGAAAGAAGTTAATTGTTGCGATTCCGGTTCAAAACAGAGTACTTATTTGGAATGACGTTGATAATTTGGTTAATGGTCAAGCTGCCGATGTAGTAATGGGGCAAGATGACTTTACTACACCAAATTTTGGTATTGCATCGAATAAAATGGGTATGCCTACGGGCATTGAAATTGCTCCAGATGGTAGATTAATAATAGTGGAGTCGTTTAATAATCGAGTGCTCATTTTTAATAAAATACCAGAAGAAAATGGTGCTCATGCTGATGTGGTAATCGGTCAAACTGACTTTAATACAAATGTAGCAGGTGAAACGCCAGACAAGCTCGATTATCCTACAGATGCATGTGTAGGTATAGATGGGCGGTTATATATTGCTGATACAGGAAATGATCGGGTCTTGGTGTTTGATGTGATTCCAGAAGTTAATGGTGTGGCTGCTGATGGCGTCATTGGTCAAGACAATTTTGAGTCACATATTGAGGGGACGACCCAGCACTTGATGAATTCTCCTACATCGGTAAGTATGTCGCCATATGGGCAACTTGTTGTAAGTGATTGGGATAACAATCGTGTTTTGGTGTATGAGTCGGTGCCTGATACCTTTAGTAAAGCACAATACCCATTAAACCCAGATAATCCTGACGCAGATTTTGTGCTAGGACAAAAAGTTTTTACAACCGCCCATGAATATAATGATGGCATAGGGGCTGAGGGCAATCAAAGTGCACAAACAAATGCAAGTAATATGGCAAGCCCGGATAATGCTTACTTTGATCTAAACGGAAGGCTTTTTGTAGGATCACAATATATGCCAAGAATCATGGTTTGGGGAGATCAGCCAGATGATGAAGCTGACTTAGTACTTTCTATGGATGGAGAGTTCCTCTCTACCTGTACGAATAGCGTTATAAAATATACCGTAACTATTGTTAACGATGGACCTGATAAAGCGGAGGAGGTAAAAATCATAAGCAGTCCACCATATGTGCTAAATAATGTGTTTGAACCAAATCCATCACAAGGAACCTATGATCAAGATGGGGATATTTGGGAAATTGAAGTACTAGAGAATGGTCAGCAGGCTACATTAACGTTTGTTGCACAAATTGACCAAGAAAATGTTGGAGAAAAGGTGACAACTTTCGCTAAGATCATTAACTCATCTGCCGTTGATAATCAACCCGAAAATAATGCGGCATCATTGGAGATCGATAATATTGTACCACAGTTTGCTCCTGTTACTTATAATTTGGCCGAAAATTATGAAATGGATGAAGACCAAACGCTTGTCATTGAATTATTTATTGAAGATGATGATACGCCATTTGGTAATTTGCAATTTGAGGTAAGTTCTTCAAACCAAGAGCTTTTGCCAAATGTTCAGATGGATCTTGATGTTGTACAAGAAAAAGTTACTTTAACTGTGACTCCAACAGAGAATTTGTATGGCGAATCAACGATAACCTTTACACTTAAAGATGGAGTTTGTGATAATTCGTATGAATCGCTCGTACAAGTAGAACCAGTTAATGATGCACCAAGCATATTTGGTTTGATCAATGGTGAAACAGCAGAGGATGAGTACTCTCAATGGTATTACTTTGAAGTAGAAGATATTGATAATACTTTCGATGAGCTAAGTGTTAGTATTCATTCAAATGATCTTAACTTAATAGCCAACGAAAATATAATATGGAATGATCAAGGAAATGGCACATACCAATTTAAGTTTATGGGTAATCCTGATCAATTTGGTGCAGGAATATTGACCGTGACGGTTAGCGATGGTGAAAATGTTTCCGAAGGAGATGTTAATGTTACAATTACGCCAATAAATGATGCTCCATATATAGAAGTAATTGAAAATGAAATTTTTACAAGTGGGTTTGGCGTAGTACCCATTCCGTTTCAAGTTACCGATATTGATACCTCCATTGATGCAGTTATAACTTCAGTTACCTCTGACAATGAGCAAGTAATTCAAAGTAATAATATCAATGTAAATGGAATTGGAGAGGATAGGACCATTTCGTTCCTAAATTTTGAATTCCCAAAGTATTATGAAAATGTTAAACTTACCGTTTTAGCTGATGATGGAGAACTCCAACATGAGCGAAGTTTTAGGGTGAGTTTCATTAGGTTGGTCACTGGCGCGGATGATCAAACTGCACAACCTTTACAAGTTGCACCAAATCCTGTACAATCTGTAATAAATGTAAAGTTCCCTTCCAGCATTGATGAGGGCTCTATAAGCTTGCATGACCTAAAAGGGAACGAGCTATTCATAAGGCATTTGGACAAATCCTCATCCGTTGAGTTTAACATGGCACTGCCAGGAATAAGTGCAGGTGCTTATTTACTCAAAATCAAGCAAGGCGATCAAATATGGGTACATCGAATTATGAAAGAATAATGACCTTGAGAGTCAAATATTCAATGTTTTTTGCAGAATATATTCAATAAAATAGTTTGATGAGCTTCTAGAACTGGGAGATAGTTCACCTACCACATTGCTTCAGCAAAAGAGGTTATATTTCGTATTGATATATCCATGTACTTATCATTTTGGTGAGTGGCATACTATTATGAAGTAAAAAACACAAAATGTTGAATGAAATTAGCAAAATTTATTGAAATAAATCAACTTTTCTTTTTATACTAACCAAAAAACTCCTGCAACTTATTTAGTTCTTTATGTGGGTCTTTATTATTTTTGTATGATCTACAGAAATCTTTAGGAATTTACCATGCAGGAAAAATTGGAATGGTTTGGACAGTGGTTTGACTCACCATTTTATCATACTTTGTATCAGCATCGTGATGATACAGAGGCAAAAGCCTTTATGGATGAGCTGGTGCAATATTTTAGTTTTAGGCCAATTCATCACATTCTTGATCTAGCTTGTGGTAAGGGGCGTCATTCCGTGTACCTCAATAGTCTTGGATTAAATGTTACTGGGGTCGATTTGTCCAAATCAAATATTGATCATGCCATGAAATTTGAAAATGAGCGGCTTCATTTCCATATCCATGATATGCGTGAATCCTTTGGGGCTAAAAAGTATGATTTTATATTAAATTTATTCACAAGCTTTGGGTATTTTAATACTAAGCAGGAGAACATGCAGGCCATTATTAATATTGGTAAGGCATTGCAACCAGAGGGCCGTGTTTTGATTGATTTTTTGAATCCATATGTTGTGCGGCATAACTTAGTGCCTTGTGAGGAAAAACAAATCGGGGAGGTTAAATTTACCATTGACCGGCACATTGATGTACAAAATTTTATTATAAAAAATATTAGGATTGAGGCCCATGAGCAGCATTATTCGTTTCAAGAGAAGGTAAAGGCCATTGATTTAGAAGAATTTGAAACGTATTTTCGCGCAGCAGAGATGCAAATTGAGCAGGTATTTGGTGATTATAGGTTAGCTCCCTATCAAGCCGAAAAATCAAATCGTATGATTATAGTAGGTAAATTGAATTAATATGGCATTTGGATTATTATTTATAATACCTTTTTTAGCTGGGCTCTTAGGTATCCGACTTTTGGACTCAAAAAGCAATACCTACTTTAGGTTGGCATTGATTTTCACGGGTTCTTACTTATTTTCAATTACTGTATTACATGTGTTACCAGAGATCTATAAGGCAGAAGAAATGATGCTACATTCTATAGGCCTATTTGTGCTCATCGGATTTTTTCTGCAGCATGTGCTGGAGTATTTATCAGGAGGCATTGAGCATGGGCACCTCCATGTCCAGGATCATTCACATCATCATAACAAAAGCTTTGTAGTTTCACTTATGATTGGCCTCGGGATTCACTCCTTTTTGGAAGGATTAATGTTATCCTATCCAAGTATAGAGCACGGCCACCAGCATGACGCGCATACCTTGCTTTGGGGGATAATATTGCATAAAATTCCAGCAGCATTTGCATTGATGACAGCGCTGGTATGTGCATTCAAACGTAAAATTTATCCCTATGCTTTATTGGTACTGTTTTGCATGGCTTCACCAATCGGTATGTTTGTAGGGGAGCTACTTATCCATAAGAAATACGTTTCCACGCCATTTTTGAATCATATCATGGCACTGGTAGCTGGTAGTTTTTTGTATATCTCAACGACCATATTTTTTGAGAGTAGCCCGCACAATCACCGAATGAATTTACAAAAGCTGGGCGTCAGCCTTTTGGCGGCACTAATTGCAGTGGCCTCAGAATTTTTATTGAACTAACAATAATTTTTTATCGGCTCGCACTTTTAAATTGCTTGAGCATTTTTATGAATTCATCGGGTTTCCTAAAGCCTGGTACTGGCGTAACCTCTGTAAATTCTGAGTTCATAAATACTACCGTTGGGTAACTACTTACTCTCATGGACCTTGCTAATTGAGCCTCCGTCGTCTTTTGGTCCTTAAAGGTGATTTCCTTTTTGCCCTCTGCATTGAGTTTTACAGCATAGTAATTCTCATTGACGTAATTAGCTACCTCACTATTGTCGAAAGTCTGCTTATCCATCACTTTGCACCACTTACACCAGTTGGTATATACATCCACAAAGATCTTCTTAGGGTTCTTTTTGGACAAAGCTTGCGCTTCTTCAATGGTTAACCAATTAATCTTTGCCTCTTCCTTCGTTTCAGCTTGTGGTACTACTGGAAGCAGGAAAATTGCAATTAGGCCAAGGTAAAATACCCGATTTCTCATATCAAATTTGTTTAACTTCTCTTATATATACGAAAATTTCTGATAAAAGGTTGCCTGTGGTGTACCAATTTAAGTGATTTTGTTGAAGTATTGGGCTTAAGTATCTTGAAGCTAGGTATTTGTAGTTTGGTTTTTGTTTTGAGGATGTAAGGTGGGGGGTGATTTTTTCGAAAATTTCAGAAGGTCGAATTAATTTTGAGTTAGATGATCATAATTTTATGTTAAAACTATTGTTTGATTAAAAATCCGACGAAATTTAGCTAGAAATGGATTATAATCGAATTTCAATAAATATTAGAAAAATACAATCGCGAAAAGGAGGGCAAACCGTTAAGAAATGATACTAAATGTATCATTTTAGGTTTGAGCCAGGTTGTGGGGAGGCTGATAATAAGCCTTAGGCCCACGCTGCAGGCTGGCCCACGTCTAAAATGCTCCACAGGAGCATTTCTTAACGACATGTCCCCCTTTTGTAGCCTGGTCTTACTATCAAATTTATTTTGATAGTAAGATTCGCCCAAATAAAAAAAATATTTATAAAAATCTAATTATCAATAAAATATAAAATTAAAAACTAATTTAACCTTGCCTATTAATTATACTTTTCATCCAAAATTAATATACCAATAGGCTATAGCATCATAGGGGTATAAAAAATAAAAATTGAAATAATAAAATATAAGAAAAGTACAAAAATAATATAGCAAGAAAATACAATAAGTAATATAAAAACAAATAAAATAGAAAACACAATCGTGATGATGGAAAATATTTCATAACTTACCCTTCCATGCGTATCATTCGTCACCCCATATTGTGTAATTATTACTTGACCTATCGTTGCAATGCCGCCTGTGGCTTTTGTGATATTTGGGAGCGGCCTTCTCCGTACGTTAAATTAGATGAAGTGCGGCAGAACCTGCTCGACCTTAAAAAACTTAAGGTAAAAGTGATTGATTTTACTGGGGGCGAGCCGTTATTGCACCGAGAGTTGCCCGCTATCCTCAAAATGGCAAAGGAGCTTGGGTTTATCACTACAGTGACTACAAATGCTTTACTTTACCCAAAGTATGCAGAACGGCTAAAAGGGCTGATCGATATGCTCCATTTTTCGTTAGATTATGCCAATGGGGAGCAGCACGATAAAATGCGCGGTGTAAAATGCTTTGATTTTGTGATGGAATCTATTGAGGTTGCTCGTGGGCTTGGTGAGCGCCCGGACATCCTCATGACGGTGATGGAGGAAAATTTGGATGAAATTGAGCCCATTTATCATAAAATTTGCCAACCGAATCAACTCATGTTGTTGCTTAATCCCATATTTTCGTATAATGAGGTGGAGACGGGGCCATCATTGTCAGATAAAGCGCTGGATAAGCTTGAGGTATGG
>JAUIFR010000095.1 GCA_030430325.1 Bacteroidia bacterium | reverse complement strand
TGTTGATGAGCCATTTTCTGCATTAGCATTTAAAATTGCTAGGGATCCTTATGTAGGCCGTCTTTGCTTTATTAGGGTTTACTCTGGTAAATTAGCAGCGGGTTCATATGTTTATAATGTTCGTACGGGCAAGAAAGAACGTGTTTCACGTTTATTACAAATGCATTCAAATAAGCCTAACCCGGTCGATGTGGTTGAGGCTGGAGATATTGTGGCTGCTGTAGGTTTTAAAGATATTAAAACAGGGGATTCGCTTTGTGAGGAAAAGTCTCATATTTTATTAGAGACGATGAGTTTTCCTGAACCTGTGATTGGATATGCAATTGAACCCAAAACACAAGCTGATGTTGATAAACTTGGCATTGCGGTAGCGAAGCTATTGGAGGAAGACCCGACGCTGACTGTGCAGTCTGATGAAGAAACTGGGCAAACCATATTGCGTGGTATGGGTGAATTACACTTAGAAATCATCATTGACCGCTTAAAGCGTGAATTTAAAGTAGAGATAAACCAAGGTCCTCCTCAAGTTGCTTATAAAGAAGCACTTACTAGATCAATTGAACATAAAGAGGTTTATAAAAAGCAAACTGGTGGCCGTGGTAAATTTGCCGATATAGTCTTTGAACTTGGGCCACGTGATGATCATGAAGCAGATCAGCCACCAAAAATTGGTTTACAGTTTGTTAATGAAATAGTGGGTGGAGTGATTCCAAAGGAATTTATTCCATCTATCGAAAAGGGCTTTAAAGGCGCCATGAGCAATGGTCCACTGGCGGGTTATCCGATCGAAAGTATGAAAGTCCGGCTTTATCATGGTTCATTCCATGATGTGGATTCGGATGCCATTTCTTTTGAAAATGCCGCTAAATTAGGCTTTAAAGTAGCCTCTAAGCAATCTGGTCCACAATTATTAGAGCCAGTCATGGCTGTAGAAGTTGTGACGCCTGATGAATTTACTGGCCCAGTTACTGGTGATTTAAATAAGCGAAGAGGTATCCTTAAAGGCATGGATACAAAAGGTGGAGCCCAGGTAATAAAAGCAGATGTACCTTTGGCGGAATTATTTGGTTATGTAACTGACCTTAGAACGATTACCTCAGGTAGAGCATCAGCTTCACTTACATTTTCACACTATGATCCGGTGCCTACTAACTTGGCCGAGAGTATTATTTTGAAGGCTAAAGGGCAAACTGTTTAAAAAAATTGTATTATGAATCAAAAGATTAGAATAAAGCTTAAATCATACGATCATAACCTAGTTGATAAGTCTTCTGAAAAGATCGTACGTGCTGTTAAAACAACCGGAGCTGTTGTTAGTGGACCTATTCCACTTCCTACTGAAAAGGAAGTTTATACAGTGCTTCGTTCACCACACGTTAATAAAAAGTCAAGAGAGCAATTTCAAATTTGTACATACAAGCGTCTAGTTGATATCTATAGCAATAGCGCCAAAACAGTTGATGCCTTAATGAAATTGGAGTTGCCGAGTGGTGTTGATGTGGAGATTAAAGTTTAAGAAATTTTACAATTAATAGTAAAAGAACCTCCTTTTGGATGGTTCTTTTTGTTTAAATAAGAAAAAACACACTTCTGGCGAATTAATATTTGATGTATTAATTCGGTAAATTTTTGCTTGCAAATAAATATTTACTAAATTTGCAGTCCTTAATTTTGAGCAGGAGTTTAAATTAAAGAAAAATGCCTGGAGTATTAGGTAAAAAAATCGGAATGACAAGCGTGTTTTTACCAGATGGTAAGAATGTTGCCTGTACTGTTATAGAAGCCGGTCCATGTTTTGTTACACAGATTAAAACAGAAGAAACGGATGGTTATGAAGCAGTACAAGTAGGATATGGATCGAAGAAGGAAAAAAATACAACGAATGCTCTTAAAGGACATTTTAAGAAAGCAAATGTTGATCCTTTGCGTCATTTAGTTGAATTTAGAGATTTTAAAGAGGTATATAGTGAGGATCTAAATTTGGGCGATGAGCTACGTGTAGAGTCAGTATTTGAAGAAGGCGAATTTGTAGATATCGTTGGAACATCCAAAGGTAAGGGGTTTCAGGGTGTTGTAAAGCGACATGGCTTTAGAGGTGTAGGTGATGCAACACATGGTCAGCATAATCGTCTGCGGGCTCCTGGTTCAATTGGAGGTGCATCATTTCCTGCTCGAGTATTTAAGGGTATGCGAATGGCAGGTCAAACGGGTGGTGATCGTGTAAAGGTGCTAAACCTCAAAATTATTAAGATTTTACCCGAACAAAATTTAGTTTTAGTGGGTGGCTCCGTGCCAGGATCTAAGAATTCAATGGTCATTTTAGAAAAATAAGTTATGGAAATTGCTGTTTTAAATATTCAAGGGGAGGAAACGGGAGAAAAGATAAATCTTTCTGATGAAATATTTGCCATTGAACCAAATGATCATTGTATTTATTTGGATATAAAGCAAATTAGAGCAAATGGACGTCAAGGTACTCATAAAACGAAAGAACGTGGTGAGATTGTTGGTTCTACTCGTAAATTAAAGAAACAAAAAGGTACAGGTACTGCTCGTGCTGGTAGTATTAAGTCACCACTATTTAGAGGTGGTGGTACGATATTCGGACCTAGTCCAAGAAATTATTTATCTAAAATAAATAAAAAAGAAAAGCAATTAGCACGAAAGTCAGCCTTAGCCTATAAGGCCAAGGATGGTGCTATTCGGGTGGTAGAAGATTTTCAATTTGATACGCCCAAAACAAAATCTTTTGTGGAGATGATGTCTCATTTAGATGTTACTAACAAAAAATTGTTGTTTGTGTTGGATAATAATGCTGATACTAAGAATATTTATTTGTCAGCGCGAAATATTCAAAATGCCTCTGTAAAGGCACCACAAGATATCAGTACCTATGATGTTTTATTAGCAGATCAGGTAGTATTTGGTGTTAAGGCTGTTGAAGCACTACAGGATACATTATTAAAGAAATAGGACAATGGAAATACTTATAAAGCCCGTAGTTACAGAGAAAGCTTCATTTATGAATGAAGAGGGAAAATACAGCTTTGTGGTTGCTAATCAAGCAAATAAGATCCAAATTAAAGAGGCTGTTGAGAAGATTTATGGGGTAACAATTGAGAAAGTTTGGACCCAAAGATATCAGGGAAAAAAGAAAACAAGATATACAAAACGATCAATCATTGAAGGAAGAAGGCCTTCTTTTAAAAAGGCGATTGTAAAGGTAGCTGATGGTGAAGTGATTGATTTTTACGATAATATTTAATTTGTTTAGTAATGGGCGTTAAAAAGTTAAGACCAATTACACCAGGCCAACGTTTCAGAGTGGCTCCAACGTTTGAAGAAATTACTGCTTCAAAGCCAGAGAAGTCCCTACTTGCTCCAAAAAGTAGGAATGGGGGTAGAAACAGTAAAGGAAGAATGACTGTTAGAAATGTAGGTGGAGGTCATAAAAAACGATACAGAGTAATAGACTTTAAAAGGCAAAAAGACGGTGTACCAGCTGTAGTCAAATCAATTGAATATGATCCAAATCGGACAGCTCGAATTGCATTATTGTATTATGCAGATGGAGCGAAAACATACATAATTGCTCCCGAAGGATTAAAAGTTGGTCAAAATGTGCAGTCTGGTGACAATATTGCCCCAGAATTAGGTAATGCATTACCACTTGCAAATATCCCATTGGGTACCATTGTACATAATATTGAATTAAAGCCTGGTAAAGGTGCAGCAATGGCTCGAAGTGCTGGTTCATATGCTCAATTAATGGCTAGAGAGGGCAAATATGCTACATTGAAGCTTCCTTCTGGTGAGACACGGATGGTTTTAGTTACGTGTAAAGCTACCATTGGAAGTGTTTCAAATGCTGATCACATGAATGTACGATTGGGCAAGGCAGGAAGAGGTCGTTGGAAAGGGAAACGTCCTCGTGTGAGAGGTGTGGCCATGAACCCTGTTGACCATCCAATGGGAGGAGGAGAAGGTAAGTCATCTGGAGGGCATCCACGTTCAAGAAATGGAGTCTATGCCAAGGGCTATAAAACTCGAAAAGTTAAAAAATATTCTGATAGATTTATTGTTAGTAAAAGAAAAAGTAAATAATGGCTAGATCACTCAAAAAAGGACCTTATATTGATTTTCGCCTAGAAAAGAAAGTTGATGCCATGAATGAATCAGGCAAAAAGTCAGTAATTAAGACGTGGTCTAGGCGCTCAATGATATCGCCTGATTTTGTAGGGCATACATTTGCTGTTCATAATGGTAACAAGTTTATTCCAGTTTTTGTTACAGAAAATATGGTTGGGCATAAGTTAGGTGAATTTGCACCAACGAGAAATTTTAGAGGTCATATCTCCAAAAAGGATAAAGGTAAGAGGTAATGGAAGCTATTGCAAAACTAAAAAATGTTCCAACTTCACCCAGAAAAATGCGGTTAGTTGTAGATTTGGTTCGTGGTAAAAGTGTCGATAGAGCATTGGGTATTTTGAAATTTGAACCAAAAGAAGGAGCAAAAAGAATTGAAAAATTATTACTTTCTGCAATTTCAAATTGGCAAGCTAAAAACAGTGAAGCTGATATTGAAGATGTAGATTTATATGTTAAACAAATATTCGTAGATGGTGGTAGAATGCTAAAGCGTGTTCGGCCTGCTCCTCAAGGTCGCGCACACAGAATTCGAAAACGTTCGAACCATGTTACAGTTGTAATTGATGCAAGAGAAAATATTGATAATAATTAAAAGTAATGGGGCAAAAAGTAAATCCAATAGGGCTACGTTTAGGATACATCAAAGGTTGGGAATCTAATTGGTTTGGTGGAAAAACCTTTTCTGATAAATTAATTGAAGATCAAGATATTCGTAAATACCTATATGCAAGAATTCCTAAAGGTGGTATTTCTAAGATTATTATAGAGCGAACCATTAAACGAATTACCTTAACTATTCATACGGCACGACCTGGCGTAGTAATTGGAAAAGGTGGAGCAGAAGTCGATAAGATCAAAGAGGAGCTAAAGAAAATTACGGGGAAAGATGTTCAAATCAATATTTTTGAAATAAAGCGCCCTGAATTAGATGCTAAGCTTGTTGGCGAATCAATTGCGCAGCAGCTAAAGGCAAGAATATCTTACCGTAGAGCAATGAAGCAGGCAATTGCGTCAGCGATGCGAGTTGGAGCCGAAGGTATAAAAATTAAGGTTTCAGGTAGATTAGGTGGTGCTGAGATGGCGCGTAGTGAAATGTATAAAGAAGGAAGAATACCTCTGCATACATTACGAGCAGATATTGATTATGCTGTATCAGAGTCAAATACTGTATATGGTAAGATAGGAATTAAGGTTTGGATCTTTACTGGTGAAGTATTTGGTCGACGCGACCTATCTCCAAACGTTGGAATGGTGAGTAATAATTCATCTGGAAGGCGTAAAAGAGGTGAAGGTAGAAGAAAAAATAAATAAGAAATTAATTTTATAGATTATGTTACAGCCAAAGCGTACCAAATTCAGAAAAAAGCAAAAAGGTAGAGTGAAAGGCCTTGCTGGGAGAGGGCATACCATTGCATTTGGTTCATTTGGAATTAAGTCACTTGAGCCTGGTTGGATTACAAGTAGGCAAATTGAAGCGGCTCGTATTTCGATGACAAGGGCTATGAAGCGTGAAGGGCAAGTTTGGATTCGTATTTTCCCTGATAAACCAATAACGAAAAAACCGGCTGAAGTTCGTATGGGTAAAGGGAAAGGGGCGCCGGAATATTGGGTAGCTGTGGTAAAGCCCGGTACTATTCTTTTTGAAGCAGCTGGTATTGATAAAGATCTTGCTTTCGAAGCAATGCGACTTGCTGCTCAAAAGCTACCAATTAAAACAAAATTAGTAACACGAAGAGATTATAAGGAGGCGTCATGAAAAATGATGAAATAAAAGCTTTAACACAAGAGGAACTCTTGGAGCATATAGAAATTGAGCGAGATAATTTACGCAAATTAAAATTTGCACATGCAATTACTCCCATTGAAAATCCAATGAAAATTAGGAAGACAAGGAGATTGATTGCAAAGTTAAATACGGAATTTACGCAACGTAAACTTCAAAATTAAATAGTAAGCAGTACGGATAATGGAAAAAAGAGGTTTAAGAAAGGAGCGTACTGGAACGGTAGTCAGTAATAAAATGCAAAAGACAATTACCGTTTTGGTACAGCGAAAAGTAAAACACCCAATTTACGGTAAGTTTATCAGGAGGTCAAAGAAATTTATGGCACATGATGAGCAAGGTCAATGTAATATTGGAGATAAGGTACGAATTATGGAAACCCGTCCATTAAGTAAGCTCAAGCGCTGGCGTTTGGTTGAAGTTTTGGAACGTGCAAAATAGTTAAAGTTATGATACAGCAGGAATCAAGGCTAGGTGTAGCTGATAATAGTGGTGCAAAAGAAGTTTTGTGTATACGTGTGCTTGGCGGAACAGGTAAAAAATATGCCTCAGTTGGTGATAAAATTGTAGTTACAGTTAAATCAGCAATTTCGTCAAGTAGTTTAAAAAAGGGAACAATTTCAAGGGCAGTTGTTGTACGAACCAAGAAAGAGATTCGTCGTAAAGATGGTTCTTATATCAGGTTTGAAGATAATGCTGCTGTTCTCCTTACAAAGGAAAATGAACCGAGAGGAACACGTATATTTGGCCCAGTGGCTAGAGAATTACGTGAAAAACAATATATGAAGATAGTTTCACTAGCGCCAGAAGTATTATAAGATATGAAACGAAAGAAATTTAAGCAATCAAAATTGCATATCAAATCAGGCGATACCGTAAAAATAATCGCAGGAAATGAAAAAGGAAAAACAGGTAAAGTGGTTACCTTATTTCCTAAAGTGCAAAGGGCAATTATTGAAGGGGCCAATATGGTTACAAAACATATAAAACCAAGCGCATCGAACCCCGAAGGTAAGATTGAGCAAAAAGAGGCACCTATTCATATTAGTAATTTGATGTTAATTGATCCGGCTGGAGGTGAGCCAACACGTACTGGTCGAAAACTAAATGACCAAGGGAAATTACAAAGATATTCTAAAAAAACAGGAGATTTTATATAATGGGAGCACCAAGATTAAAGACGAAGTATTTGGAGGAGATAGTTCCTGAATTAAGAGATAAGTTTAAATATAAGTCTGTGATGCAGGTTCCATCAATTAGTAAGATTACTATTAATAAAGGAATTGGAGCTGCTGTTGCTGATAAGAAACTCATTGATCATGGCGTTGAGGAGTTAACCTTAATTAGTGGCCAAAAGGCTATTGCTACTAAGGCTAAAAAATCAATTTCAAATTTTAAGTTACGAGATGGTATGCCAATTGGTGCAAAGGTAACACTTAGAGGTGAGCGAATGTATGAGTTTTTAGACCGATTACTTACGGTAGCATTGCCACGTGTTCGTGACTTTCGAGGTGTAAGTGAGAAGGGTTTTGATGGTCGAGGAAACTATACATTAGGTGTTAAGGAACAAATTATTTTCCCTGAAATTAGTATCGATAAGGTAAATAAGATAAACGGAATGAATATTTCGATCGTTACTACCGCAGAATCTGATGATGAAAGTTATGCACTTTTAAAAGCATTCGGTATGCCGTTTGCACAATCAAAATAAATTTTATAGAATAATATGGCAAAAGAATCTATTATAGCAAGAGAACGTAAAAGGCAGAAACTTGTTGCAAAATATGCAGAAAAAAGAGCTGCATTAAAGGCTGCTGGGGATTATCAAGCCTTAGATAAATTGCCTAAAAATTCCTCAAGGGTTCGGTTACACAATCGTTGCAAAATGACGGGGCGTCCGAAAGGTTATATGAGGAAGTTTGGAATTAGTAGGGTAACATTTAGAGAAATGGCTTCAAAGGGAAAAATTCCTGGTGTTATAAAAGCAAGTTGGTAATTTTGTTTAATAAACATTTTTATCTAATTTTGCAGGCCAATTTAATTTAATTAATAATGACAGATCCAATTGCAGATTATTTAACTAGGGTGCGAAATGCAATATCAGCAAAGCATCGTGTGGTAGAAATACCTGCTTCAAATATTAAGAAGGAGATTACAAAAGTATTGTATGATCAAGGGTTTATTTATCGTTATAAGTTTGATGATAATTCGGTACAGGGTACGATCAAGATCGCATTAAAATATGATCCAGCAACTAAAATATCTGCGATTCAAAAATTGGAACGCATAAGTAAGCCTGGATTAAGAAAATATACTTCATGTACAAAAATACCTCATGTTCTTAATGGACTTGGTATAGCGATATTGTCAACTCCTAAGGGAGTGATGTGTGACAAAGAGGCGCGAAGAGAAAATGTAGGTGGTGAAGTACTTTGTTATGTTTATTAAAAAAAATTATTCATGTCAAGAGTAGGGAATAAACCAATTGCCATTCCAAGTGGTGTCGAGGTCAAAGTGGCCAATGGTAATGAAGTAAGCATTAAAGGTCCTAAGGGAGCATTATCTCAATTAGTGGATACCGAGTTAACGGTTCAAGTTGATAATGGTTATCTATCTGTTGTGCGCCCAACTGATCAAAAACGGCACAAAGCATTACATGGTTTGTATCGTTCACTCTTGAATAATGGTATAGTTGGAGTTAGTGAGGGTTATACAAAGCAATTGGAGTTAGTTGGTGTTGGTTATAAAGCATCAACTCAGGGTAATGTCTTGGAGCTTAGTTTAGGGTACTCGCATGTTATATTTTTTCAGGTACCTTCCGAAATTAAGGTTTCTACAAAGACGGATAAAGGTAAAAGCCCAATTATTATATTAGAAGGAATAGATAAGCAATTGATTGGTCAAATTGCTGCAAAAATAAAATCACTTCGTAAAGTAGAGCCATACAAAGGTAAAGGTATTCGTTTTGTTGGTGAAGTTATTCGAAGAAAAGTTGGTAAGGCAGCTGCAAAGTAATTTAGTAATGAGTAGACAAAAAGCACTTAGAAGACTTAAGATTCACAGAGGTATACGCAAAAAAATTAGTGGTACAAGTGAACGCCCTAGAATTTCTATATTTAGAAGTAATCGTAAAATTTACGCACAGTTGATTGATGATGTACAAGGCCATACCCTGGCGGCATATTCATCAAAAGAGTTAAATGCGAAGAATTCAACTGTTACATTGGCAAAAGAAGTGGGTTTGAAACTTGCTACTCTAGCTGTAGAAAATGGAATTAAAGATGTAGTATTTGATCGAAGCGGTTATCTTTACCATGGTCAAGTTAAGGCTTTGGCAGAAGGTGCACGAGAGGGCGGTTTAAACTTTTAGTAATGACAAAGAAGAATTTAAAAGTAAAGGCAAGCGAAATTGATCTACAAGAAAAAGTAGTTGCAATTAAACGTGTTGCAAAGGTTGTAAAGGGTGGTCGTAGGTTTAGTTTCTCGGCGATTGTGGTAGTTGGTAATGGTAACGGTGTAGTTGGGTATGGATTAGGTAAAGCAAATGAAGTTACTGACGCAATTACAAAAGGAATTGACGACGCCAAAAAGAACTTAGTCAAAGTGCCAATTATTAAAAATACTGTACCACACGAATCGTTGGGTAAGTTTGGTGGAGGATATGTATTACTAAAACCTGCTTCACCTGGTACAGGAGTAATTGCTGGTGGTGCGATGCGGGCTGTGCTAGAATCAGCAGGTATTCGTGATGTACTTGCTAAGTCAAAAGGAAGTTCGAACCCACATAATGTAGTTAAAGCTACATTTAAGGCGTTGGTTGGCATGCGTGATGCCTACACTGTAGCTCAACATAGGGGGATAACATTGTCAAAAGTATTCAATGGGTAGAAGATTATGGCCAAGATCAAAATAAGATTAAGAAAAAGTTTAATAAATCGACCAAAAGATCAAAAACAAACGGTAAAAGCGCTTGGTTTAGGTCGGATCGACTCGGTTGTCGAGAAGGAGCATACTCCACAGATAGAGGGTATGATAAGGAAAGTTGCTCATTTGATTGAGGTTGTTGAATAAAGAAATTAATTACTGAGATGAAATTACATACTTTAAAACCGGCTGAAGGTTCTATTAAAAAAAGGAAGCGAGTTGGTCGTGGTCAAGGTAGTGGACGTGGAGGTACTAGTACAAGAGGGCATAACGGAGCACAATCTCGATCTGGTTATAAGAAAAAGGCTAGTTTTGAAGGTGGTCAAATGCCCTTACAACGTCGTGTTCCAAAATTTGGTTTTACACCAATTAATAGAATAGCGTATAAGCCAATTAACCTAGATGATATTCAGTCACTAGCAGAAAAGCACAATTTGGAAGAAATTAATGTTGAAGTTTTATTCAAACATGGTTTAGTTGGCAAAAAGGATCGAGTAAAAATTTTAGGACGCGGAACATTAAGCGCTAAAGTTAATGTGACGGCGCATTCATTCTCAAAAAGTGCATTGGAGTTAATCGAAAAGCAGGGCGGAAAAGTGACTAAATTGTAGTTATGAGAAAATTTTTTGAAACGATACGGAACATTTTTTCTATTGAGGAACTGCGGATCCGAATTATTAATACCATTGGTTTGTTATTGATATTTCGATTGGGTTCATTTATCATGTTACCTGGATTAGATGCAGACATCATCAAAGACAAAAGTTCTGAAGGTTTATTTGGTTTACTTAATACATTTTTAGGCGGTGCTTTTGACCGTGTTTCTATTTTTGGATTGGGAATAATGCCATATATTTCGGCTTCTATTGTTGTACAATTGTTGCAAGTTGCCGTACCATACTTTCAAAAATTACAAAAGGAGGGTGAGTCGGGTCGTAAGCGAATGACTCAAATTACCCGTGTTCTTACTATCATCATCACTTTTGCTCAAGGATTAAGCTATATAAGTACACAAATACCAACGGAAGCAATATTGATAAACCAATTTATGTTTACCGTTTCGGCCATTGTAATTTTAACTTCTGGTACGATTTTCTGTATGTGGTTAGGTGAGCGCATTACGGATAAAGGAATTGGAAATGGTATCTCCATGCTCATCATGATAGGAATTATATCTCGGTTACCAGGTGGACTAATTGCGGAGGCTATTTCAAAAGGATTAGGTGGTGCACTTTTGTTTATTATAGAAATATTGGTGTTATTTGTTGTGGTAATGGCAGTGGTGATGTTGACTCAAGGTGTACGGAAAGTCCCTGTGCAATATGCCAAGCAAATGGTGGGCAATAAGACTTATGGAGGACAAAGGAATTATTTACCACTTAAAGTGAATTCTTCAGGAGTAATGCCTATAATATTTGCGCAATCACTGATGTTTATTCCTGGACTAGTTGCAGGTTTCTTTGCTGATTCCAGTGATATTGCGGGCACTATTGGTAATATATTTTATGATTTTAAGTCTTGGCAATACAATGTTGTTTTTGGAATATTAGTAGTTGTATTCACATTCTTTTATACAGCCATTACAATAAATCCAAATCAAATAGCAGATGATATGAAACGAAATGGGGGCTTTATAGCAGGAGTTAAACCAGGTAAAAATACCTCTGAATATATTGACACTATCCTAACAAGGATTACGTTACCAGGTTCACTTTTTCTTGCATTAGTAGCTATAATGCCCGCCTTTGCAAGTTTAATTCAAGTTGGTGATGAGTTTGCACAATTTTATGGTGGTACATCTTTGTTAATTATGGTTGGTGTTATTTTGGATACTTTACAGCAGATTGAAAGCCATTTATTAATGCGACATTATGAAGGGCTTATGAAATCGGGTAAAGTACGAGGACGTACAAAAGCAGCGGTTGCATAATCATGGTTAATCTTAAGTCTGAAGAAGAGGTTGAGGTTATTAAAGAGGGTGCAATTATACTAGGAAAAGTGCATGGCGAGATTGCTAAGATGATAGTACCTGGTATGAAGACTGCTGATATTGACAGGATGGCGGAGCAATTTATACTTGATCATGGTGGAAGGCCATCGTTCAAAGGGTATAATGGTTTTCCTTTTGCATTATGTATTTCTATTAATCAACAAGTTGTACATGGCTTTCCTAGTGAGTATGAACTTAGAGAGCGTGATATTGTCTCGATTGATTGTGGAGTATATTATAATAATTATCATAGTGATTCGGCCTATACTTATGGTGTAGGAAAAATTAGTGATGATAATAATAAGCTTTTGGAGGTTACAGAAGCGTCACTATATAAGGGAATAGAGCAAGCAAAGCATGGCAGAAGACTTGGTGATATAAGTGCTGCTATTCAAAATTGTGCCGAAGAGGAGGGGTTCACAATAGTTAGAGAGTTGGTTGGGCATGGTATTGGTCGGGATTTGCATGAGGAACCTCAAGTACCTAACTATGGTAGGAGAGGAAATGGACCAAAATTACGTGCTGGCACGGTTATTGCGATAGAGCCAATGGTGAATTTAGGTAAGCGTCATGTGATACAAGAAGATGATGGTTGGACGATTAGTACACGTGATGGAAAGGTATCGGCTCATTTTGAGCATACTGTTGCCATATTTGAAGATAGAACGGAGGTTATTACGACCCATGATTATATTAAAGAAGCATTGTCATTAAAAGAAAGAAATGGCCAAGCAAGCGTCAATTGAGCAAGATGGTACAATTATAGAAGCGTTGTCAAATGCAATGTTTCGGGTAGAACTTGAAAATGGACATATGGTAATCGCGCATATTTCTGGTAAGATGCGTATGCACTATATAAAAATATTACCTGGTGACCGGGTTAAATTGGAAATGTCTCCTTATGATTTATCAAAAGGAAGAATTGTATATAGATATAAAAATTAGTCAAAATGAAAGTTAGAGCCTCTGTTAAGAAAAGGAGCAATGATTGTAAGATAATTCGCCGTAAGGGGAAGGTTTATGTTATTAATAAGAAGAACCCACGGTTTAAACAAAGACAAGGATAAGTTATGGCACGTATAGCTGGAGTAGATATTCCTGATAAAAAAAGAGGGGAGATAGGTTTAACCTATATATTTGGTATTGGCCGACGTTCGGCTCAGAAAATCCTGAGTGAGGCTGAAATAGACTTTGATAAAAAGGTTGGCGAATGGAATGATGATGAAGCGAATAAAATTCGTGAGATAATTAGCGGAACCTTTAAAGTAGAAGGTGTGCTAAAATCCGAAGTCCAATTAAATATCAAGCGCTTGTTAGATATAGGTTGTTATAGAGGGTTAAGACACCGTAAGGGTTTACCGGTTCGCGGTCAACGTACCAAAAACAATTCTCGAACGCGTAAAGGTAAGCGTAAAACAGTGGCTAATAAGAAGAAAGCAACGAAATAATCATCTTGAATTATGGCACAAAAACGAAAAGATAAAGCAAAAAAGCGGGTAGTTGTTGTAGAGGCAATTGGGCAAGCGCACATTAGAGCTTCGTTTAATAATATTATTATTTCCATGACCAATAGTAATGGGCAGGTTATTTCATGGGCTTCAGCTGGTAAAATGGGATTTAAGGGTTCTAAGAAAAATACACCTTATGCGGCCCAGGTAGCAGCATCTGATTGTGCTCAAAAAGCATATGACCTTGGATTACGTAAAGTAGAGGTATTTGTAAAGGGCCCAGGTTCAGGACGTGAGTCTGCTATACGTACCATTCAGAATACTGGAATTGAGATTACAGCAATAAAAGACGTAACACCATTACCACATAATGGGTG
>JAUIFR010000094.1 GCA_030430325.1 Bacteroidia bacterium | reverse complement strand
CTTCCATGGCGTTTCTAAACCTAACGCTATTGAAAATATTTCTGTTGTATTTCCCATACACAAAAATATAAATCTTTTTCTTTACCCACACAATTCAACATAGAGCCATAAAAATAAAGAAAAACGTGTGCTAACAAAGTGTATAGTTAATGGCGGTTTTTGTGCTAAAATTCAGAGTTTTAGCATTTATCAAGCCAAGTGCATAACTGAAAATGAAGTGCTTTGAAATCCGCCACTAACCATACACAAACCGTTGTGGTGCATTAACAGAATGAAGAAAATAATAATCATATCAATACTTATTCTCCTTGGACTTGGAACGACTTATTTTATCGACCCAGTTTTTGAACGGGAAGTGAGATTTGACAATTATTCCGTCAAATACGAATGGAGGATATTTAATAATTCTTATTGCAATTCGAAAACTGCCGGACATTGTTTTACAAACCAGACTAATAAGCTGAATGCCGAAATAGAATTATACAGACAATTGTTAGATAATTACAATGGCGAAGAAAAAATAAAACAGAAATTAAAAGACGTTGTAAATAAGACCTATCGATTTGATATGACATATAGTGAAATTACCAAGACTAGAAATGTCGAGATAGATTCACTTAAAAAGTATAAGGATGAAATTTTTAGAAAAATAATGTTAAAATAAAAAACGACACCACAACAACACCTATACGCAATGCCCTTCGGGACACTGCGCATAGCCAAACCGTTGTAGATAATTTATAATGGATAAGATTATAAAAATATTTTTAATCGTTATTGCATTGTACTCATGTAACAATGTGGCAAAAATCGATACAATAGAAAATCCTAAAACCGTAGAAACTTTAACGCAGAAAAATACATTGCACATTGAAGCTGAGCAAACTTCAATTGAACCTAAGATTGGTTGTTACTATGAACTGGATGAGAAGTACTCAGACTCCCCAGACGAAAAAGAAATAGAAATGTGGTGGAACGGCAAATTAGAATTGGTAAAAGAAGCAGGAATTCAAGATGATATATTGTCAAGTGGAGGTGCCGGCCCAAATGGTGCCGAATGGGGTACTTATACCGATTTGTACTTTGTTGTATTATTTCCGACTGAACTAAACCTAAATTATGATTCAGATAATGAGAATTTTGACCCGGTTACCGTTACTTTAAATGAGAAACCTATCAATTATAAACTGATTAATAGACAATCTTATGCGAATGGAATTTTAGTTGATTTTATGTTAGAAAAAGAAGTGTGGACTTATGCTTTGAGGCCTATCAAATCCGAAGATTATATACCACTTTATGGGAAAGAACGTGTTGGAGCGAGCAAAAAAGGAGAAAGCGTTTTTATAGCTCCTATGAACACTGGAGAAGTATTTAAAATAGCTGTCGAGATAGAATTGGAGAACAGAAAAAAATATACTACAACTGCATATTTTCACGTAGCATATGGAGATTGCTAAACTGGATTAAAGCGAAGTTTAGCCATACCGTTAGGTTTAATTTGGATTCCAGATGAAAAATCATTAAATATGGACAGTTAAAAAAGAACTTACCAAAGTTATAAGGTTAACCGTTTTAAAAAAGATAAATATGAAAGGAAATTTCTTTGTACTAGTAATTGGAACTTTATTTTTTAATTCTTGCATATCCATAAAACAAGGACTTGTTGAACCGGTTGTTCAAGAATCGATTGAACTTGAAAACAGTAAATATCTTGAAATTAAGAATCAGTCTTATGATATTTCTGAAGAAGATTTTTCAATTTCCTTTTGGGTAAATTCTGTTTCAAGTAAACCTCAAATGATTATTCAAAAGGGTGGTAATAATGGTGCAGATGATCCACAATATTGGATAAGATTAAATGATTCGCATGGGAAATTAACCTTTCTAACAGGAAATGGGGACCATAATTCTTCATTTATTTCAAGTAAAAAAACGCTAGTTGATGGAGAATGGCATCATGTGCTAGCCAAGAGAATAAAGGGAGAGATGTCGCTTTATATTAATGGAAAATTGGAAATTACAGAAGAAAAGACCATAAAGAATTGTTCAAATAATCAAACATTAAAAATAGGTGTGCAAATTTATGAATATCCGCGGAATCACTTTGAAGGGAAGATCTACGGATTAACCCGCATTATTCACCACCTTATCTATTGCGACCCAAAATTTCTTCAAAATCAAGGATTTACGAAAACTTGCATTTCCACCATAGCGCTGCTATGCTGAAAATCCAAAACCCTTGATTTTATTGAACTTTTGGCTCTCATTACGATACTGTGATGAATAATGCGGGTTAAGAGTTTACAAAACTGACATTTCAACAAAGCAACTAACTAAAATTATAAGAAAAACTAAACCTAACATGGTATAAATTCGATTGGCGGTAAGGTGGTTGGCGGTCTGCATAGCGTTTACTTAACTTTTGGCTTTGAAATTGCCAACGATAATTTATACTGGTTCTTTGCAAACATAAAAAACTGTATGACTCATTTTAAAATTTTAATTATTCTGACACTTTTTTGCTCTAAAATTTACGCAAATGACGGGGCTTACTTTTTTAGTGGAAATCAACTAATCCCTACCTCTGAAACAGATATTGAGGTTAAGAAAGAAATTCTTTCGTTGAAAAAAGTTAGAAATCAAATTATTGAAGTCACCGTTTATTATGAATTTTATAATCCTGGAATTGACAAAGAAATTATCGTAGGTTTTGAAGCATATGCTCCTGAAGGAGATGTTGATGGGGCACCAAAAAATGGTAAACACCCTTATATGAGGGACTTTACTGTTAACCTGAATAATGAGATATTGGAATACAAGGTCGCTTACGTGAGTGACACTTTATACTCAGAAAAAGGCGAAATAAAATCACTTAATCTGGATTCATTTGAAGGGAGTACAAGTGGTAACTATATCGACTTTTTCTATGTGTATCATTTTAACGCACATTTCAAAAAAGGCATTAATATTATTGAGCATACATATAATTATGATATTTCTGGAGGAATTGAATACAATTATGATTTTGAGTATATTCTAACGGCGGCTAATCGTTGGGCAAATAAACAAATTGATGACTTTACGCTAATTGTTGAGAATGGGGAGTTTGAGACCTTTAACATAAACAAATCATTTTTCGAAAACAGCTCAGAGTGGCTGATTAATGGTATTGGCAAAAGCGAGGACAATACACACCAACAAGGACAGAAAACTACAATTTTTCATATTCAAAAGGGAAACATAATCTTCCAAAAGAAAAATTTTAAACCAAGTGGAGAGCTTTTTGTCTATTCTTCTAATTATTGGGGTGATTTTGATAATATTCCTTTCTCATATTATTTACAAGACAGAATTCCTGAGCCTAAATCTGATTTAGAAAGAAAAATACTTAGAAACCTTCCATTTGCAAGAAGAGGCTATGTTTTTAAAAATAAGGACTTGAAAAATTATTTCGAAAAGCAAGATTGGTATTTACCAAATCCAAATTACAATTCTGAGATTGAGTTATTGACTGATAAAGAGAAGAATTGGATAAAAAAATACAAATAAATACGGTATAATAAGGTGTATAGTGCTTAGCACCCTTCGGGATGCTACAACACTATACACAGGCCGTAAGCCATGACTATGACAAAAAAAAAACAAAGTCAAAAGAAGATATCGGTTTACTTAGGAAGTGGCCTAATTTTTCTTATAGCATTTTCATGGTTTTGGTATTCCTCTAAAAATGACATTTATCAAAGTCAATTGAAAACCATTAATGGCAAATTATCTACTGAACTAGTTAAGAAAATGAGTGGAGGAACCAAGAAAAGTTATTCTTGGCATTTTTCATTAGAAAATCAACCGGCACCTTTTGTTATTAAATCTAATGCCTACTCAATATTTGACGCAGAACTATTTATTCAAAATGAATCAATTGGCTCTGAACTTTCAGTTCAAGTTGACAGAACTAATCAAACCGAACCATTAGATATCGTGACTCTAGCATCAAAGAATCAAAACTATATAACCTTAACTCGAATGAATAAAAAACGTGCAACGAATCATAGGATTTCATACTTATTTCTTGCAATTGGAATAATTCTAATAGTTGCTGGATTTAGAGATAAATAAAATACGGCTTGTAGGCTTCCCCAAAAACCGAACTGTTAAAAAGGACAAAAAGAACATTAGGCAAAAGTGGTAACACACAGAAATAATGAATTTAATTAGAAACTAATTATTCTTGATCAAATTTGGCCAAAAACATTCATATTTTGAACATATTTTGCTAATTTCATTGAATTTTCATCATTCACTTCTTACACAAGTACTTTTTATTTACACTTGAGTTGTTTTATATTTTAAAGAAAACACAGACGAAATACTTATACTTTTGGTGTGCTTTTTTTGCTATTTTTGATCAAAAGTCAACTAGATTCTTTGATCGATTTTGGGTATGTTTGTTGCCAACAAATAGTACTGTTCTATTTGTAAAATTAGTTTTAAATAGGTCTAACATTATAATAAAAATATGGTAAAATCATTGGTAACAGGTGGGGCGGGCTTTATTGGAGCTCACGTAACAAATCAATTATTAGAGCTTGGGCATGAGGTAATCGTCCTTGATGACCTTAGTGGAGGTTTTAGGGAAAATGTTAACCCTAAGGCTACTTTTATAGAGGGTTCGATTTGTGATAAGGAACTGATTGATTCATTGTTTGAGCAACATAAGTTTGATTATGTATACCATTTGGCTGCCTATGCTGCAGAGGGACTAAGCCATTTTATCAGAAATTTTAATTATAACAATAATTTAATAGGCAGCATAAATTTGATCAATGCATCTATTAAGAGTAAGATCAAGTGTTTTGTTTTCACCTCATCGATTGCCGTTTATGGATCACAAGTAGTGCCCATGATTGAATCTGCTACGCCAATGCCTGAAGACCCCTACGGTGTTGCAAAGTACGCGGTAGAATTGGATTTAAAAACTGCTCATGAGATGTTTGGACTAAACTACATAGTATTCCGACCACACAACGTGTACGGTTCACTCCAAAATATTGGCGATCGATACAGAAATGTAATTGGCATATTTATGAATCAATTATTGCAGGGGAATTCACTCACCGTATTTGGTGACGGTAGACAAACAAGGGCATTTAGCGCCATTAGTGATGTAGCTCCGCATATTGCAAATTCTGTAAATATACCTGAAGCCTATAATGAAGTGATCAATATTGGTGGGGACACCCATTACACTGTTAATGAATTAGCTGAAACTACCATGAAGGTGATGGGATTAACATCAGAAATCCAGCATTTAGATGCACGTAATGAAGTAACTCATGCCTACTCGGATCATCAAAAGGCATGTAAGCTTTTTGATATCAATCCATCGGAGTTAATAAAATTAGAGGATGGATTAAAAGAAATGGCTGATTGGGTGAAAGTATCTGGAACAAGAAAAACACCAAAGTTCGAAAACATAGAGATTACTGAGAATTTACCGCCTGTTTGGTTACAAGACTAGCAAAATCATGAAACCCAAAGTATTATTTATTTGCTTGCATCGACCAGGCAGATCGCCATCCCAAAGATTTAGGTTTGAACAATACCTTGATTACTTAAATTCAAATGGCTATGATTGCACGCATGAATTTATATTGAATCAAAAAAAAGACAAGGTTTTTTATTCAAATGGTAATGCCATTCAAAAAGCACTCATCTTATTTGGTGCCATTGCAAAGCTCGTCAACTTGTCCTTTTTTAGGAAATTTGACCTCGTATTTGTACAGCGAGAAGCCTTCATGCTTGGCACGTCATATTTTGAGCGCAAGTTTGCAAAGAGGTCAAAATTAATATTTGATTTTGATGATACCATTTGGATGCATCAAACAGGTGAGTTAAAAAGTAAAAATAAGCGTTTTTACTTCCTTAAGAACCCTGCTAAAACAATTGATATTATTAAGTCAGCGGATTTAGTATTTGCTGGGAATCAATATTTGAATGATTTTTCAGTTAAACATAACAAAAACACAAAAATAGTTCCTACAACCATTGATACCATTGAGTACCCACTTATTGACAAAGAAAATAAAGAACAGGTTTGTATTGGGTGGAGCGGTAGTTTTTCAACCATTATCCATTTCGAGTTTGTTGTTGAGGCCTTGAAAAAAATTAAAAGTAAATATAAGAACAAGGTATATTTCAAGGTTATTGGTGATGGTACATTTTCAAATATAGAATTAGGTATACAGGGTATCCCTTGGAATAAGAGCACAGAAATTAAAGACCTCAGCGAGATCGACATCGGCCTTATGCCCTTGCCCGATGATGAATGGACAAAAGGAAAATGTGGATTAAAAGGCCTTCAATATATGGCATTGGGTATCCCTACTATCATGTCATCAGTTGGGGTGAATACTAAGATCATTCAAGACGGAGAAAACGGCTATCTTGCCAGTAATGAAGCAGAGTGGGTTGAAAAAATTAGCCATTTGGTGGACTCCTTTGAGGCCAGAAAAGAAATGGGGTTAAAAGGTCGGGAAACAATTGAATCTCAATACTCTGTTGAAGTAAACAAAGATCTTTACTTGACAGCATTTAATGAGATTCTGAGCAAGAATTAACACTTGAATAAGTAGGATTTTTATGTTATCAGGTATAATTTGGTAAGCTGGTACTTCTAGCATTTATTTACTCAAAAATGCCATCCAACCAATATTTAATCAAAGTTTTCAACAAAATTTGCAAAATATATTCAATTATAAGCTACTTTAAGTTAATTTGGTTTTATATTTGAGGTATGAATTTACCTGATCATAAAAATAGCGAAGTTGTAGTTTTTAAACCGCTTGATGGACAAACGGAGTTTCAAGTGATACTTGATGGGGAACATGATACGGTTTGGGCTACTGAACTGCAAATTGCCAAAATCTTTGGAAGAGATCGAACGGTGATTAATAAGCATATCAAAAATGCTTTTAATGATGGTGAACTAGATAAAAATTCAACTAGTGCAATTTTTGCACTAGTTCAAATCGAGGGAGAAAGAGAGATACAAAGAGAAATTTTGCATTATAACCTTGATGTAATAATATCGGTTGGATACAGGGTAAAATCTAAAATAGCTACTGAATTCAGAAAATGGGCCACTCAAAAACTTAAAGCGTATTTATTAAAAGGATATGCATTAAATCAACGTTTACTTCAAACTGAGCAAACAAAGGTTGAGCTTTTGCAAAATGAAATTACCTCATTAAATGAAGAGTTGTTTGAAACACAAAAAATACTAACGGATGGACTACTAGCAATTATCGCTCATTACTCAAAATCCTTTGAGTTGCTTGATAAATATGATAAGGATGAGTTATCTTCAGACAACCTTAAAAAAGATATAATCTATGTTATCAACTATAAGGATGCAAAAGAAGCCATTAAAAAACTCAAATCAAATTTGATTGAAAAAGGAGAAGCCAGCGAACTCTTTGGAAATGAAAAAGACACGTCATTTGAGGGAATTTTAGGAAGCGTATCACAAACTGTATTTGGAGAATTGGCATATCCATCAGTAGAAGAACAAGCAGTACAACTGTTGTACTCCATCATTAAGGGGCACCCATTTAGTGATGGCAACAAACGGATTGGTTCATTTATATTTGTATGGTTTCTAGAGCAAAACCAACATCACCTCAACAAAAACAGTGCTAGAAAGATTAACGAAAATACACTTGTGACATTGGCATTAGCTGTCGCTCAAAGTCTACCAGAGCAGAGTGAGACAATCCGAAAACTTATCATGAATCTAATAAAAAACTAAGCCAAATAAACATTAAATGTTTAACCAAAAAGACATAGCAGAATATTATGATACTACTTTTGTCCATTACAAAAAGTGGTGGAACTTGGATCGAAGCCTATCATTGCATTATGGGATTTGGGAAGATGGTATTAAAAGTTTTACCGACTCCTTATGGCATACCAATAAAGTTTTGATGGATAAGGCCAAAATTAAGGCCTCGGACCGAGTTTTAGATGCCGGCTGTGGTGTTGGAGGTGCTGCTATATTCATCTGTGAGGCAACAAATGCGACGGTTACGGGTATTTCTTTGAGTCAAAAGCAGATCGACTTTGCCCATGAAGCCATCCAAAATAGAGGCCTACAGCATAAAATCGATTTCCAATTAATGGACTACACCCAAACCGCCTTTCCAGACGCTTCTTTTGATGTGATCTGGGCCTGTGAGAGTGTTTCATCAGCTCCTGACAAAACCCTATTTATAAAAGAGGCCTTTAGGCTGCTTAAAAAAGGTGGGCGACTCATATTAAGTGATTATTTTCTTACCAAAGATGGCCAAACGGAACAAACCGATCCGAATGGCTTAATCAAAAAATGGGTAAAAACGTGGAGCATCTCTAACTTAGTAACAACGGACATGTTTAAAGGTTGCTTAATTGACAAAGGATTTAATGATACACAAATATTCAATTATACTGAGCAGATTAAAAAGAGTGCTAAACGAATGTATTATGCAGCACTATTAGGGTATTTGCCCTCAGAGCTTTACAATATGTTTCACCCAAAAGTATCACGATTCGCCAAATCTCACTACAAATCTGGCTACTATCAATACAAAGCGCTAAAAGAGGGTTTATGGCAGTACAAAGTGATTTTAGCGATTAAGTAAGTTTAAATGAACATATTTTGCAAAAATCATTGAAAATTAATTGGAAACTTAGTCAATTTTTACTATTTTAACTAAATAGAGCTAAGTAAAATGCTTAGTGGCACAACTTTTGAAGTTAAAAATTCACATAACTTTAACGAAAAAGTTAAATAAAAAATCCAAAAAAGATGTGTAGGTATGGCATGACAACATATAAACCACATTATGCTTGTTTTGATTGTCGAAAGACGTTTAAACGAAGGCTATTGTTTGATGTTGAAGGTGGAAATAATAAAAATAGCAAGGAGACCAAAGCTAGATGTCCTGAATGTGGTGGATTGCTAGCTGATATGGGGTTGGATTTTGAATCGCCAAAGAAGAGTGATCTGAAGGCATGGAAACATCTTCGCCATCTTTATATTGCTGCTATCACATTTCACTCATGTGGCTGCACAGGCCCTGGATATATACCTCATGACCACCAATCCTTAGTAACGCATCTAGAGCGCATTAAAAAGCAGTATATTGACCATTGGCGCTTTTGGAAAAACAGAGTGGAACCCACTACTGATAGTGAAAGCCAAAAGGATTGGCTTAAAAATGGCAAATATTTGCTCAATATTCCATACGAATTAAATACAGGAACGAAAAAAAAGAAGCAGGTCGATATTGACAAAGCCATTGAATATTGGTCTAATAATATTGAAAACATCGAACGGAGCATCAAACAGCTTTCTTAGATAATATTTTGATCCAATTTTGCTAATTTTATTGAAAATAATTGATTTTTAGCAAGTCCTAATAATTAAAATCACGCCCAATTAGTTACAGATCAGGCGCGACTTTAACATTTTTTCAAGTTTATAATTTTTAACCTTATTTTATGATCTAAATTATTTACTTAAAATCATCTTTTTAGTATCAATGTTTTGACCATCAGCAATTAATGTATAAAGGTATACCCCTGGAGCGAAATTGCCTCCCAAAATTTCAATAGCAACTCCCCCTCGTTCATTAATTGTGTAATTTTCTAGCTGCAACCCATAAAGGCTATAAATATTAATCTCAGCATGCAATACCTCATCTGGAATGAATGCTTTAATTATTGTTTTCTCACCAAACGGGTTAGGAATATTTTGTTCTAATAATAAACCTGTTAGAACAGTCTCCTCTCGAATGGCACTAGTATTATTATCTACAAAATCATCACTTGAACTTCCTAATTTATAAGGAATAAGGCCATCACAGCCATCTAATGCTTCTGCTACAAATGCACCATTTGAAACAGATTGCGCTGAAAAGAAATCGTTACTACCAAATGCTCTCAGCTCTATATAACCAGTTAAAGGGTTTGCATCTAATCGCACATTGTCGGTATATGAAATGGTAGTTTGCCCTGATGAAACGATCCAGTTACTAGATTCCGTAATGGGCGTATCATAGAATCCGGTTATGGCAACATTTGAAGGACAGCATTCTGGTAGGCATGGGGCATTATTGACGTGGTCACGAATGACATCGCCTGGTTGTGGCCCAAAACCTAAATTAAAATCTATACCTATTTCCTCCTCAAAATGACAGTAACTCATAATTGTACCCCCAGCAGGTAAACCGGGGTCAGAACATCCTCCTTCAGTAGTGTAACAGCCATCAATAGCCGTATTATTTCCATTCCATACACAGGCATGGGTATGACGAGAACCCAAACAATGTCCCATTTCATGGGTTACTATATGCGCATTCCACGAATAGGTTGGAAATCCAAATATAATATTATCTAAATCACCGGATACAGCTGTTCTAAGGTTAGCGTTTTCACACAATACTCCATATCCTGAAGCTTTTCCTCCTTCTATAGATCGACCAGAAAACAAATGTGCTAAATCACCATTAAACCCACCACTCATCTCATTTTGAAAAAGGGCAAGTACTAGATCATTATCAGCTCCATTCATATAAGGGTCTGCTACTGTCCAAACATTTAGTTCTGATATAAATGTTTGTATAAGTTCATTTTGATAAAGGGTTGCAGTAACATTAAATAAGCCTGTTGCAAAGTTTATAGCACTAAATTCATTGCTACCCTGATTGAGATAGACCTGATAATCGGTCTCAATATATACGCTGACACTTCGATCACAACTACCCGCTGCTTTTTGCTCCTGCCTAGGTATGACTACTGGACTATCAGAGGTTTCCTCTTTGGTACCACATTGAGCAGTGTTTTCTATGAGTAAGTCTTTATCATTATATAGAATATACTCATTACTATTATAGTTAGATTTATTGCTTTTGCCAATTACATAATTACCATTTTCATTCGCGATAACACCAATAACATTACCCGTAAAAAAACTGATCGCCACCAAAGTATTGGGCTGGCCCTTTATCACCCCATAATAATAGGCTCCCTGATCGTAATTTACACGTGTTTTACCCTTGTTATTTCGGGAGAAAAAAGCGGTTCGTTCATTTACTACACTACTCGTAATAAGCTGTAGCGTTATGACCTCTCCATTAAAGGGCACATCCACTTCAAGTGCAGCGGGTTTGTCTGCCACAATTTTATTTAAGGTGAAATGATCTGTTTCCAACAAGCTGAAACTTCTCACATATTCCCGTAATAATCCTGCTTTACTAGCCGTTACTTCTTTTGAAGAAAACAATTTTACATTAACGAAGCTACTTGGCACAGTAGCATTTACTTGCTCTTGAACCTTCAGGTGTTGAGCATTTGCTTGTATACTAAGGGCTACTAAACTTAGTATAAAATATACTATATTTTTCATCGTCCTTATTATTTTGGTTGAGCTGCAGTAGAATTTAGCGCATTGTTTTCTTTTTGAAGTGTTTCGATCTCTTTTTTCATTTCGATCACATAGAGGGTTAGCTCCTCAATCTTTTCCATTTGTTTGGCAAACATTTGGTTTACATTTATACCACCTTCTTTTACCAATTCTTCTGCAGAAGGAATACCAGGTAAATGCTTGTTTTGCTTAATATATGCTTCTAGTTCGTTTAGGGGCTTTAATTTATACTGATCTTCAAATACATAATCTGCCCAATGTGCACCGTTTACTAATGCTACTTTTACTTTATTTGTGATGATGCCCCCAACTACTGTTAGCTCATATCCTGCAACGGGCTCGTTGGTGCCAATGGCTACTTTACCATTAAAATGGAGCACATCATTAGCAAAATCACCCCAAATCAGCGGAGTAGAGGTATTGGAGTTGTCGATATACAATTTATCAGAACCCATTTCATTATAACCAGCATAATACCCTAAAAACACATTTCCCGAACCGGTTTGATTATTATTTCCACTTCTATTGCCTATATAGGTGTTTCTATCTCCAGAAGTGTTTTTTAGTCCACTATAGCGCCCAATAAATGTATTATATTCTCCTTCTATATTACCATGACCACAACTATATCCAATAAATGTGTTATTTTTTCCAGTAACATTTTTTATTCCACTATCATACCCTACAAAAGTGTTATCTGCTCCACTTTCGTTATAGTACCCACTTCTAAATCCTAAAAAAGTATTTCGTTCTCCGGAAATATTTTTGTACCCACTATAATTTCCTACAAAAGTATTATATGATCCCTCTGTATTGTCATTTCCACTTCTTTGTCCTATAAAAACATTTAGTTGTCCAGTGGTATTATTGAATCCACTATAACCTCCTAAAAACACGTTCACTTCACCACTAATATTTTTATACCCGCTGTATATTCCTATAAAGGTATTCAAGTTGCCAACCGTATTATCATTCCCACTATACGTGCCTACAAAAGTGTTGTACGAACCACTTTCGTTATTATGCCCGCTTCTATGCCCCAAGAAGGTATTACGGTGGCCAGTAGTATTTTTAAATCCGCTGTTGGTACCTAAAAACACATTCACTTCACCACTTTGATTGTTATATCCACTATTATAGCCAATAAAAGTGTTTAGATATCCAGTAGTGTTATTAAACCCTGCTGTACGCCCAATAAAGGTGTTGGAATATCCTGTAGTATTCTTAAATCCTGTTTGATATCCTATGAACGTATTCCAATTTGCTGTGTTATTTAGCCCTGCCTGATAGCCAAAATAAGAGTTGGTGAAACCTCCATTATCCCCAGCATTTCCTTCATTTAAATTTCCATAGCTGGTCTGAGACCAAGAGGATGTGTGCAACATAAGTGCAATTAATAATAAAATTAGATAACTTCTTTTCATAACTGATACGATTTAAATTTTAAAAAATTTTAAACCGGCTAGCATTTTCATTTTTCTTTTAATGAAAAGTTATAAGCCGTATATCAACTATAATTACTTCTTTACTAATATGTTAACAATTACAATCTTAAATCTATATAAATAATTGATTATAAAACACTTATACTTTCCACAAATTTGGGTGTTAACAATGGAATCAAAAACCTCTACAGAATCTTTTTTATCACTCCGATTTCAATCCTAAATCCTGGCGCAGGTTCCCCGGACCTGTGCCCATGTGACGTTCATCTAATTTGAACAAAATTGGCAAAATTAATTCAATATCAAATTAATTTTAACAAATTCTGCAAAATATATTGAATTTTATGATTTACAGTCTAGCAAAATCCAGTGCAAAATACGTCAAGATGATATCCGCACCGGCTCTTTTGATGCTCATGAGTGACTCTAGCATGGCCTGTTCTTCGTCCAGCCAGTTGTTTTGGGCAGCGGCTTTAATCATAGCGTATTCCCCACTAACTTGATAGGCCGCTATTGGCAGTTGTGTTTGCTCACGGAGCACATGGATGATATCCAAATAGGCCATGGCCGGCTTTACCATCAGCATATCGGCGCCTTCTTGTTCGTCTAGAGCGGCTTCAATTAAGGCTTCTCGCTTGTTCGCAGGGTTCATTTGGTATGTTTTTTTATCTCCAAATTTTGGAGCTGAATCGAGTGCATCTCGAAAAGGCCCGTAAAATGCGCTGGCATATTTAGCTGTGTATGACAGCAATGACGTATGCTCGTAACCTTCAGCGTCTAGTGCTCGTCGTATTTTTGCGATGCGTCCATCCATCA
>JAUIFR010000314.1 GCA_030430325.1 Bacteroidia bacterium | reverse complement strand
ACCTATGGGGGGAGTGCCTTTGGATGAGCATGTACTAACAGGTGCTCAAAGAGAATTACAGGAAGAAACAGGCATAATAGCTAAAAAATGGACCAAAATATTAACCTTACATCCCTCTAATTCCGTGACAGATGAAGTAGGTGAAGTATATTTGGCTCAGCAGCTGAGTTTTGGCTCAGCAGCACCAGACCCAACGGAAAAGCTAGATGTTAAAAAAGTGTCAATGAAAGATGCTCTTGCTATGGTATACGATGGTACTATTACAGATGCTATTAGTGTGGCAGGGCTATTGGCGGTTATGAAATATTTAAATTGATAGGTAGCTTGTTTGGATTATTTTTTACAAATTAAAATAAACTTAGGATCACTAATTATACTTGCCCCAGGGATGGTAATTATAGGTTTTTTAGCTTAGTTTTACTATCAATTTGCAACAATGATAATTACAAAATTTATTGCTTACGATTTATTGCTTTAAGTGCTAAATTTCTTTCAGGCATAAAAATAAATGTTCGACTACTGCCAGTTTGCTCAAGTAAAGCTAAATCTTCAATATTACCTGACCATTCCTCAAAATGATACCCTTTGATTTTTGGTGCTACTAACAGTATTTTTCTATTTACCGAATAAAATTCTTTATAATCTATGGCAATGGAAATATTTCCTGAAGTTGATATATATCTTACTTGTAATTGATGGACAGGCTCTTTACCAATTGAGAAAGTTGGGGCAAATAGCACAATTACTAATATGAGATACTGATACAAGACTTAAAATGTTTGTTATAATATTTAGTAAAATACGGATGGAAAATGTTACCAAAAACCAGCGTAAAAATTTAGAATTATGGACCATGAACTTAACCCGAATGATGAAAAAAGTGAAAGTAAAAAGAAAAAATTATAAATGAAATTAGCAAAATTTGTTCATTTTAGATGCATTTTAACTATATTTAGCTAATTTTATTCAAATATTAAACGAATTAATAGGAATGTTATGAAAAAGTAATAAAATATGATTAAACCTATCGAACTCTTCCAAAATCCTGTTAAATTTGTAAAAAAAACGATGTCGAAAAGGAAAAAATATGCTCGGGAGTCCCAAGTTACTATGACTGAACTAGTGCTTCCAAATGATACCAATACCTTGAATAATTTAATGGGAGGTAGGCTGATGCATTGGATGGATATTGTGAGTGCTATTTCAGCTCAGAAACACTCCAATAGGGTAGTTGTTACGGCATCGGTAGACAATGTTTCGTTTCGACATGCTATTCCGCTAGGCAGTGTGGTTTGCCTCAAAGCTCAAGTTACTCGCGCCTTTAATTCTTCTATGGAGATCTATATTGAAGTTACGGCCGAAAATGCTGCTTCGGGTGAAAAATTAGAGAGTAACCATGCATTCTTTACCTTTGTGGCTGTTGATCAACTTGGGCGACCAATTGATGTGCCGCAAGTAATTGCCGAAACAAAAAAAGAAAAAGATCTGTATGCTGGGGCACTTCGAAGAAGGCAGCTGCGAATGATTTTAGCGAAACGCATGCAGCCCAATGATGCCACTGAACTGAAAGCTTTATTTGATGATATTTAATATGATAGAAGAAGCCTTACCTTTTTTATACCAGCAAAATGAGTCATTATATTTAATTAATGAACAACCAACGCCTAGTTCCAACGAAACGTCGCAAGCCTCTTTATCATTTAGTGATATAGAGGCAGAATCTCCCAAACAATACTTGGTCTTAATTGAAGCTCAGGGGGAGTTAAAAAAATCAATGCTAAGCTTATTGGACAATATCTTAAAATCTATTCATTTAAGTATCAGCAAAGTAGAATGGCAGAAGGTTGCACCAGGATTCAAATTATCAAACCAACATCAAAATGGTTTTCAGGCTATTTTTACGTTTACCTCACAACCTGCTCATGAACAATTATCTCTTTATGAATGGAATAATTGGGAAAACATGCCTTGCCTTTGGGCAGATTCACTCGAGCAAATTCATCAAGACAAGGCTAAAAAAATGGCCTTATGGAAAGCATTACAAGACCATTTTTTATCGTAGATATGTTGAGATACTGGTTATGGTGTTTTTTCATAATATCGATAAGTGTAGGACATGCTCAAGAACACGATCAAATAGCTAAACCTTCATTATTGGACCGAGCTTTGTTTAATGCAGCAAAGGATGGCGATGTAAAACGCACCAAACAATACCTCGAGCAAGGGGGTAATCCAATGGCTTATTTTACATTTCAGGATAGCTTACTGGGTAATGTAGTCGGACAGGCCTGGCATGCAGCAGTTGTCCATGCGAAGCCTCAAACCTTAACATTATTATTGACCTCTTCAAACTTATCAGCATCTGTTTATAAAGACCAATCACGTAAAGTCCCTGTTTTAAATGGCTTAAATTTGGCTTTATACTTTGGACAAAGTGACATAGCTCAGCAGATATACCAACATCAAAAAGGTAAACTTCAAGCTTCCAGTTTCTTGCAAGTATTAAAAGGAATAGCACAAACCATTAAATTAAATC
>JAUIFR010000093.1 GCA_030430325.1 Bacteroidia bacterium | reverse complement strand
GCTATATTTGATTTTTAACTTACTTAAATATAATACTTTACACCCAATTTTCCTCCCTCTTTATGAATTTTTCGGGTTAAGGTAAGCAGTAATTTGCTAAAGCATACAAATACAATTAAACGAAGCATTTCATGCATTAGTATCTATCTTTAGAGGTAATTTTATCAACCTGTATTTGATATGATTGAAATGTTTTGTAAAAGAAAAGCACAGAAGTGAACTGTGCTTAAAAATTAAGAATACTTATTTGGAATAATGCTTATTGCCAATAATTAAAAAGCAGATATTCAGTGAGTTTAAATCATTTGTTTCGAGGTTTAGGACTTACTCTTTCCCTTGCTCTTTAACCGCATTAATATTTATGGAGCCAGATAGTGCTTTTGCCTCCTCATAGCTTAAGTGTCCCGTAATACACATTACAAGTAATGACTTCTCATCAGAGGTGATCATAAGCAACTCATCAATATACTCATCATCTCCTTTGATCATAAATTCTACTGTTGTGTCACCATCTTTGATCTCCATCATATTTTTATAAGATTTATTTGGTAAAAATTTCACCAATTCATCTTTCATTCTTTCCGGGTCTTTATTCACAATCAAGAAACTAATGTCGTCTAGTTTATCGATGGCATTTTTCCATTTTTCATCTTTATTATCCATAAAGAAATTGACTAGTGAGGCCCCTAATTCGAAGCTTTCTACCCCAGTATCATCTTTATGTTTTTCATAAAAGTTTTTATAGTCACTCCTGCTCTATGCTAGTGGCATGGTGACTAATATTAGTATTAAAATTAATGCGAACTTTCTCATTTTTATTGTTTTATATTGTTAAATCTATTTATTATCAATTTTATCAACATGCTGTAACCCATCAATATTTATTGATTTAGAGAGTTTTGAGATTTGCTCTAGGTCCATATTCCCCTCCAAGCTTATAAGCACAGTTTCTGATCCTTTTATGATCATAACAAACTCAGAAATTTTACCGGCCTTTTCATTCATCAAAAAAGTAATTTTTTCGCTTCCGTCTTGAATCTGCATGAGTTCTTTGTAATTATTACTTTGTAAGGCGCTGAGCTGCTTATTGAACGAATGATTTTTGATTAATGTAGTGGAGTCAGCCACTAACATTTTAATAGAAGTTAAGCTTTTTACGACCTCTTCGAACTCACCTTTTTCGGCATCAGTGTCTAATTTTTTAAACAAATTAAACATATGTGGTGTGATATGGATGGAAGTATAGCCTTCTTGGCCTGCATACTTTTCATAAAACTGTTGATAAGGTGAGCTCTGCGCCCAAACCAAACATGGTAAACTCACCAGAAGACATACTATTAAATTAATTGTTTTCATATCGCTTTGTATTTGTAATCAATTTTTGTGTTTCATTAAATTTTGAAAGATACTTTAAGTCTTTTGTGCCGCGGTGCATATTAATTTGTACCAGTTTGATGGCATTTTGTGCTTCTACCATGGCTGCATGCTTGGTGATAGGTTGCCCATTTTTGTATCCATATACAATTTCAGGCTGTTTTGGATAAAACAATACCAACATAATTCCTAACAATACGCTTGCTGCTACACCAATTATGGGCCATAAGCGTCTTTGTATAATACTTTTTTCTTGAATTTTAATGGGTTGTATCATCTTTTGTTCAGATACTTTATGCAGATGTGTGAATAATTGCTTTGCATAATCAAATTCCTCCGCAATAGCATCATTATTAAGGAAATATTGCCGAAGTTGCTCTTCTTGCTCCAGGCTAGTTTCTCCTTCTAAGTATTTTTCTAATAAATGTTTTATCTCGTTATACTCCATAATTCATTAACTTTAGTAAGTTGACACGTACGGCTTTTCTTGCCCTCGATACATTCATTCTTACCGCATCGATTTCCATATCCATAATTTCAGCAATTTCATCAAACTCAAGCCCCTCAATATCACGTAAATGCATCATCATTTTTTGTTTGGGGGGGAGCGCCCCAATTAAGTTTTGAACATGCTCAATGGTGTCTTTGTTTGTGTAATTTTCGGAATGACTGGGATTTGCCTCTAACATTGCAAGCTTCGACTGTTTCGTTTGTTCATGCTTGAGCTTATCCAAACACATATTTTTGACCATTTTCATCGAAAAAGCCTCTATATTTTGGTATGCATGCAGTTCATGATGTTTTTTCCAAAGTTTCTCAAACAAATCCTGAACAACATCCTGAGCCTGATCGCTTTGTTTTAGAATACTTAGAGCAAATCGAAACGCTTTATCTTTGAGGTCTATTATATAATGTTCAAATACTTTCATTTAATATGAAGACGACCGACAAGCAAAAACATAACATTTTTTCGAAAAAAAATATAAAATGAAGCTATGAGAGTGATAAAGTAAAGAAAATCAAAAAATTAATTTCTAAACAGAAAGACTAAGCTCCTAGGGCTTTTAATGCTTCATAAACTAAGAATGCTGGCCATACCATGGCTTTCAGAATGCCTAATGCCCCCATCCAAAATCCAGAAGCATGTGATATAAAGTAAATGACTGCCCCAATAAACCCTAGGCCATAAATAGCACCGGATGACCCTTTTTGAACATGATTTTTCATATAAAATTACATCTAATCAGTAGCAATATAGCGAAAATAAAAAAAAACAATAAATTTTTTTACAAATTAGGGTAACGTTTTATTAAAAAATGGTATTAATAAGTAACATGCTCATATGTTAATTATTTAGGTTGATGGTTATTATCCCCTTGTTGGTGGTTCTGCAAGGGGTTTTTTTATTTAGAAAAAGTACTTATATAAAATTCCAGAGTAGGAGTTTTACTTAAGTGCGGATGTAACATCCGCACACAATGTTAGCTAATATTTGAACAAAATTTGCAAATTTTGTTCAAAATTATCTCATTTTTGACTGTTCTGAGCTAGAGAAGGCCGTTTCATGAATTTGTGCTTCGCCAATATGCCAAACGCCATCAAGTTTCTCAAACTTATACTCCATAATTAAACCTTCAGCCGGATAATAGAGATTTATATTTACTTTATCACTTGAATGTTTCCAATCTGAGACACCAATAAACCCCACCGTGCTATTGGCATTAATCGAAATACTATTAAGCACCACAACTTGCTCACCAAATTTACTAAGGCCCTCAATATTTTTGGCATTGATAGGGCCAAATTCTTGAATGACAATTGGGCACCTCGATGGTAATTGGTCCACGTGGTAGTATTGTTGTAAATCTGGGAAATCTAATGCGAGTTTAAGTATATTTTTTATCTCTCTTCCGGAGAGTTCTTGATTGGTTTTTGAAAAAGATTGGCTAATAAAAATTAGACTTAAAAAAAACAACGAAAATAACTTCATAAAACTAATAATTTAATGGTTAAGTAATCTCTTTGTATTATATATATGTTTGGACGAATCAAGATGTAAACATATTTGCACCTTTTTTAAAAACGAAGAAAAATGCAAAATATTATAAATAAATTATAATTTGTAATATATTTTTGGTAAAAAACTTTGAGTAACAAGAAAGTTTCCATAGTTTTGCGCGCGATGGATATACGTACAACCATATTGCACCGCTGTAAAGAACTATTTTTCGCCAGAGGGATACGAAGTGTAACTATGAATGATATTGCACGTAATCTTGGTATGTCCAAAAAAACAATTTACCAATATTTTAAAGATAAGGCTGAATTGGTTCATCAGGTAACGATGAATCATATTGAGGGGCATCATCTTGAAATGGAGCAGTTTACGGCTAAAGCAAGTAATGCAATTGAGGAGCTTTTTTTTCTGTCGCAGTATATAAGAAATAATGTTTTAAGCATTAATCCAATAATATTGTATGACCTTCAAACCTATTATGCTAAAGCTTGGGGTAATTATGTAGCCTTTAAGGATAAATATATGTTTGCCTATTTTTACCAATTACTTGAAAGAGGTAAAAATGAAGGACATTTCAGAGCGCAAATAAATTCGAAGATTCTTGCGAAACTTCGAATCGAACAAATACAGCTATGCCTTAATCCCAATGTTTTTCCTGGGCATGAATATGAATTTGCTGAGGTAAAAATGCAACTTTTAGAGCATTATATTTGCGGTATAATAACCTCAAAGGGTTCTGAATTGTTCAATGAATTTAAAATAAAATTAAATGAGTAATTATTATGCATTTATTATTTTTGTTGGGTTAATTTGAGTGGTATATGAAGATTTATAAACTATTAATAGTCATAATTTATGGCACTGGGCAATTTGCATTTGCTCAGGACTCGGCAGCCGTGATGGGTCTTGAATCCTGCATAAGATATGCGATCAAAGTTAACCAAGATATCAAGAGTGCATGGCTTGCAGAAGGTATTGCAGAAAAAGAAATAGGTGAGTTTTTGTCGATTGGTTTACCGCAAATTAGTGGTGTGGTTAGTGCATCGAATAATTTTGAGGTCCAATCCCAGTTTTTACCGGATTTTATTTCTCCCTCAGTATATGGTGTATTGATTCAAGAGGGGTTATATAATGGGCCAATTCCTGAGCCAGATATTTTTGCAGCACAATTTGGCACACAATATACAGCTAGCGCATATATTCAAGCTAGACAATTGATTCTTGATGGATCTTATTTTGTCGGATTGAAAGCATCAAGGACGTATAAACAGTTGGCTACAAAAGAGGCTGTCCGTACTGAAATTAATGTGATTGAGGCTGTGAGTAAGGCGTATTATTCTGCCTTGATCAGTGATGATTTTTATGATTTGGTCAAAGCAAATTTTGATCGTCTTGATACGTTACTTCGTGAGACTACCATTATGTATGAAAATGGTTTTGTAGAGAAAATTGATGTGGATCGTGTGAAGGTTTCCTATAATAATGTAAAAGTAGAATTGCAGAAATCGGAACGAAATAAGGAACTAACTTATGATTTGCTTAAATTCCAGATGGGCATGCCCATATCTCAAGAACTACAAATAGAGGGCAATATGCAAGATACACAAGTGCCCAACTTTGATTTTGAAAAGGATCAATTTTCGATTCAAAAGCGTGTTGAATATGAAGTATTGGAAACGAACAGAGATTTGGCAACGCTAGACCTTAAAAATTATACGGCTCAGTACTTTCCATCGCTTTATGCGCAGTTTAGCTATGGGTATAATATGGGCTCAAATGAATTCTCTGATATCACCAACTTTAGTGATCGTTATGTTGCATTTGGGGTTATTGGGTTAAGCTTAAATATTCCCATTTTTGACGGTTTCCTAAAGAAAAACCATATACAGAAAAATCGGTTGCAACTGGCCCAGATTGATTACCAGTTTCAAAAGTTAGAAAACAGCATCGCTCTTGAAATTAATCAAGCCCGTTCTAGTTTTGATAATAGCTTGGAGGTATTAGAAGTGCAGCGTGAGAATATGAATCTTGCAAGAGAGGTATACGATGTTACCAAGATAAAATATCAACAGGGACTTAGCTCAAATAGTGAGCTTATTGATGGTGACAGGGATTATAAAGAAGCACAATTAAATTATTACCAGGCGCTATTTGAAGCGCTTGTAGCAAAAGTTGATCTAGAGAAAGCATTAGGAATGATAAATAAACAGCGTTATGCAGCAGAATAAGGGAAATTTAATAAAAAATAGCATACAATTCGGGATTAGGGTGCTGGCAATTCTTATTCTAATTGTAGGTATAGTAGCATGTGGTGATAAACCAGCTTCAAAGGACAAGAAAAAGTTACTGGCCGAACATAAAAAAGAACTCAAAACACTAAAAGCTAAGATAGAAAAGCTTGAAGAAGAAATTGAAAAGGAAGATCCAGAATATGGCAAGCAGAAAAGATTGAGATCAGTCACGCTTGAGCCTGTAAAAAAAGGAAAATTCGAACATTTTTTGGAGGTTAGGGGTAATGTGCGATCACGCAAAAACGTGTTAGTAACTTCTGAAATACCAGCTACCATCAAAAAAGTTCATGTAAAAGAAGGTCAAATGGTCCAAAAAGGGGCTATTATGGTATCATTAGATGCTTCCACAACGATTCAAAGCATCGAAGAGCTTAAAACGTCCTTATCATTAGCCAAAACCATGTACGAGCGCCAAGAAAACCTTTGGAAACAAAAGATTGGTACAGAAATTCAGTATTTGCAAGCCAAAAATCAGGTTGAATCACTAGAAAAGAAGCTTGCAACTGCTAATACACAACTTGCCAAGGCAATGATTAAGGCACCATTTGATGGGATAGTTGATGAGTTGGTGGCTAAAGAAGGTGAGATGGCCCAGCCAGGCATGCCATTACTACGCGTTGTAGGAAATAAAGATAAGTATATTGAAGCTGATGTTTCAGAGGCTTATGTGGGGCAATTTAAGAAAGGGGACTCGGTCAATATCTATTTTCTTTCATTAAATGAGTCAGTACAAGCAACACTTACTGCTGTGGGGCAGGTAATCAATGATAAGAACAGGACTTTTTCAGTGGAAGTAAATCTCACAAAAAATAATGACTTACATAAGCCTAATATGCTTGCAGTGCTCAAAATAAGGGATTTTGTGTCTCAAAATAGTGTAACTGTACCCACTAATTTAATTCAGCGCGATATGCAAGGCAAATATGTCTACATAGTGGATAAAAAAGAAAAAGTAAAGCAAGCGAAGAAAGTTCATATTAAAATAGGGCTTGATCAAGATCAATATACCGTGGTTGAAGAAGGCCTTGATGGTTCAGAGGAGCTTATTAAAACAGGTTTTAAAGAGGTGATTGATGGTATGCCTGTGAAATTAGCTAAGAAAATCGACGCATAAAGTTAACATTTTTTAAAGCACACCTATGAAGCTAGAAGAGCAAAATCAGCATGTAAAAAAGGAGTTTGGCTTAAGTAACCTGGCCGTAAATAATAAAACAAGTATTATTATACTTAGTTTTATCATCGCCATACTTGGCATAATGGCGTATGTTACTATGCCGAAGGAGACATTTCCGGAGATTGTCATCCCCACCATTTATATAGGTACACCCTATGCAGGTAACTCTCCAGTGGATATAGAAAACCTTGTTTCTAGGCCTATTGAGAAGGAAATTAAGTCATTAACGGGTGTGAAGAAGATTAATTCTACCTCCATTCAGGATTACTCCACCATTATTGTGGAATTTAACCCAGATGTTGATGTTTCGGAGGCTCTACAGGATACTAAAGATGCTGTAGATAAAGCCAAAAAGGACCTTCCGAATGATTTGGATGCAGATCCCAATGTGTTTGAGGTAAATTTTTCGGAGTTTCCGATTATGAACGTTAATATTTCGGGCGACTATAGTATTGACGAGCTCAAGGACTTTGCCGAGTACCTTCAGGACGAGATTGAGGCCATGTCCGAGATTTCAAAAGCAGACATAAGAGGGGCTCTTGAGCGAGAAATCCGCATTGATGCCGACCCATTCAAGATGGAGGCGAGAGAAGTAAGCTTTTCAGATATTCAAAATGCCATAGCTGCTGAAAACCTCACTTTATCTGGTGGGGATATATTATCTGGTGATTTTAGGAGATCCTTACGGATTGATGGAGAATTTACCAATGTAAATCAAATCAATGATGTTATTATAAAAAGTGAAAAAGGTAATATTGTTTACCTACAAGATGTGGCTACAGTAAGTGATAGTTATGCAGAACGTAAAAACTATGCACGATCAAGTAAATTACCAGTGGTTACCCTTGATGTGGTCAAGCGCAGTGGGGAGAACCTCATTATTGCAGCGGATAATATTAAAGAAGTCATCGATGAGGCTAAAAAGAACCGGTTTCCGCCTGACCTCGATGTGTCCATTACCAATGACCAATCGAAACAAGCGAGATCTCAAATCAATAATTTAGAAAATAGCATCATTTCAGGTGTAATTCTAGTTGTAGTCGTACTTATGTTCTTTTTAGGATTTAGAAATGCCTTATTTGTAGGTGTGGCAATTCCCATGTCCATTTTTATGGCCATTATGATTTTAAATGCTGCTGGGGTTACCCTAAATATTATGGTGCTCTTTTCACTTATTCTGGCTTTAGGGATGCTGGTGGATAATGGGATTGTTGTAGTCGAGAATATTTATCGGCTCATGCAAGAAGGCTATTCGCCAATAAAAGCAGCTAAGGAAGGAGTAGGAGAAGTGGCTCTACCAATTATCAGCTCTACCATGACAACCCTTGCTGCATTTGTGCCATTAGCATTTTGGGGTGGAATAATTGGGGAGTTTATGAAATTTTTACCCATTACCTTGATCATTGTACTTGCCTCATCCCTTTTTGTAGCATTAGTTATTAACCCTGTGCTGACTTCAATTTATATGAAGGTAGAAGGGTTAACACCAAAAGCATTTAGCCCAAAGCGGTTTTTTATTAGGTTTGGCTTATTTATCTTACTTGGAATACTTTTTTATGGTGTTTCAAAGGCATTGGCTCACTTATTTTTCTTTATTGCCATACTCATTCCACTTTATATATTTGTAGTAAAACCATTTGTGCAATGGTACCAAGAAAATGTACTGACTTGGTTGGAGGCTGTTTATGCCAAAACAATCACTTTTGCACTTAACGGGGTCTGGCCTCTGATCATTTTTCTGGGCACTTGGGGTCTTCTTTTTGCCTCCATTATAGCCATGGCCATAAGTAGCCCAAAGGTGGTATTCTTTCCTATTAATCAGCCTGCATATATTAATATTTTTATTCAGGAACCTATTGGTACGGATATTGAAACTACTAATATTATTACCAAACAAGTGGAGGAAGATATTGTCGAATTAATGAAGCCCTATGACTTTATGGTGGAGGCCATTATCGCACAAGTAGGTGAAGGTACGGCAGATCCAAATGAGGGCCCAAGCCAGGGTGCAACGCCTCATAAAGCTCGAATTACAGTTTCATTTGTAGAGTTTCAATTTCGTAGAGGGGTAAGCACAGAAGATTTAATGAACAAAATCCGTGCAGAAATCAATAAAAAGTATGCTGAGCGGAGTATCACGGTAGATAAGAATCAAGATGGTCCGCCAGTGGGTAAACCTATTAACTTAGAGATTAGTGGGGAAAACCTCGATAAGCTCATCGCAATTACTAAAGAGGTGAAGGCCATTATCGAAAGTTCGAGTATTAAGGGGATAGAAGAACTTAAGTTGGATCTAGAGGTGGGTAAACCCGAAATGCTTGTTACAATAGACCGGGATGCTGCTCGTCGTTTTGGCTTGTCAACTTCTACTATTGCTATGGAGCTACGTACGGCGCTTTTTGGTAGTGAGGTATCTAAATATAAAGAAGGAGAGGACGAATATCCTATTCAGCTAAGGCTCGCGGACGAGTTTCGGTATGATATCGATGCGCTGAAAAATAAAAAAATCACGTTTAGGGATAAATTCGGGAACCTCAAGCAAATCCCGATTAAGTCAGTGGCTCAATTTGAAAATACCGATACATATGGCTCAATTAAGCGAAAAGACCTGGATCGTGTGATTACGCTTTCTTCAAATGTGGAGGTGGGTTATAACCCAACTGAAATTAATGCCCAAATTCAAGAATTATTGCAGGACTATATTGATAATGAAAAACCTGAAGGCTATGAAATTGATTATACGGGTGAGCAAGAGGAACAGGCTAAGTCGATGCAGTTTTTGATGTTTGCCATGTTTTTGGCTGTATCGATGATCTTTTTGATCATTGTAGCGCAGTTTAATTCCTTGTCGATACCGTTTATCATCATGTTTTCGGTTATTTTGAGTACCATTGGCGTGTTCTTAGGGCTTAACGTATTCAATATGGACTTCGTGATTATCATGACAGGTATTGGTATTATATCACTAGCAGGAGTTGTTGTGAATAATGCGATTGTGCTGATTGATTATACCAATTTGGTGAGAAAGAGGAAACAACAAGAGCTGGAGCTGGCTGAAGGGGAGAGGTTGAGTGCCAAAGATATTGTATTATGTATCATCGAAGGGGGTAAAACAAGATTGAGGCCAGTGCTTTTAACAGCTATTACTACAGTTTTAGGACTAATTCCACTTGCTATTGGTATGAATATCAATTTCTTTACTCTGTTTGAACGCTTTGATGCAGAATATTATGCAGGGGGCGATAATGCCATTTTCTGGGGACCAATGGCCTGGACAGTGATTTTTGGACTTGTGTTTGCTACATTCCTAACGCTAATAGTAGTACCTGTGATGTATTTGTTAGTGGAGCGGTTAAAATTGCGCCTTGCGAAAAAATAGATTTAATTTTATGACAATCTAGGATAAATAAATTTAAATGAGTATTTGCTATCATACCCAACCGAATCCTGGCGCAGTTTTTCCAAATCTTTGACCATGTAACATATACCTGATTTGAATAAAATTAGCAAATTATGTTCATTTGATGCAAAAAATTGAACGAATTTTGCAAAATTTGTTTTTTTATTATTTGTGTTTTAAATGCTTAGCACAGTCTGATTTAGAATGTAAATAACAATTAATAGGCTTGCAACTATAGTAAACAAATTAGTTTGGGCCCAAGTTTTAATGCTTTTTCTCATGTTTTGATAGGTTAAGTAAGTAAAAAAGTATTCATTATAAAGTTGCAGTCATATGATTTTTTCCATATTAAAATTATTAGAATTTGTATTGTAACTTAAAACTAGTATATGTATATATAAAGAAGTATAATCATTTTTAGCGCAATAAGGGTTAATTTTTTTACTAGTTATTATTATATCATATCTAGTAAAAAAAAGTGCCTATTATTTATTTAGGCACCTTTTGAAGCAATGTAGTTTCCTTTTTGTTAATATTCTAATTGAATATAACCTGTTTTACGAGTAGACACCTCTTTGAGGTCAAAGTCTAATTTTACATAGTTTATGATGTAATAATATGCTCCCGAAGGCAGTTTACCTGTTCCACTTTTCAGTCCTATATTGGTATTTGATGTACCATCAAAGCGGTTTGCAGGGTCATCATTATTATAGTTTTTAGATTCAAATACTTTTGTACCGTAGCGGTTAAAGATAACCACTTCAGCTCCTTCAAAATCCTCAATACATTCAATTTCAAAGTGATCATTTTTACCATCATTATTGGCACTTATTCCATTATAAATTTTAATATCATTTGTAACTATAGTGGAGCCTGTGGCCATACAACCATTGGCATCTATAACTGTAATATCATAAGCTCCTACATCAAGGTTTCCGACAGTTTCCCCAGAATTCACTTCATTTGTCTCAACATTATCTACATAAACTCTCACCCCTTCTCTAAACTCATCAGGAATTTCTACATAAATAATTCCATCTGCTGTATTACATGAAGTAGGCGCTGTTCGGATTTCGAAGGTAGGTATAATGAGCTCCTCTGTTACAGTAACAGAGCTCAATTCTGACTCACAACCAGACTCCCGATCAATAACTTTTGCCAAATAAGTACCTGCAGGCAGTCCATCATAACTTAATGTAAAACCAAGATAGGTGTTATCGGCATCATATACTTCATAAATATATGTGTCCTCATCACCATTTATCACCTCAATAGCTCCATTAGGGCGAGTTGGGTCACAGCTCCTTTGAATTGCCGATACAACTAGCTCTGGAGATGGTATGATGGGTAAACTATCCTCTACATTAAAGCTATACTCTGCCACATTTTTACAACCTGTATATCGATCCGTGATTTCTACACTATAAGTAACGCCAGCGTGTAACCCTCCAATACTATGGCCATATGCTAACCAATTTTCATCGTCAGAAGCACTCCAGACAAAATCATAATCACTAAATCCGTCATCATTAAACTCCAGTACCCTTACACTTAAACTACCATTGGCACGGCTCAGGTCACACCGTGTGTTTGGTGTTTTGGTAACGGCATCTAAGTTTAGCTCAGGATATTCTCTGCCGTCACCCACATCAACACTCCTAATTTCACTCATACAAGTAGGGTTATTACCATCTATAGCTCTTACGTAATAAGTACCAATTTCTAGCCCTGAAGTCTGAGCTGTTGTTGCTATCGGCTGATCAATACCTGGTGTTTGGCCTTCACTATACCATTCGTAGGAATATGTTATATCTCCTGAAATGCCATTCGCCACTGCCCATACACCACCGTCTGGTTCAATGCAATCTCGTAAAGGTGCTGAGCCTACAATCAGCTGAATATTGTCGTTAAGCTTTGCATCTAAGTAAAATTGTTTCGTTGTGTCGATACAGTTTGTACCCATATCTTCAATAGCAAGTTTATAGTACCCTTCGCTAAGGTTACCTAATTGGCTCAAATTTAAGCCTTCTGCAATCAAAAACTGTTCTTCGACGACGAGGCCTTCATACCACTTATAGTAAAAATCTGGCCCAACGCCTCCAGTTACATTTATTTCCATGGAGCCATTAGGTGTATTTTCATCACAGCTCATTTGCGAGTTATAACCAGATAGTGCTACTTCAAAGGATTGAACTTCATCCGGTACTTCAAAGACATAAGGCAAGGAGTAACATCCCGTATTTAAATCTCGAATGACGACATAATAAAAGCCAGCCAATAAATTATCATAAACATCACTATTGAGATAAGCCACATCATGATCATCATAAACTTCAGTCTCATAATTTTCCAACATCAAATCATAATCACTGTACCAATAAAACGCTGAGTTTGGCTCCGATGGATCAACATCAATACTACCCAAATCCACACATGTGGTTTGGGACACTACACCATCCAGTGTAAGCTCTGGCTTAACCGTTCCATCGTCTACTTCAAATGTTGCTGTATCGGCACAGGTGCTGAGGTTATGAGTAATAACTACAGTATAAATACCTGCACCAACATTAATATCTAACATACCTGCAAATTGCGGAAGTTCATTGGCTGGATCAATATCAGGCTCGTCAGCCGCATACCAGGTTATGGTATAATCTAGTGGATTAAAGGGATCTGGGTCATCCGGATTTGCCTTAGATACTGTGAGTGAAATATTACCATTAAATATATTAGCATCGCAATTTGTGTTTTCAATAGGTACTTGCTGTGCTTGAATTTTTGGCTCATTGCCTTTATCTGGAACAACAATTGTCATTGGCACAGAGATACATGCATTAGGGCCATCAAAAATTGCTTCTACCGTATACTCTCCTGGTTCTAAATTAGATAGAATGTTATCTGTATCAGGGAAATCCGGGTCATGGCAATCAAAATCAAATGGATCTAAACAACCAGGTTGAGTAGACTTAACTTCATCACCGATATACCACTTGAATATAAAATCATTGATGGTAATACCCATTCCAAAATCAACCATATTAGTAACAGTCATCTCAATCTCACCATTAGCAGCTGCACATGATGTAAAAGGTGTCACATTACCCACTAAATCAATTTCTGGTGTAATGTACCAAGGCTCTAAATTATAAATCAATGAATCAGTGCAACCAGTACCAAGATTTGTAACTAAAAGTTTATAACCTCCTGCTGGTACGTTAAGCAAATCAGCATTGGTCTCTCCAAAAAGAATTGTATTACCTGCAAACCATTGATATGTAACATCACCAGGATTAACTGGCTGCCCGTCAATCAGTACAGTTGAAGATATTGTAACCTGTGGATTATCACAATCACCAGCTTCTCCATTAGAGTTTATTAGGATCTCAACTTCTGGTCTAGTATCTGGTACATAAAAGGTCTCTGCAAAGTCTGTTTCACATTCGGTATCATTGTGCTTAGCCGTAACCGTATAATGTTTATTTC
>JAUIFR010000092.1 GCA_030430325.1 Bacteroidia bacterium | reverse complement strand
AAATGCTATCGGAAACAAAGGCGATTTAATTCTATCTAATCAAAATGGGATCCATCGAGGCCTGCCTCAGCAGGATGGAAAAAAACGAATAGCGCTAATTTTAAGCTTTATGATAAAATCTAGGCTTAGCTATATTCATAGGTCGGCAAGAGTACGTATTTCCAATGCTTAAGGTTAGCCATTAATTATTTTTTACATATTATGCATGTATAAGTAATTATGCCATAAATTACCGATCATGAATACCTTTTCCTTTAAATATTTGTGGAATCCACTTTTCTATACGTGCCACCCTAGTTTTAGACTGCTTTGCACCTGAAATATGGATCACATACCCTCTTTGCCTACCAGGGGTTAAGCCCTCAAAAGCTTCTTTTAATGCAGGGTCTTCATCAAACTTCATTTGCAACTCCTCAGGGATGTTTAGTGCTTTACTTTTACTAAACTCAACCTTTAATCCAGCTTTTTCGACTTCAATAGCTTCAAAAATGTAGGTCTTCAGAATCGGTTCAAGCTCATTGATCTGCTTTATGCTAGTAAATCGAATTAAGCACGCCGATTGGGAGTTTTCACCAGGTAGTGTTAGTATTTTGTTAGGATCTTTAAGTAAGGAACCCTTCATAAAACTTAAGGTACAGCATTGCTTTAAGGCGCTTATTAATAAAACATTGCTTTTTTTATAAGTATAACATGGTACCCCCCACTTTATTTCTTCGGTTAACCCACACTCAAGCGCAATGACTCTGAGCGCTTTGAGCTCGTTTTGCCAACTATGCACTTTGCATTCTGGAGTACCGTGTAGTGAACAGCGCCCGCATCCTTCAGCAAGGTATTCATCTACATTTTTTGGGGTAAGTGTTGATGGATTCATTCCCTCAATTTAATGAAAATTTTGTTAATGTAAAGCAAACAATAATCAATAATATTAGCAGAATTTGTTGAAATTATAATTTATAATCAATGTATTTTGCTAAATATGTTGAATTTTAGGTGCTGTGTATTATTTTTTTATACTCAATGAATTCAAATTGTTCCTTTAAATTACCAATTTATTTATTATACTGGCACGCAGGTTCCCCGAACCTGTGCTTTCTAACTATTTTGAATATAATTAGCAAAATAAGTTATATATTAATAATTATTCAATTTATTTTGTAGAATTTGTTGAAAATTACACATTGCCCATTATATTTTTCCTAGAATTCATTAGGCTTGCGTGAGGGAATTTTCGGTTTACCTCATGGATTAGTTTATAGGGGCGGTTAAATGCTTCCTGAGATACTTTGAAATAATTTGCCAGTTTACGAATAGTATCTTTTGAAAGTCCCTTTTGATAATTAAGGATTTTCGAAACCATTCCTTTAGATAAGTTTAAAATGTCAACTAAATCTTTTGCCTTTAAGTGGTGCTCTACCATTAGCGCCTTTAGTAACTCAATGGGGTCAATATCTTGAAAAGAATGGTGCTCTTGATCCCATTTTTCAATTAATAAGGCGAGCAAGTCGATTTCATCTTGAAGCTCAACTTTGCTCTGATCAACCAAATCCTCTAAGATATCACAATATTGATTGTATTGCTTTTGATTTTTAATGATGGTGTATTTTAATGTTTTCATTTTTGCGCAAATTAATGGTTACTAGTATGTGTTTACTTCATATTGTAACCCTTGATTACAAAGTTCTGTATACTGAGCATGCGTTCCAATCCATTTAATAAACAAATGTACTTTTGAATTTCCAAAGTGATACTTACAAATTAGTCTATAACTATTACCACCAATATTGAATACTACTCTGCAAGAGCTCTTTCCAAGTATATCAGCACTATTAAATGTTAACACAATATCACTAGGTTCCTTCCAATCTGCTCGCTTCAATATTGATAACCAAATATCAAATGATGCCCTACTTCTAGCATTTTTTCTCACAAATGCTTCGATTGATTGCTTTTTGATCAGATGAACCTTCATTTATATTGTAAATATAAGAAAAAAGTTTCATAAAAGGAAACTTTGGGGTTAATTATAAAATCTTATGTTTAAAATCATCAATAATTTCTTCAAAATCTATTTCCATTTTATCATCTCCATTGGGATAAAACATTCTTAATTCCATATTCATATTCTTCAATGTTTCAATAACGCGGTCCATTTCAATTAAAAATGTTACATTAATGGCGTCTACTTTTTCCTCTGGGTAAATTGTGATGGGGTTTGAAGTAGCAATTTTTATTCTATTATTTTCTACAAATCGTGTGAAATTAGCTTCCTCTCTATAGTAACTCACCTTTACATTTTCATTAAAATTGTCAAAATATAAATTTAATTTGTATTCTGACTCTGATACCTGACCAACATTTATGATCGAAGCTATAATATTGAACTTGAAAAGTTTTTCATCAAAATCTTTATGTTCTTCAGTAAATAAGTATGTACTATAATCATTAATTTGAAGCAAGGATTTTGATTTCCGCTCATATAATTGTCTAACTTCATATTCCTCCATCATTAAGGACTCGAAATCGAATCTTTTATAAAATCTCTTATCTTTGGACATATGTGGCGTATCTGTACTTCTAGGAATTTTTACTACATAAACAGTTTTTTCAAAATTTGAATCAAACCTTATTGGAAATATTCTGAGACCTTGTATATGTCTTTGAATGGTCATATTGATTATTTGCTCAAGCCATTCTTTTGTATATTGACTTCCGTTAATAAAGGATAGCGAAAAAGCCTTATGCTCTTTTTCCTGAATTCCATATATAATAATTCCGCCGTCAGAGTTAGCAAAAGCAGCTACATCTTTGGATAATTCCTTTTTCTTTGCATCGGACTTACCTAGTGACTCAGCACTTTTAAAGTCCAAATAAATATTCTCTTCAATCTCATTATCAATAAGTAATTGAATATCTGACTCTGTAAACTCTTCTTTATCAAATAGGTTAATCATAAACTATAAACATTATTTAATCAACAAAATTAGTAAAATATATTCAAAATTATCACCCTCCAAACATCCTCTTCTTCATCAACGTATTTTTCCCAATCGTATAGGCATAGGACGCCGATGGCACGAATTGAAGTGTAAGGCACTGTTGCATTTTTTGCCCTTCCTTATCCAAAGTAGTCACTATAGCTCTATCCAGCTTATTTTCTGAGCAAAATTTCAGTAGGCTTTTAAGTTCATTAGGCTTATCGAAGTATCTATTTGTCCATTTTATTTCTAATGCCCAAGCTGGCTTTAGCGTGCCTGCATTAAGCTCAACCATATCCACCTCACCATTTGCCCACCTTGCATACCACGGCGTAAACCAATGATTGGTTATCCATTGGGAGAAAATAGCCATTTCCACCAAATTTCCAATCATTTCATCGGTAGAAGTGATAGGAGTAAACAAAGCCCCTCTCAATGAAGGATTAGTTAAGTATATTTTGAAAAAATGGTCCCGCTTAAATCTTTTTCCACTTTGATCGATTCGTTTGACCCGCTTGATCAAAAAAGCAGCCTCCAGATATTCAATGTATTTTTTAAGGGTATTTTTGGGTACTTGAGACTGCCGACTCAATGTTTCGAGGGAAAACTCCGCCCCACTATTAAAAGCAATGGTAACGAACAAAGAATTTAGCTCCATCGTATCACTTATACCATACAAACCAGGAATATCCTTTAATAATACCTTATCAATGATATCATGCTTAATATACCTACCAGGATCTGCTTGTATCTCCTTTGAAAAAACAGCCTCTGGATATCCACCAAAATTAATGTAATCCAAAAAATGCTTGTTGAATTCATCCATGTAAGGGGAGGAAAAGATTTCAATTTCATCATCTGGCCATTTTACCAGATGTGGCTGAATAATATGATCAAGTCCTTTTAAAGAAATATACTCATAAAATGTGAGCGGAGGGAGTGAAAAGTCCGTAAACCTTCCGGCACCGCTTTCGTTACTGGCAAGCTTAAGGGCTGCCGCTGCTGAGCCAGAGGCAATAAATTTACATTTTCGGTAGCTATCCACAAGTGTTTTTAAATGTACCTCCCAATTAGCGCAGTACTGAATTTCATCATAAATGACATACCAATCATCCTTTTCTTTTAATCCGGAGGCCTCTTTAGCATATGCAAACAGCTGCTCTAAGGAAATATTCAAGTAAATGGGGTTATCAATTTTAATAAAAATGATCTTTTGCGGGGGCACCCCGTTTTGTATCAAATCTTCGACCATATGATAGAGCATATAGGTCTTCCCAACACGCCTGGGCCCCATCAAAACTACTGCTCGATTTATTTCTCGCTGATATACCAGAGGTTTAAGTAGCTCAATATAAGGTCGTCTAGTAAGTTCATTGATATCTTGCTCAATATGGCCATTAATCCACCAAGGATTGTCATTCTGTATTTTATCAAGGATGTGTTCTTTAGAAATTTCTCTGATCATTTGATCTTATTTTTGATAAATTTAATAAATAAAATCAAATATTTGATCTTAAATCAAATAAAAAATTAATTTAAGCAGTATTTAATTAAAAATAATCAATTTGAAATAATAAATAAAATCAACCAAATACAATCAGTATTCATTGCTTATGGCCACTTTTTTAGCCTCCTACTTCCTCGCCCAAATGAAAATCGAATTATCACCGGTGTAATTACACCTCAAAACTTCAAAATGCTTTTCGATAAGCTCATCTATAGCCATCAGATGAGGCAGTTCCTCGGTAAGTTGCGTTTGTTTTAAGATAAACGTCCAATAGTGATCATTAAATTTTTTATTGGTGTGGACTCCATGCTGCCAGCGGATGCAGGAATAAGCCGGTAGGTTTAAAATAAGCTGCCCTCCTGGTTTTAATATGTTACGTATATCTCTAAGTACACGTTCTAGTTCTTTGATGTGCTCAAAGGTATGAGATGAAAATATTATATCAGCCTGAAAATTAACCTGTGATAGGTCATGATAATTTACCGTATTTCCAAATACATCTTTACGGGCAAAGTCAACAATAGTAGCCTGCTGGCTCACTGGCCCAAAAGCTCCACCAAAATCAATCACCCTATTTTTGGAGTCAAATAAGCATGGAATGAACTCATTTCTATTCAAAAAAAGCCCCTTCCAACGCCAGGCACCTAGCACACGGTGCATCTTTTGATGGCGATACATAAAGTTAGGGGTTTTTTGCTGCGCATCATCTAAAAATTCATTAAAAGCCGCTCTATCCGAAACCTTCTCCAAAAAAAGCTCTTCATATGCTGGCGAGCTTAGAAAATCTCGCGTAAGCATTTGTTTTCTTTTTTTCTGAAATTGGGCCCTAGCAATAGGGTTATTAAACAAAACCTGATCTACTCTGCCCTTGATTTTCTTTAAAATGTGCATAAGTGCAAAATTAGGGATTTAATCTAACATATTCCACTGCAAGAGTGTATCTGCATCTAGGTCCACTAGAGCTTTTTTACCAATCACCTGATCATAAAATTGGGGTTGAATGCCCGTTCCAGGCCTTTTCCAAGTAATGTGATCTGCCGAAATGATGGTGTTGGCTGGTATTTTTTTTGTTGTAACTAAACTTCTTCTGGCATGCTGGCGAGCCGGGCTTTCATCAGAGAGGGCCGTCACATCAAATGAGCCTAAAGTAGGTGAAATTTGATTCCACCGCTGCCAAAATACCTTTAGATCATGTTCATCCATCGCATGGTAGTGGTCATTCCCAGGTAGCGTTTTATCGTGGGTAAAATGCTTCTCAATTATATGTGCCCCAAGTAATGTAGCCGATACCAAAACATCCATATTTCCAGGCAACGTATGGTCCGAATAGCCTATTAATAAATTAGGAAAATGCTTTTTTAGGCCTAAAATCATGCCCAAATGGGCATTTTCATCCGGTGTAGGATAATTTAACACGCAATGCATTAGCGCCAAAGCATTACCTTTTTCTTGAATCCAAGATACCGTTCGTTGAACTTCCCAAAGATGCGCCGCCCCCGTCGATAATAAAATTGGCTTATTAAATGAGGTCAGATAATTGATAAACGGCAGGTTATTCAGATCTGAGGATGATATTTTAATAACTGGCATGAGCTCATTAAGAAACTGTGCCGACTCCACATCAAATGGCGTAGAGAGAAATTCGATATCTTGCTCATCACACGCTATTTTTAGGGCCTCATATTCTTTTTTCCAAAAACCATCATATTTTTTAAATAATTGATATTGGCTTGGCGTACTTTCTTTGGTAGTATCCCAGTAGGCCGGGCTATTTTTTGCAGCTAGGGTTTCTGCCTTATAAGTTTGAAATTTTATAGCGTGGGCACCGCCTGCTTTTGCTTCTTCAATAAGCCGCTTTGCGGTATCTAACGAGCCTTCATGATTTACGCCAGCTTCTGCAATGACATATGGTGCTGATACAGGAGGTATATCCTGTGGTTTTTGACTAATAAGTTTAGCTAAATCGATCATTGTTCAATAACTTGGTTGATGACTTGAATTACTTTTTGACGTCCCTCACGAATATTATTTTTAAGCATTTTTTGATTGATTTCAATGCGTTTTTGGAAATCATCCTTTAATTGGACGAATTTTTCTAAAATTAAATTTTCAGCTTGATCTTTACCTAACCCTAAATTTATGAACCCGTTTTTCTCATCGGCAAAAAAGTGGGTAAGCTCCCTTTCATTTTGCGCGAGCACGATAGCTGGCGTACCGATTAGGGCAATTTCATAAGTAGTTCGCCCAGCAGAAGTAAAAATAATATCAGCTTTGGAAATATAATCGGAGATATTACTGATATTTTTATGAAGTTGAATCTTAGGAAACCCCTCCAATGAATTAAAATGTACATACCCGAATCCTGTGACTACATGCATTTCAATTCCCTCCTGTACACAATATGAATAAATAGAATTTAAGGTTTTTAGTGTCAAGTTATTTGGATCAGTTCCCCCAAAGGTAATCATAACATGTTTTACTTCAGGGTTAATTTTTTTAGGTGGTGTGAGCAAAAATTCATCCCTTGCACAAAAATAACTAGGGCCATAGTAATGGTTTGGATAAGCCTGTTTTTCTGGGTAAATCGCATTGAACACCACATGCGCCAATGCTGCTCCAGGGCCCAGATCTTCGAAATTTATGACTTTAAATCGATGGTTAATTAACTGCTCAATATATTCTTTTGTCGTATCTAGAATGTCATTTATGACAACATCTGGATTCAATTCTACCATTTTACGGAACAGATCATCCCTTTTTTCGATATAAACCTCATAATTAGCTTCTTTTATTTTTTCATAGCCCAATGTACTGCGCTCATCCAATAAAAAAATGACTCGGTGATTAAGAATTTGATTGGCTAAAATTAAAGCATTATAGATATGCCCCAACCCTACTTCTGGATATCCTTTTACAACAAATAAAATGCGCTTACGCTTAAGATAAAATTCACATAAGCTCCAATCCTCATACGTATCAATATCTATGGCCTCCCGAGCACTTAATTCCATAAGCTGCACATGCTGGCCAATTCGCGTACTCGGCGTAATAATACGATCTCTCGTAATGAGGAAGCCCCCTGTTTCTTTATAATTTGGCGTTAATTCCTGGCGATTAAGTCTTTTTTTATAATTTGGAATATATTTCCCATTTTCTTTTTTCCAAGTCAGGTGTGTGTCTTCTATACAAGATATTATGGTATCGATTTCTTCATTTTTTAAGAGAACTTCGATCGCTTGATCCAGCGATTCGGTTTCTAAAAGAGGGGAAGTAGGTTGTAAAGTAACAATTAGCTTGTAGGTAGTACTTTTATTTTTTTGGATTTCTGCGTATGCATGAAATATAACAGGATCCAGCGTGGTGGCATCTTCTGCCAACTTTTTAGGACGTTTGTGCGTTTCGGCCCCAAGTTTTTTAGCCATTTGAAGTATTTCGTCATCTTCAGAGCTTACAAATATGTCGGGCTGGTATGTAGAATGTAACGCTGTTTGAATAGCATAATAAATTAAAGGTTTATTATTTAGAGCCCGCAAATTTTTCCGTGGAATGCCTTTTGAACCTCCTCGAGCAGGAATAATGATGAGTATTTGATGCTTATTTTTCACTTCCTATTTGCTGAATAATATCCCAATAGCGCTTACTCGCCTGACCATCAATTTGATAGGCATAATTTTTAATATATTGGTTATAGGCAATTTCATTAATGCCTAGTTGACCATTAATAATTTTCTCAATCGTCTCCTGCAGTTGCGAGGCCTGTGAAACTTGAAACGCTACCCCTTCCTTATTATAATTTAAAATATCCTGTTTCAAATGATCTAAAATGATCAACGGTTTTTTAAAATAGATTGTTTCTGTGCCTACCGTCGAAAAACAAGTCACGACGATATCACTTAGTGAAAGTAATAAAAACAAATCGATTTCATAGTATAGTTGGTAATTTTTGCAGCCTACCTCACGAGCAATTTCGTGGAAATAATCAGGTTCGTTTTCACGTGGGTGTAGTTTAATGGCCAACGACACATCTGGTAGCTGAGCCACAGCCGATAACATGTCTTTTGCTGCTCGGTAACGGAGTTTGGGATCACGCTGTGGCTGAGAAGCATACGTAACCACACTTTTTCCATGAAAAAGTGGGCCCAGCACCTTTTCTTTACTACTTTTATGCTGTTTTAATATTGGAATAATATCGGTTCGAATCTGTCCGGCCACTAATAGCTTATCAGCCGGAAAGTTTCCTTCTTTACTCAAAAAATCACCCCATTTTTCACCCCAAAGTATCGTTTTATCTGGCATGGGCTGATATTTCGAGTCATTTTTGGTATAAACATAACCCGGATGCAAGGCGTGCATGCTCCCATGCTGCACTCCAATGGTCTTAATGCCTTCGTTTTTGGCAGCATCTAATAGGCTTTTATAAGCGGGGCTATACTCATCAACTGTAGTTACGGTCCTAAAGTTATGTTTTTTGAAAAATGCCCTAAAAGCTAGAATCCGAAAGCCAAAATAAAGGCTTGAACGGTGAAAAGACCGAAGCTTATCTAATATAATGAGTTGATCTGAGCTAGGTTTAATGGCCTGAGCAATGCAATTATAATTTTGTTTTAGGGAGGAGTTCAAAGCACGTATTTTTTTCCAATTACTTGGTCTAAATAATGCTTTAACTAAATGAATCTCATTATTTATTCGGTTGCGAGCATTCCAATTTTTAATATATTTTTTCTGAATTTTAAAGCGAGCATCTAGTTTGGGAAAAATAAACTCGTCCATGAACAGAAATTGGTCGGCATATGGTGCATATAAATATCCAAAAAAGTTATTTTCATACTCATTAGTAAGTGTAACTGGCGATAACAAACTTCGATAATGATCCCTGTTGTCAATCACTGCATGTTTGTATTTTTTTGCTTTTGACAATTGAAAAAAGCCTTGGATAGTTCGCCACATTATGGTTACATATAGATTTAGAACCGAAACTAAATGCTTTTTCTTTTTTTGTGGCTGAATATGAAACTTCACATTTGGAAATTCATGAGTCAATTTTAAGTAAAATGAGTTCGATTCATAAATTTCAACGTTTTCAAATGGATCAGCCCAATTTTTGTATCTTTTGATATCAAAGGACAAATTACGTGCCAAAAAGTAAATTCGAAATTTATAATAATACCATAAGCTGGTTTGCTCAAAATCCAGTAATTCTTTAACCGATTTTTGCCCTACTTTAAAGTCCCCAAATGACAAAAGTACATTGAATAACCTAAAATTGATTTCTTTCTTTTCTTCCTCTGTGATTTCCGCACATGGTAAGGCTCCAAAAGTAGCAAATTGATTGTAAGGTTCACAAAAATATACAGCTGCCTCCTTTCGTTCTAACCTCTCCTTAACACTTTTTGATTCACTTAATGAAAGTGCCCGAGCAATTAATATAGCTTTCATAATTATGTAGGACGTCCTTCTGGTAAGGATTTTGAAAGATTTGCAACCACTTTCATAGCTAATTTTTGTCGAAATTTACTCCATGTAGTTTTAGGAAACTGCTTTAAAATATATGCTTGGATTTTATCAAATAAATCAATTTCAAATACTCCTTTTTCTTTGAAATAGTTATTCAATTCTAGTGCATAGCTATTAAACCCCCACAAGTTTGCTAGTGCTACATATTTCATAGCTTGCTTTTTGTCTTTAATTTTTTCCTTTATCTCATAGGAGAAATAGAGCGTTTCATGGGCAATACATTGCTCTTTAGATTGAACCAAATTGGAATATTTTCGCTCCCAACCACCTAGCACTTGATGATTAAAAGCAAAAAAATGGAACTGATTGAGCAGCATATCCACTTGCGCACTTGTCTTTTGGCCTTGATGAACAGGCAGAGTCCAAGTTTCTACTAATACACCTTGTGTTTTTTCATTTAGTGAGCGCCTAGCACCTTCCAACGCTTCATATTCACTTCCATGTATGTCTAATTTAATAAAATCTGGATTTGGTAATTGATGCTCTTCACATATATTATCAATAGTATCTGATAGAACTTTTAATTGACTTTTAGTTTTTCGAGGTTCATATCCAATCTTTGATGAAAAAGGAGCTAATAAATCTTTGTTTGGAGGAAAAATTGAAGAAGTAGCCGGTTGATCAGCCACATAAAATGTAATTTGCTCTTTAATATTCCATAAAGCTTTATTGATGATGAGTTCATTATCATTTTTTACAACATTGGCTTTCGGATCTGCCTCAAATTTAATTACAAATAACCGATCAGGTTTAACTTGATCAAATGGTTGAAAAATAGATCCACGTGCACCTCCATCCACCACAATTAATCGATCATTATCAAGGATTTCTTTATATATAGAACTATTGATTAGTAATTTATTGTATTTCATGCATCAGCTTAAAGTTATTAATACAAATATACAAAGGATTTTTAATTAAATTCAATAAATTTTGCACAATTTGTTGAAAAATTACCCCTACACCTCCCTTGAAGCTAACACCTTTTGTTTCAAATCCTGTTTGTAATTCATGACCCGGTCTTGAATTTTTTGATCAGCACTTCCTAATATTTGAGCTGCTAAGATACCCGCATTTTTTGCACCATTCAAAGCAACAGTAGCCACTGGAACTCCCCTAGGCATTTGAAGGATTGATAAAACAGAATCCCATCCATCAATGGAATTACTGGATTTAATAGGCACACCAATTACAGGCAATGGCGTGATAGAAGCCACCATACCAGGCAAATGAGCTGCTCCACCTGCCCCTGCAATGATCACCTTAAGTCCATTCTCAACCGCATTTTTAGCATATTCAAACATCAGTTCTGGTGTGCGATGAGCAGATACCACCTCTTTTCTGTACTTGATTTTTAGTAGTTCTAATACTTGAGCAGCTTCTTGCATTATGGGCCAATCTGATTGAGAGCCCATGATAATTCCTATCTGTGGTATACTTGACATAACTTCCCTGTTTATAATCATGTAAATATGCCTCTAAAATTACACAAATATGATACAAAACCACATTTTCCAGTTTTAAATGAACAATTTAGCTTAGATTGAACTGGTACTATATCAACTGCCAAATTGAATAAAGAAGTTTTATTTTATTCCTAAAATATGGTTGCCAAAATAATCAGTATATGGCTGATTTTGAGATCTGCTTGCTTGTTGGCTACAGATTTTAAGTCAGTACAAGTTACTACAGACCACCACCATGGCTCTGTTGAAATTTGCAAGGATTGTAAGACAAAAACTATAGTTTTCAATACTATACCAATTCTGGAAATCAAAAGACAGGAAAAGTAAGGTATTTTACAGAAAACAGCACAATAGAATGTGGTATTTTGGAACGACTTACTGAAGAGGGTAAAGCAAGTAAGTTTTACCATGGTTTATATAAAAAACTTAGCTGATAGCACGCTTATTGAAGGACAAGAGATGTACTCAGTTAATGATGAAGGCAACTATGTGTATAAGTGGGGATGCTATGATATGGTGATTGAATAATTTGAGTATTGGCACAGGCTTTGAAAACCTGTGCAAGGATGTTGTTAGATTGTTTGTACATCATCAAACCAATCCCAAAACCCTATATCACCGCTTCCTCCCTTAATTTCTTTTAATTGAACCCCAACTAATTTTTGTTTTAAAAGTGATTTTGATATAGCTTTCATAATAAAAAATTTTACTAATTCTTAATTATTAATATCAAATCGCAGTAAATTGCTACCCTAAACTTATGATTTTCTTTAAAATTATAGTGAATTTTACCGAATATTGAATATTTTCTGCAAAAAACATTCAATATCTAAACTTGCTCCCATTCTGTTTGGAGCATTTTTTCCATCCAAGGTAATTGAATGAGTTTATAACCCCAAGGTATACTATCGATTAATATATCAAATGAGCTCCAGCCTACTTTTAGCCAATAGGAGCCGGGGTCTTCTGTAAGCTTGCCTTCACGCTTAAGAAACATACTACGCACCGCACTTGGGCTTGTTTTTTTCAAAACACTCCATCGGCCAATCATCACACGCATGAGCTCCTCACATAGGTTTTTTTCATCATCAGTTAGGTAAATTTCTCGTTCAATTGGTTCTTGAATATCAATGCCACATAAAATCTTATTAAGCACTAGCTCATACTCAGGTGAGGCCTCTTCACCTGTAGCTAAATATTGCAATAAATGCACTCCTCTAACGGCAGCCTGCTCATCTTTAAATTCCCGATTCTCCAATAACTCTAATTTACCGAACAATGGTTTCATAAATGGGTATAAAATCACTAGGCCAGCATTCCCAATAAACAAAGATTGATCAATAGGTTCAGATTTTGGCTTTGGCTCCGAAAGGAGCTCCTCTTGTTTTTTCTTTTTCCTAATTGACTTATCTTCAGCCTCATGAGCTCCCAATCCTTTTTCTTTCTTTTGGGCTCCTTCTTTTAATGAACCAGATTGTTTTGGTTTATTTTCTTCTAGTGAATGTTGATCATAGCTTTTGAAAGGCGTCAAAAGTGATTGCTCAAAATCAATATCATCAAATTGGCGTTTTAACTCCTTAATTTTTTCAGTTGTAAATATCTCATTTATTGGCAAATAATTAAAATAATACACAAGTTCATGAACTTCTCTAATGGAAAGCTCAGTTGCTTGCAAATTAACAATGGATTGAAGTTGCTTGACAGCTTTTTCAATTTCGATGCTTCCTTTTCTTATTGAATCAATCATTTTTTTGATCAATTCCTTTTTGAAGCCAACTTGTTGCCAATCATCATATGCTAGTAAATTTTCAATTTGGCGATCAGATAAAAAGCCTACTTTCTGTACGTTGACTTTCTGCTGGTTCGTCGTCACTGCTGCTCAAATAGCCATCTGTCAAAGTCGTGTTCTGCTTTTTAAGTTGAATTTTTTATCCGGAACCAAATTAGCTTGTGCTGCTTTCAATCGCGGATAAATAATCAAACTTCCGGCAACCAACATAAGTACAACAAAACTGGCTGTAATCATATGCACATTATGATGATTAACTCCGGGTATAAAATGAAACCACGTTTCTGGATGATGTCCCATAGTTGTCCTCTTCTATAAGTTTATAGAGAAAAATACAGTTTTTCTCTTTTGATGAAGACCTTGTCCTCATCAGTTGATTTTTAATTGTGGTCAAACTCCATATACAATTTGTCTCCCACCTTTAATCTTATTTAAGCGGCTGAATCTATAGACTTTTTTATCTCAGAATCAGCATTATTGCTGTGCTGTTTAGCTGTAAAAAACGCAATCGTCAAGATCATTCCTGATGCTGACAAAGCAAACCATAATGCATCTAAATGCATATACGTTA
>JAUIFR010000091.1 GCA_030430325.1 Bacteroidia bacterium | reverse complement strand
TACATTAAGTTGTTGCTCTTGTAAAAAAAGGTCAGCTGCTTTCATTAATGGATGGTGGTTCTTAACAAGCTCTATGTAGTCATTGAATGTGAGATTTTCAGCATAAATAGAATTTGAAGCCGCGCAAAATAGGCCTAAAGAAAATGTTAATACATAAAGTTTATTTTGAATAAAATTTGCTAATTTTATTGATTTATAAATATAATTTGAATAAATTGTACTAAATATATTCATTGCTATTTAGTTTGCATTTCTTCTTTTGGTTCAGTAATGGGTTGATTCGGACTTGTTTTTGGCACTTCTTTATAATAATCAGGTGGAAACCCGTTGATTCTTCGCCAAAGTTCATACCAAATGGGTACATCCTTAAGCAGTAGCATATTGTTTGCGCCAGCACCAACTCGCACAGCACTTGGCCATGGATGTTCTTCTGTATCTGGCGCTACAAGTACTCTATATTTTCCATTATTGCTAATAATTTGATCGATAGCAAATACCTTCCCACCATATGTTCCATAACTTGTATTGGGCCACCCTGAAAAGACAATGGCGGGCCAGCCATCAAATTGAATACGTACGTGCTGTCCAGTTTCCAATAAGGGCAGATCCATTGGTTTTACATACATGGCAATGGCTAACTCATAATTGGAAGGCATTATACTGACAATGGCTTCACCTTCTTTAATGGTCTCTCCAATTCCAGACTGTATCGCTAAGGTAATATAACCATCAATGGGTGCTGTAATATAATACAGGCCCTGCCTTATGGAATAATTGGCAAGTAAGTTTTGAAGTTTGGTAACGGCGCCCTCTGCCTCATAAAGTTGAGATAATGTCGTAAATTTTTGTGATTCTGCCTTGGCAATGGCCTCCTTATATTTTACGCGAATCGCATTCCATTCCAATTGACTATTGATCAACTCATTTTTACTTGTTAGCCACTTATTTTGCTGTATCATCATGTCAGCTTTGGCCTCCTGCTGTTTTTGTTTCCTATTTTCAAGTTCTGTTCTTGATTTTAACCCTTGTTCATGCAGTTTTTGTATTCGTTCATATTGTTTCTCTGCAATTTCAAAGTTAATTTTTGCTGCTTGATAAGCTAGGCTATCACTTTGGAGTTTAATTTTGGCTTGCTCAATCTTATTTTTGGTTTGGTCTAATTTTAATCTACTTGCTTGATTTAAAGCATCAATTTGGTTGTCTAGGGCTTTGGTTTTGTCCATATATGAAGATACACTTCTTTCTTTGGCTTTAATTTGATCGTCGGTACGTGGTACAAGCTCAGGGTCTAAATAATTATCTTTGATCTCACTGATTTTTAAGATGGTATCTCCTTTTTTTACAAAATTGCCTTCTTGTACATACCACTTTTCAACTTGCCCTGCTATGATCGAATGAATGGTTTGAGGGCGTTGATCAGGTCTTAGCGTAGTGACGAGCCCTTTTGATCGAATGTTCTGTGTCCAAGGTATGAATAAAAAAATCAATAATATAACCACCATGATGATAATACTTTTTATAGTATATTTGCTTGGTTTATATTGATTTACACTGCGCATGGCCTGAAAATGATCCTCTTCAAACTGGCCTTTTATGGAATTAGGTGATATATTCAGCATCTTGTTTTATGAGTTTAATCATTTAAAATGAGTTCATTTGGAAAGCATTTATTGACAAATTCCTGCTGGGAATCAATCAACATACTCCATTGTTGCCCGTGGATAAAGTCAATAATTTCTTTGGTATCCTCTTGAGAAATAAACCGAAATGGGGCAATCATTAACAGTAGCTTCGGACGATGAATGATGGTGCGTGCTAGTAGAATTTTTTGTGTTAAACTTCTTGGTAGATGTTGTCCCTCCGTTTGAACTTTAGTATAGAGCCCTTCTGGTAAAGCATCAATATTTTTAGTTAAGCATAAATTTGTAATGGCCCATTCTATATCTTCAGTAGTTACTTTTTGTCCCATAGTAATATTATCGATGATCGTACCTTCGAACAATTTTTCTTGCGGTAATAAAACGCCTAATTGACGGCTTAAAATTTCATTTGGAATGGTTTGAATTGGGGCTCCATTCATTATAATATATCCCTCATTAGTAGTATATAATCGAGCTAATAGATGGACTAAGATTTCTCTTCCAAGTTCATTTGTTCCAGCCAACCGATAATGTTCACCTTCCTGTAGATTGAAAGAAAAGTTACTAATTACTTTTTTTGAGGTATGGGGGAATGAAAAACTCACTTGATTGACCTCAACACTAAACTTGTTCGAAATAGTTTGCTGATCTTTAGGTTGCTCTTCGAGCTCCAAATCAGTAACTTGACCAATTTTTTCGAGCGCTGTAAGCACATCATATAAATTTTCAATACTAAAAACCAATTTTTCGGTTGAGTTTAAAACCAGCAATATGATAATTTCAGCTGCAATGAATTGTCCTATATTCATACGTTGCTCCATTACCAAAACACCTCCAATGGCAAGTAAACAAGTGGCAACAATCACTTTAAAAATGATGAGCAGAATGTATTTTCTGTAGAGTATTTTAAAATGATCTTTCCGAGCATGTAAGTATTGTGAAACATACAGATCGGTTTGCTTCAGGGGGAGCCCACATGTGCTAAAAAGCTTAAACGAAACGGCATTTCTTGCAAGTTCTTCCAGCCAGTGCGCTACTTGGTATTTATGTTTGGATTCTTCAAGGCTTGTAGACAATCCCGCTTTTGCCGTAAATTGTATAATAACATATACCAACAGGATAAGAATGAGTGCAATGATGATAAAAAATGAATGATAAAGCGCTAGAAGGATTAACCCAAATATAACCTGAAAACCTGCTACCGAAAAGTCAATAATAATTTTAGATAGGCCTTTTTGAACTGAAATGATATCAAAAAATCGGTTCATGAGCTCAGGAGCATAATTTCCATAAAGTTCGGACCATTTAATACGGGGCATACGAAAGGTGAACTCAAAAGCAGCTCTAGTAAATATTTTCTGTTGTAGCTGCTCACTAATGACCAATTGAAAAATTTGGAACACACCAATGATGGCAATACCAAGTACAACAATGATCACAAGTACTACCCATGAAGTACTTATACTTCCACCTTGAATGAGATTGACAATAGCCTGTATCCCTAATGGCAAGGATAAGCTTACAAGCCCATGAATCAGCGCATAAAAGTATATAATTTTGATATCCCTTTGGTCAGGTTTTAGCAATTGCCAGAACCTTTTCACCGGTGAATATGAATTATTATTTTTCATTTAAGTAAACGATCAAAATGAGACGAAATTCAAATGTATAATTTTTGTGGTATAAATTAGATGAATTACTGATGGAAGATCACCTAATCAAATGTATTTTGGGAATTCAGGAGGCGGACTAAGTATTTGGTGATAAACTTCTGAAAAGTGACGATTATGATCAATAAAAACTTGGTCGCTAGCACCATAATCATCTACTAGGAGATTAATCTTATTTTTGATATATAAAAATACTTCTATTTCTTTTTCAATCTTTTTTGAACTTTCTTTTTCTTCAAAATCTACTAAGCCAATGCCATCTAATAAATTAATATGGAAATGAGTATTGGGGCATGACTGCGCGAGCAACACAAAACTCAGTGTCAATACTATTGCATGAAATCGAATATTTTGTAGAAAAATCATTTCACCATTGTTCTTGAAAGTGTAAACGTAAATTTTGCAAAAAAGTTCAGATAAAGTAAGTTTTTTCAAAACAAACTAAGTCAATGAAATGTTATTGCACGAATTTAGCAAAATATATTTATTATACAAAATAATTATTCATAAATTTGGCAAAAATGGTTTAAAATAAATTTTCGTATGAAAAAACTCCTTCATCAGGGTAACATTTTTTTTATAATTGGTACAGATATATAGATACTTTTTTGTGGTTGTTTATTAACTTACTGTTAGGTTAAACCAAATGATATTTATGAGGAAAAAATTGTTGATTGTGCTGCTGACGCCATTCGTATATATTTCTTATGGGCAAAAGTATATCGAGATTGCTAAGCAAGCCCGGCAGGACTACCCAGAAGAGGTAGCCGTCTTAAATGAATCCACTTTGGATGTATCCTTTCAAAAACGTGGAGATCAGTTTGTCGCCATTGAAAAACGAAAAGAAGAGTTTGTTTGCATACAAGGTGAAGCTGATTTTGGGTATGTTGTATTTTATGATGAAAACTCTAAGGTCACTAAATTCAAATCAGATTTAGGAAGAATTATAGATGCAAAATATACGGATCAAAGTTTTTTTGAGGCCAATGGTAGGATGAAATATGTGCATTTCAAATCTGTGCCATATGGTAAAGAAAATTTTATTGATGTAAATAAAACGCATACTGATCTACGGTATTTTACAGTAGTAAATGTGGCTTCCATATACCCTTGTAATAAGAGAATTATTAAATTAATCATCCCACGAGCTTTTGAAGTGGAGTTTATGGAGAAAAATTTTGATGGTTATCATATTCAAAAAGAAGTTGAAGAGCGAGAGAAAAGTATAATATACACTTATGTTGCTAACAAAATTCCAGGATATAAGAAAGAGGATCATGCACCTGGTTTTACCTTTACAGCCCCACATATCTTAGTTCTTGTAAAAAAATATAATAACGGTAAGGAACATCATACTTTCTTCGAATCACTAAATGATATGTATGGCTGGTACCATTCATTGGTACTTCAGATGGAGAATAAGCCCGATGTATTTGCCAATTTGGTTCAAGAAGTAACGGCACTAAAAACAAGTGAGCGTGAAAAGATTGAAGCCTTATACTATTGGGTGCAAGATAATATACGTTATATTGCCTTTGAAGATGGTATTGCGGGCTTCAAGCCCGAAAATTGCCAAAAGGTTTTTACAGATCGGTATGGTGATTGTAAAGGCATGGCCAATCTATTAAAGGAAATGCTACTACAAATTGGCGTAGACGCACGCCTTGCCTGGCTGGGAACCAAAAAAGTTGCATATAGTTATGATACCCCAACATTAATGGCAGATAATCATATGATTTGTGCCATTAAGCAAGGAGGCTCTTATCAATTTCTGGATCCCACTGAAAAATATTTGTCAGTGGGGGAATATGCTGAAAGGATACAAGGCCGGCAGGTACTCGTTGAAGATGGGGAGCAATTTGAACTACTTCAGGTTCCAAACAAAGAAAGTGAGCAAAATAAATGGGTGGCTCAACTCCATCTCGAGTTAAATGATGAACTCCAATTAAAGGGAGAAATGATGCAACAGTTTAATGGGGAAGCAAAGTCTACTTTTATTTATTATTATCGTAATATTGAGTCAAATTATACAGAGGAATTGGTCGAAAATGTCCTCTCTTTGAATAACGATCATGTAAAAGTTACGGATTTGAATTGGGAGGGTATTACTCAATACGATGATCAAACTCAAGTAAGCGGTAAGGTGCAAATTGATCATGCCGTAAGCGCATTTGATCAAGAAATATATTTGTTTGTAGACCCCTTTAAGATTTTTGAAGATGCATCCTTTGATGAAGACCGAAAATATGATTATTGGTTTAATTTTAAACGCAGTGACGAGGTTCAAATAGAAATTACCATACCTGCTAACTTTAAAATTACTTCATTACCTGAAAATTTTACCATTAAGCAATCAGAGTTTGAAATGGAAGTGGCATTTAGCCAGACTGATAAAACTTTGAAATATAACCTTAAAGTAGAAATTCCGACGGCTCAAATTTCAAAGGGTTCGATGGAGCAATGGAATGCTGCGATATCCAAACTAAATGAATTATATGAGCAGCCCGTTACATTAAAAAAGATATGAAAAAATTACTTGTACTATTTATTTTGACTAGCCAGTGTTTGTTAGCTAAACCACAAAGAATTGAAGGTCAGATTGAGCAACTTTACGAATTGGAAATAGAAGATATAAAGCATTATTATTGGCAGGGCAAAAACCCAGCATATTCTAATAATGAATACCCAGAACATTGGGAGAAAGGATCCTATATTTATTTGCATTTTGAAGACTATTATGAGCTCAAAAAAGTTTCAATGGCTGGGCGAGGGGTAACCTATATGGCGCACCGACGTGTAAAATTACTAGATCAAGCTGGTGTTAACGAATATTCTGAAATTCATTATAACAATCATGAATCAAGTTCACCAAAAGGGGTACGTAAAAAAAACTATTTGATTATTAAAATCATAAAACCAGATGGCAGAGAGATTGAAGTGGATACTGAGCAGTTTGTAAAGGAAGATGATGTGAAAAAAGTGGCCGTACCAGGCTTAGAAATTGGTGATATCATAGATTATTGTGTGTTTTCGTATAATTATGTAACCTATGGATATGAGGGATTTATGGGGCATTGGGATAAATTCCCCATGGTCAATGAGCATCCAATTAAGCAATTCACCTATAAAGTACGTACCGATGAGCACTGGGATGTGAAAATGTCAACAGGAAAGTTTGGTTATGAGATAAAAGAATTGAAGGGAGGGTACAAAAATAAAGATTATTTCTTTACAGTAAACCAATCCAATATTGAAGCAACTGAGTCAAATTTATGGGATAAAGAATTTTTGTCTTCCCCATTTTTAAAGATGACTTTTAAATTTCAAGTTGGCGCACTTTCTAAAAAAGAGAAAAAAGGAATCAAGCCATGGCATGAGGTAAAATTAGCTAAAGAAAAAATAATAAAACACTATAAAGATTATTATAAACTGGAGAATTATGCTGAAAAACAATATTTTAAGTTCGTCAAGTACCTCAAAAAAAAGGTGGAGGACATTGATCAGTTATCTGACCGAGCGTTTTTACAGGAATATTGGTTTTACATTCGCCATCATTTTATTAATCAATACTTTGTAGAAGATCAATTTTACGGAAAAGATTGGCGTAAAATTTCTCCCATGTTTTTTACTGGGCATATGATTTATGCGTTGGATCGCTTAGGTATTGCTTATGATATTATTGTAGTAACATCAAAATCAGATGGTTATATTGAAGATGCCATTCATTTGAGTGAAACGGATTACCTGATTCGCGCACATTTGCAAGAAGGACCTCTTTATTTTTATAGACCACATCCATTTACCAAGTTTAGTAGGTTACCAGCTGCTATTGAAGGTACTGAGGGCTATGTAGTATACTCTCCAAACAATAAAGCCAAAAATTTAACCACCAAGAAAATTTTTATACCCACCAGCTCACATGAGGAGAATACCGTTACGTATCGAACTATTGTTAACTTGGATGATATAGCTCAAAATACATTGAATGCATCTACTATTACGACCTATTATGGGCATCAAATGAGTCGATATCAATTTCCACTAACTAATTGGGTAAAAATGATTAATCAAGAACATGAGCAATATGGAACTAAAGTATGGATAAACCCTGAAAAGGCAACACAACAAATAAAGAAAAAGTAAAAGAATTTTTGGAAAGCAATCAGAAAACTCGAAAAGAAAATTTTGAACAGTTAGCTTCTGATCATTTTGACTCTGAAAATATAGAGTTAATCGATTTTGAGACGCGTTCTTCAGGCAATACCCTTGCCACTGATCACCTTTCGGTTCGATTTGATTGTAAAATCAATGATTTTATTAAAAAAGTAGGACCAAATTATATCTTAGAAGCAGGCAAGCTTGTTGGCGGTCAAATTACATTAGAAGAGGAAGATCTTCAGCGCCAAAAAGATATTTATATGAGCTATGCGCGCACATTTGACTATGAAGTTCGTATGAAAATTCCAACCGGATTTACTGTACAAGGTCTAGATGAGTTTAATCATAATATTGATAATGCTACAGGTAGCGTCAAAAGCAATGCCACATTATCAGGTAAAGAATTGATCATACAATTTACAAAAACTTACAAAAATAGCTTTGAAAATGCATCGAACTGGGATTTAATGAAAGCCTTTTTGATTCCAGCAGCTGACTTTACAGAAAAGCAATTATTGCTCAAGAAGATTGGGTAGTACTATTTTCACAAAGTAAAAACGCTAATTTAGTAAAAAATAACTTATTTTTAAATCGTAGGTACTTCTCGGGGGCTTACCCCAGGGTAGTTCATTTGTAAAAATTTAAAAAGGCATAGATTGTACCAACCTATGCCCCAAAAACTAACCAAATATATTTTTAAAAGAACAACGTATATGAAAGTACCGGTACCATGCTGAGCTGGGTTAAGTTTTCAATTTTCGAAGCTGATGGTACATAATATTCATCTACCTTAGCCTGATTATTCGTGGCATTTTGAATGTCAAGCTTCAGCTCTTGGCTTGTTTTTCGTCCATTGACTCGATACATGATCGCGACGTTTAATTGAAATACATCGTCTGCAATCTGGCTGAGTGGCTCATCTTGCAGTACTTCATACCCCATTTCGATGGATTTATCTAGATTAATTGGTGTAAAGGGCTTGCCACCAATCAGACTTAGCTTGGCATTGAGGCCAATACTACGCTCTTTTTTCCGACTTTTGAGTGAAAATTCCTTACCAATCAATAAATTTCCAGCGTATTGCCCATTAAAACGAGTATCACGTGTGATACCATCACCTCCTACATATTTGGCATCAAAAACGGAGGTTGTAAGCATATAATAAAACCGATTAGTCAAGAACCGCTCCAAGGTAAGCTCTAGGCCGATGTTTTCCCCGGTGCCTTGGTTTACTAATGCCCGTGGCTCATAACCTGCACTGCTATTGAGTATGGAGTAACTGCTCTTAGGGTCATCTTCAATTGGAGCTTGATATAAATATTGATAATAGGCCTCTAATTTTAAGTTCAGTTTCGGACTTACGGCCCATCGATAGGCCAAAATGGCGTGCGCTGCCTTGGTAAATCCTAGATCGAAGTTGGGTTGCGTTATTTCATCGCCATCTAATACGTTAGCACTATAAGTTCCTAAGTTCTCCGTTTTACTATGCAAGCCAAAGCCGCCCGTAAAGGCATGCCGCTTGTTAACTTGCCATTGGAGCTGCCACCTGGGCTCAATGGCTGATTTATTGGTAAGTGAAAAATAAAGTGCATGTAAGCCGCTTACCATGGTCCATGCAGATGAAATTCTAAATTTATGACTCACATACCCTTGCCATAGCTGTGTTTGGTCAGTAACGGCGAGCTCTTGGCGGTAATTTTCTGCTTCTAGGTTATAATTTGTAAGGTCAAATTGATAGCGCTGATGTTGCAAGCCTATTCCGGCCTGCAATTTATGACGGGCATTCAGTTTGTAATGTAAATTGGAGTTTAAGCTCAATGTAGACTTGGCGAGTTCCATTTCATTTGTTTTAATGAAATCGTCTTGAATCCACTCCTTATATAAATAATCACTACCATTGGCCGATACCGCTAGTACAGATTCAAGATAAACTGGGTCACTAAATGAATAAATATGATTAATTCCGAGCACGCCGATATGGGCATTTTGCTCAATTTCATCGATGATTTCTTCATCGTCGTCATCGAGGGTATTTTGAGAGAAATTACTGAGGCCACCTAGGCCAAACACCGTTATTTTACCTAGTTTTTTGCTCGGTAATGCCAGCTTAAAAGAGGCATCCTGGTATTTTGGTACCCCCCCAAAGTCAAGAATGCCAAGTTCATCCATCAACGCAAGTGATGAATAACGATAATTTACTAGATAGGAGGCGTGGCTATTTTTGTGGAATGGCCCTTCTAAATTAGCTTCTAAACCCAATACACCAGCAGTGATGGCATACTCTCGTTGCTCGTTATTACCTTGGCGCAGCTTCATATCAAATATGCCGGACAAAGCATGGCCATATGGTGGAGCAAAAGCGCCGGTATAAAAATCTGAATTAGCCAACATGGAGCTATTTAAGGCGTTTATGGGGCCGCCCGTGGAGCCTTCATCCGAGAAATGGTTCGGATTAGGAATTTCAATGCCTTCGAGCCGCCATTGTATGCCTCGAGGGGAGTTACCACGAACGACGATATCATTATTACCGGCCGGGTCGCTTGTCACACCAGCAAATGAGGACACCATCCGTGCCGGATCATTCAACGAACCCGCATAGCGTTCTGTTTCTTCAACAGAGAACATACGCGCACTAATCAAGGCCATTTCGTCGATAGACTGCGTTTTATCCTGATTGGCCTTAATCACAATCTCTTCCATTTCTTGAATGGATTCCTGCATGGTCACATCCAGTACCAATTCTTTGGCTGAGTTTAATAAAAGACCTGGCATTACTTTTTGTTCGTACCCAATACTTGAAATTAATAGAGTAACACGACCGATGGGTACGCCCTCAAGCCGAAAGTACCCATCTACATCGGTGCTAGCACCAATAATGGGATCGGAATCGACCACGATGACATTAGCCCCAATGATGGGAGTCTGTGTGTCCTGATCTAAAATATACCCTCTGATGGTTTGTTGGATATCCTGGGCGGATACATGGGCGAATCCCAACCCAATGATCCAAAGTAGCAAGTGTATTCTTCTCATTATTATTAATTTTTATTTGAAGACGGTTGGGAAGGAATTTACCCCTATTGGATGGAGGAAATTTTTATTTTCGAGTGGTATAAGTAGTTGATAAATAATAAATTTGTAAATGATGTATTACATTAAAAGTAAAATAGCTAGAATAGGATAAAAAATGAGGTTCAATAAAATTTAGAAAATTAACATTGCGAAAAGGATGACAAGCGAGACGCGAGTCGAAGGTTGCGACCGTAGGTCTTTGGACAGCCTGGTCTTGGTATCAAGTTCATTTTGATACCAAGATTCGCCCAAAATAAAATAATACTACTAATTACAAAGATTATTTGTTGAATTGATTTTTTATTAAAAAATTCGCTATTTATTAATTGTACTTTTTTGATATGTTTATTTTTTATTTGTAATTGAATGTGTCTAAATTGGAGATTATTCTGTGAGATTAGTGTTTGGAATTTTTATTATTTTTGCAACGGTATTAAAGTATTTTTTAAATATTATTAGCAAATTATATTCAATTTGATTGAATTTTGCTTTTGGGAGTTGCCTGAAAGACAACAACTGTCTTTCAGGCCGGGCTACAAAAGGGTCCCGTCCTAAAGGACCCAGCCATAAATGGCTGGCCTTTTATATCCCTAACTCATTTTGTATTTTTCTAATATTTTGCAAGTTTTAGACTCTATTCAATTCTAGATTATTATTACCCAAAATCATTACAAACAAAAAAATGAAAAACTTCAAAAAATTGTTCAAACTAATATTTTTCATCAGATACAAAAACAATTAAAAAAGGAAATAGAAAATGAATGAATTTGCATGCTTCTTTGTTAGATTCATACAACCATTCAATCCTTTGAAATCTCCCTATTTTTTTGCAATTTTGCACCGCCAAATGGGCAAGCACGAAGCCTGTCCAGATTCAATTAGTAATCTTACCTCCATGTTTTATGAGTGAAGCACTGAAGACCAGAAAGAAGAAAAAATACACGAAGAAAGAGGTTTTAAGCGATTATCAGCTTGCCTGTGAGAGTAGAGAAGCCAGCTTAATTGGCCGAAAAGAGGTGTTTATGGGGAAGGCGAAGTTTGGGATTTTCGGTGATGGCAAAGAAATGGCCCAAATCGCCATGGCGAAGGTGTTTGAGAATGGTGACTTCAGGTCGGGGTATTACCGTGATCAGACCTTTATGATGGCCATTGAGCAGCTTACCTTGCAGCAGTATTTCGCTCAGCTCTATGCGCATGTGGATGTGGAAGCTGAGCCGGCTTCGGCTGGGCGTATGATGAACGGGCACTTTGCTACGCGTTTACTGGATGATCAAGGTGCTTGGCTGGTACAAACAGCCACAAAAAATAGTAGTGCGGATATTTCACCAACAGCTTCGCAGATGCCTCGATTATTGGGGCTTGCTTTTGCTTCAAAATTATATCGCCATAATAAAGAATTGGCCCCATTTACTGATTTTTCGATCAATGGGAATGAGGTGGCATTTGGTACGATTGGTAATGCTTCGACTTCTGAAGGGATGTTTTTTGAGGCGGTGAATGCCGCCGGTGTATTGCAAGTACCCATGGTGCTCTCTGTTTGGGATGATGATTATGGTATTTCGGTTCCTAAGGAATTTCACACTACAAAAGGTAGTATTTCGGACTTTTTGGCGGGTATGCAACGCGATAAATCAACCAAAGGCTATGAAATACTAACGGTAAAAGGTTGGGATTATGAAGCTTTATGCGCTACATACAAAAAAGCAGCTGATATGGCACGAAAACAACATGTGCCTGTGCTGGTGCATGTGAAAGAAATGACACAACCTCAGGGGCATTCTACCTCGGGCTCGCATGAGCGCTACAAAAGCAAGGACCGATTGGCCTGGGAAGATGAATTTGACTGTATCCGTCAATTTAAACTGTGGATTGTTGACCAAGGAATAGCGACTGAAGATGAGCTTGCTTCCATTGAGCAAGAAGCTAAACAGGCAGCAAAACAAGCCCGAAGTGATGCTTGGAAGGCCTTTCAGGTACCGATATTGGCCAAAAAGAAGGAGGTGCTAGCATTGCTAGAGCAGGTAGCGTTACCAGAACTGAATAAGGTAGTAAGTGCGTATAAGTCAAATACAAACCCTATTTGGCAGGATCATATTCGCATCTGTAAAATGGCCATTCGAGCACTGCGTCACATTGAAAGTGAAGGTAAAGACAAGCTTAAGGCTTGGTTGAAGGTCAGTATGCAAGAACATGAACAGCAATTTAATGATTTGCTGTATGGCGAGTCGGATACATCGGTTAGCCAAATTACACCTATTGCTCCTCAATATAGTGAAGATAGTAAATTGGTAGATGGGAGGGAGGTACTGCAAGCATGTTTTGATGCGGCACTCGCACGTGACCCTCGAATTTTTGCTTTTGGAGAAGATGTGGGTAAAATTGGTGATGTAAACCAAGGTTTTGCTGGCTTGCAAGAAAAATATGGTGATTTAAGAGTAATGGATACCGGCATACGGGAGTGTACCATTATTGGCCAAGGCATTGGAGCGGCGTTGCGTGGGCTACGTCCAATTGCGGAGATCCAATATTTAGATTATTTGCTATATGCGATTCAAATATTGTCGGACGATTTAGCAACCTTACAATATAGGACGAAGGGTGGTCAAAAGGCTCCCTTGATCATTCGGACGCGAGGGCATCGCTTAGAGGGGGTGTGGCACTCGGGTTCGCCAATGGGCATGATTTTGCATAGCTTGCGTGGCATTTATGTGTTAGTGCCTCGAAACATGACGCAAGCAGCTGGATTTTACAATACTTTATTACAATCCGACGATCCCGCCTTGATGATCGAATGCCTCAATGGTTATCGATTAAAAGAAAAATTACCAGATAATATTGGTGAATTTTGCTTGCCGTTTGGTGAGCCAGAAGTATTGCGAGAAGGGGAGGATATCACCATCGTAACCTATGGTAGCATGTGTCGAGTGATCATGGACGCAGCTGATCAGCTAGCTCAGGTTGGTATTTCTTGTGAAGTAATTGATGCACAAACATTGATTCCTTTCGATACTTCACATCGTATCGTGGAGTCGGTTAAAAAGACGAACAGGGTGGTATTTGCCGATGAAGATGTGCCCGGGGGTGCCTCAGCTTATATGATGCAAAAAGTGCTTGAAGAGCAAGATCGAAAGCTAAAGGAAAGATCGGAAAGGGAAAAACGGCGTGAAGAAAGACGCATGTTACGAGCTGGAAGGAAAAAACAGAAACAACTGAGTAAGAAGTAGAGAACCAATCGATGAAGACCGTAGTTCGCCCCTGTGCCGGCCCAAATGATGGACTGGTAAAAAGCCATCATCTCTTCTGGCGATAGGTTTTGGCAAAGGATGTAAGAGCGAGGCATCTCATCA
>JAUIFR010000090.1 GCA_030430325.1 Bacteroidia bacterium | reverse complement strand
TAATAATTGACATCTCCTTGCAATAGAGATACGGTGATAGAGCCATCTGCCGGACATTGGGTTTGAGGTAAAATATCTGCTGTGGGGTCTATCGTGGGAATGAGCAGCTCTTCTTCAAGCAAGACTGATGCCGTATCTCGGCATTGTGTATTATTATTTATAATAATGAGTTGGTAAAGCCCTGCCTCCAAACCAATAATATGATCGGTGGTAGCTCCTTGTACTGCTCCATTATTGTCGCCATTCTCCATTAATATGGTCGCATTGAGTCTCCACTCAAACGAATAATCCGCCACATCCCCATCAATAACTGCTTGTAATTCACCATTTGGCGCATCATCATTACAGGAAGTTTGAGAGGTTGGAATGATATTTGTAATTTCTGGTTTTGGTGCAGGGTTTACATCAATATTAATCCACCCCTGTGATTCACATTGGTTTTTAATATTAAATACTTTTAAACTATACTGACCTGCCGGTAAGTTATAATATCTCTTATAACTAAAATTATTAATAAACTCAGCTTTTATTCCGTTTACTGGCGGAGGGGGTTTGATTTCACCACCAATGGGCAAATCATACCCATCATAAAGCGTGAATTCATAAAAATTAGGATCAGCATTATGCCCATTGTTGCCTTCATCTACATAGGCATGAATCTCACCCGTTTCTAAATTCACACAAGACTGCACATCCACAACTATAGCACTTGGCTTGGGATATGTGACTTCCGGATCATCAATAGTGAAAAGGCCATTGGCTACCACACAAGATGTTTGTAAATCAGTAACAATTAATTTATGCTCACCTGGATTCCAGGTTAGTTTAGGGCTATTTTGGTTTAAATTTAAATTAGTATTATCTTCAAACCACTCAAACAAATAATTACCCAGATCCTCAGCTGGTACCTCAAACTGACCAATTTTAAGGATTACTTCCACAGACCCCATTCCATCACACTGGATGGGGGCCACACTAATTTTTTCTTCCACAGAAGCATCAAACTCCTTCTCCTTTGTACCAATTTCTACTTCTGTGTATCCACCACTCACACATGAGATTAAATTATTATTAAAAACTGCCGTAACATAATATTTTCCAGGCAATAAGTCGGTACGATTATGCCCTGTGTTGTTATCTCCATAGGGTTGTGTAAGTGCAGGATCAGTAAACCAGCTGAATGTAAAATTATCAGTTTCTTCCACGCCATTCACTAAAACATGAGCACTTGCTTGCCCATTTCCAATAGCAACTGGTTCGCACTCTTCATGGTCTTTTTCTGGGACTACAACTACGGTAAATGGACCGAGGTTTATAGGAATGGCAACAGTATTATTGTTTTCGTTACATTCGATAAAATTATCGGAAGGCGGATCATTAATTCGAATGTATAAAGTATAACTTGTTAAATTAGCCGGACCATTTACAGTAAAGTTAATATCTGTTTCCTGATTATCATCAACTTGATTGATATTAAATGATTGACTACCTAAGGCAACAGCTTGATCATCTACATCTGGGTTTACATTTACATACCAACTTACTGAGATTTGACCTTGTACTTTCGTATTACCTGCATTGATAATCTTAAAACTTACATCAAAATCTGTTTCAGGACAATTAGGCGAGGTATAATTTACGTCACCATCAATTTGAAAGTCTGGAGCAGGAAAGGTCAGACATCCTTCGTCATCCAGTACGGGTACCTGATTAAGGAAGGAGTTAAATGGCTGATCAAGTACGCCATCATTATTACAGTCACTATACTCAGTAACCATGCTTTGCATGACTTGGGGAATGCGCAAGTTATCTCCATTTACCCCCACATTTACAGCATGATAACCATGCTGATTCCAAACTTTACGTGCAGCTACCCAAGGCTGTCCATTTGATTCAAATGCACGCACAAAGCCATTATAGGAATTCTCAAAGGGCTCAATGTTTTGATTGCCACATGTTACGCAAATTTCTGTAGCACCATCATTGTTTATATCTGCTACAATAGGAAGCTCTACAGCGGTACGTGACCGACATCCAATGGTAAAAAGTTTAGCACCTATAGGTTCATTTTCATACCCACCGCCGTTGATAATGTATAAATTATCTTCATCTCGATATACAATCTCTGCAGCACCATCGCCATTAAAGTCAAATACAGAACTAGATGTAATACCAGAGGTTTCTTCTTCAATTGATACCCAATACTTAAACACAAACTGGTCATTTGCAAAATCTAATATATAAAGCCTTTGCCCAGTGGCAAAAGTTACTTCAAGTGAAGGGTCGGTATCCATATTTGCTATATTAATTCGACCTGCTCCTCTATTCCAATTCCATACATTACCACCTGGATTATAATAATCTTGAACATTATTTTTAACATCCCAAAAATATGCTGCCGTTTCACTATCAGATGGACTGCCCATTCCACCAATCATAAGTACATCAACAAATCCGTCACCATTCATATCGGCAATACTACATGAAGAGAGGTTACTAAATGACCAGGCTCTTTTTGGGTAGTATTTTTCACTATTTGATAATGGTGGGCTAACACTATTCGAGTTTAAGTCACGAACTTCTGTAAGCGACCAACTATTATTATTTGTTGTATTGACTGAATAAACTTTGTCACAAACAATTAGCTCTAACCCAGCACAATTTCCATTACAACCTGGGTCAGTTACATCCAATATATCATAGGCTACCGAACCATAACATACTTCAGGGTTATTGCCCTCCCATTCGCCAAACCCTGCTGTAAGTACATTTCCATTTGATGCCTTTATGATTTCATTACGATAATAGATCTCTACCTGCCCATCACCATTGAAATCGGCAATTCCTAAAAGTCCTGGATAAGTATACCCGTTAAGGCTATGTTTCCAAACCTCATTAAGCGATGGTGTCAAGCGCATAATGAATGTATTTGCCGCAATATAAATTTCACCTTCATCATCATTATCAGTATCTGCAATGGCTACATCATGTAACATAGAAGTTGGGCTGTATACTACATCTATCATCTTCTGATTGAGTACTTGCCCATTGGCACCATTTAGGATATATACTGTTAAATAATAAGCATTTTCTATATCATCATCTTCGGCCACATTGAATGTAATTACCTCAGGCATGCCATCATCATCTAAATCTCCTACAGCCATACGCCCTAATGTTTGAGCCGTGCCATTAGGAGACTGCCATGCAATCCCAATATCAAAAGGATAATCCTCCGGAAGATCCGCTTGACAAGCTACATCGTTGCCTACAAAAAAGTCAAAACAGTCGCACGTATTCTCATCATCTCCATCTTGGCATCCGCAATCCTCTATATCATAGCAATCAATATACCCGTCTCCATCATCATCTATTTGATTGGTGCAATCCTCCAGCGCATAACTCAAAAAGCTAATTAGCATAAAAAATAAAACGAGTAACGTTCGATATGCTTTAATATTTAATGTGTAAATCATGAATTTTAAGGTAAATATTACAAACTTTGTCATTACTAATTAATACCAAATAAGAACAAAAGGTAACTCCCCTAAAGAGAATTATTTTTATTAATTTATTGCATGCTTAGTATATGTATCTCATTATTAGGGCATTAGAATTTCTTTTGCTATTGATGGATGCCTTGCGCAAAGTTAGCTAAAATAATTAACTTTTACTAGTTTTTTCTTTTTAGATCCTACTAAAGAAGCGTTTATAAAGCAATTTATTAATTCCATATTATGTGGGCGTTATCCAATGCTTTAGTTTTAATTCGAATTTGGCTGAGCTATAGTTGATTAACTTAAATTTCCTAAAAAATCTATTAACATTTAATTATGAAGTCTACATAAATAAATAGGACCAATTTTTTAACCACCTAAAAATTAAGCAAATGAGTAAACTTTATTCATCGATAATGCTGTGCGCATTATTTTTTAGTTATCATCTAAGCAAAGCAGTCTGTGTAGGAACTGGAGATGGTTTCGTTGCATTGGAAGGAGGGGAAGTAAATTCCATCTGTTATGATGGAAACAATGTCATTAATATTGGTAATTTTATTATTTATGAGTTATCAATAACAGGATTTAAATCATCTGAAAATTTTGAAAAATTTGATATCATCCCTCCTACAGGTTTTAAATTTGTAGCAGATAACGAAACAATTGTTGTTGCAAATTTTATAGACGATCTTATTGATGTCACTCAAAATGTTACAGAAAATTTAATTGGAATTAATTACAAAATAACAGGTGACTCAGAGTTTAATTCGATTATAGTTAAAAACTTGAGGTTAAAACGCACTGGGAATGATGCTTCAACACATGAAATTCAGTATAGAGATTACGCAGGACTGTTATTACCAGATTGTGATATAAAAACAATAGGTTCCTTTTCGATAATTAAACATGGGTTAGGCATTCATAACTCTAAAGAAATGAATGCCACAGAGCTTACTTGGTGTAAAGGTGAGGATCTCATATTTACTGCCTCTGGAGGAGATGGAACCAATAATTTTAATGTTTCAAATGGTGAGAGTGATGAAGACTATCTTAATATGAGTGAAATAAATATAAAAGATATTATTGATGATTTCCCAGATGAAGAAGGTCCTCTAACAATATATGCTCAAGACTGGGTAGACGGTTGTAAGGCAGTTAGTAATAAGGTTACAATAAATATCCAAGACATTCAGTTAAACTTTGCACCTGATAAAAATAATGTGTTTTCTTATAACAATGATGATGTACCTTTAAAAGATTATGTAATTGGAGCGGATGAAGAAGACTTAATAAATGATAATGAACTAACAATTTCTGGGAATGGTGTTTTCTATGAAAATAACGAATATGTATTTAAACCCGCTGCATTTAATTTGAATGTTGGTGAAAGTCAGCAAGCGGATGTTGTTTTTACAAGAAATGGTGATGATGGATGCACTACTTCTAAAACGTTAGAAATGAAGGTATATAGAGGAAAGATTGATTTAGGGGCGACTTTATGTGCCTTTGAACCAGGCGGTGAAGAATCAGTAGAATTTAAATTGACTAAGTCTAGCATTAACTTTTTGCCGGATCCAGAGCCTGTTTGGACCCTTAAATTAGAGGCATATAATGATGGTCAGTATTTTGATTTAGATGAATTGAATCATATAGTTAAAGTAGGTGAATTTATTGCAGAAATAAATGAAAATGATAATACAATAACGTATATTCTTAACCTTAAAAAAATTACTGAAGAAAAATACACAAAACTCAGAATCATTTCGGAAGTCACTGGGGATTTGTTTGTTATTGGAACTAAAACGTTTACTTTGGCTACACATATTGTAGATATAATATACACAGATTTTGGAGGGTTTAATAACCTTAATGAAGAATATTGTATCGAACAAGAATTTGTAGAATTTGAAATCCTTAATCCTGCTGATGTAATTACAACTAAAGTAGATGGTGAAGAAAAGAATGGATTAGTGGAATGTGATGATTTGGATTGTATACTTGACCTCAATAACCTGGAAATAGCAGATAATAAATCTTCTGTAAACATCGAAATATCTTATGAGGTGGCAAGCTGTACAAATGTAATCTTTACAAATGTGATCATTAGAAAAACACCTATTGCACCAACAATTAAAGATACGCCATACTGTTTAGGGGATAAGGTGGAGCCGATTGATTTTTCTGGTTATGTAGAAAATAATGCAACGCTCCATTGGTATTTAGCAGGAGATAAAGTGAGTAGTGGAAATGAATTTTTCCCATTAATCAATACAGATATACCTCAACAAACTACGTTTCAGGTTAAAAAAGAAAAGAATGGTTGCTTAAGCGAGCCAAAGCTTGTCAATTTTGTGGTATTTGCTGAGCCAGAGGTAGAATTGAAAGAGTTACCCACAACTACTTTTTGTAATACACCAGGAGAAGTTTTTGACTTAAGCCCTTATTTGATGTCAGAAGATATTGAGGAAGGTGCTTATCGGTCACTTGTGATCATGGGTACAAATATCGAAAATGATACGTTATCTGAGAATAAATTAATTCCCAGTAAGTACCAGCCTGGAAGTTATATTTTAAGGTATTTACAGGCAAATAATACAGGATGTGTTGGTACGGATGATCATAAAATTGAAATTATTGATTGGAAGCCAGTGGTTGAGTTTAGCTTTGATGATCCTTGCTTGGGGCAGCAAGTAAATTTTGTAAACCAAACAACGATCGAAGATACACAGGTTCTAAGCTGGAAGTGGTACATTGATGATAAAGAAGTGGGTGATTCGAAAGACTATACCCACATGTTTAATGAAACTGGTGTTTACGAAGTAAAATTAGCGCTTAAAACCATTGGACTTTGTAAGAATGAAATCATTAAGTATGTCAGTGTATTTCCGCATTTTAGTATTACTGCTGATGCACCATATATAGAAAAATTTGATAGTGCCGACCATCATTGGATTCAGAGCGGGCAAACAAAACGAGGTGCAAATAGTAGCTGGAATATACTAAGTGAAATGGGGAGCTATTGGCAAACAAACAATGGCCAAAATACCTATAATGGTGATGAACGATCATGGGTAGAGTCACCGTGCTTTGATCTCTCTCAACTTGATCGCCCCATGCTATCGTTTAATTACAATATGGCCCTGCAAGACCGTGTGGACGGCGTTGTGATGGAATACACAATTGATAATGGGCAAACTTGGCACACCTTAGGCGATGAAGGGAGCGGTGTAAATTGGTTTAATGCAAGAGGTATTACCACCACACCTGGAGTGCAAGGGGGAGCAAGTGTTGGTTGGACGGGTGTTACTCAAGATACCACTTGGCAAACGGCTCGGATTGCCTTGGATCAAGTAAGAACTGAAGCTTTGGGTTTATCTACTTTTGTGCGGTTTCGATTTGCTTTGGCCAGTAATGAAAGTAACCCTGACAATATTTTGTCATATGGCTTTGCTTTTGATGATGTTTTTATTGGAAATCGAAATAAAAATATTTTCCTTGAGCATTTCACGAATATAAATGAAGTAGATGACACGCCTTATTTGCTTGATTGGACAAGTGATAAAAGCGATGTGCTTTTTGTAAACTATCACATTGATGTGCCCGGGGAATCTAGTGATCCCTTATATTTGGATAACACAGCCACTCCTTCAGCCAGAGCATTACATCATGGGGTAAGCACCGCTGGCAGATCGATCATTAATGGAGAATTTGTAAGTGATGACCCTTTCAAGAATTGGGGGAATGCTAAATATGAATATGAAAAATTAAAAGAGGCTCCTTTTTCAATTGAATTAAACGTGAATTCAGGCAATATGACCGCCTCGGTTCAGCGAATTTTTAATAATATTGATTCAATGGCTCTAGATAATGTACTGGTTGTACAAATGGCCATCATTGAGAAAAATATGGAAGTAGCGGGTAAAAATGCCTTTCATGTCGTGAAGACACTTTTACCTTCTCCAGCTGGTACCCGAATCACAGGAGGCTGGGAAGTTGGAATAACGAAGCAGTTTGAGCAACCCATATCGCTTTCTTTAGAGCAAAATTCAAAATATTTCGCCGTTGTGTTTGTTGAAGGAGCGATGAGTAAGAAAATTTACCAAATGGAGTATGTTTCATTTATGGGTGGTGATGCAAGTATTGCAGATCGAGTGTTTGTGAATCAAATAGAAAATGAAGGTAATAGTTATGTTCTGTGGCCAAACCCTACAAGTGCCGTTACAAATATCTCCTTTTCCAAGTCTCAGGATAATATAAACTGGGCAATTTATGATGTAAGAGGTATAAATGTGAAGCAAGGCTACCAAGCAAAAGGCCGTGAACTTGCTATTTCTGTAAATGATTTAAAGAGTGGGTTATATTTTATTGAAATCTATACAGATCTCATTGAAAATGCCAAAGAGGTGATGGTGGTTAAATAGTAACTCAAGATTTTCCCCATTTAATTCCGAATGACCTGGGATGTTTCTTACATCCTGGGTTATTTGGATTAATCAATTGCAATTTTAGTATTTTGTTTAAAATCATATAATGTAAGTAGCCTTAGTTTGTAGTAATCCATCCAATAAGTGCGAAGGGCGTTTAGATACCCTCGTTTTGCTTCTTCTTGAGATTGCTGTGCCATGGTGAGGTCAAGAATGCCAATTTTACCTATTTTATACCGATTGTAAGTTACTTCAAAGCGTTTTTGGGCAATTTCATCGGCTTTTTTAGCCATTTCTAGCCTTTTATTATTCATTTTAAACTGTTTTACATGTAGTAGCACCTCTTGCTCAAACCGAAAGTGTTCACGTGTGTAGTTCTCTTTAAGTAATTCATAGTTTGCATCTGCAATTGCCAGCTGCTTTTTAGCCTTGCCCCAATCCAAAATGGGTACCTCAAAACCTAAACTAAGATATTGCTGGTTTTGGGCATTTTCATAAAGTCCTTCAATATTATCAGATTGCTGTGTAAAACCAAATGAAGCATATAAATTGGCATTGAGCCCATTGTTCGCTTTGATGCGCTGGCGATCAAGCTTACCTTGTTGCAGGGTGATCATTCTGTTGATATAAAATGAATTATTAGCTTTAGCCTCTTGCAAAGCCAGGGAATCATCAACAATGAGTACTGGAATATTTTTTGGAAACAATAGATTAACTTCCTGATGCTGATCAATATTTAAAAATAATTTAAGTCTTGAGGCAGCCACTTCAGCATTGATTACTGCTTGCTGACGAGCTTGATCATTATTCATAAATCCAAGTTCGAGCTGGAGGAGTTCACTTTCAGCAATTTTGCCTAGATTATACCTGCCCTGGCCAATCTTAAATAAGGTATCACTGTTCTCAAAGCTTTTTTTGGCGATATCGGTTGCTACCTGCGCTACCAAATACTCAAAATAACGCTCTACTGCCATGATTGAAGTTTGCTCCATGGCTTCGAGGTATTTACGCTGCGCCTCTTTCCATTTGAGTAAAGCCATTTGGTCCTCCCACCGCATAGCATTGAAATTGAAAATGGGCTGAGAGAATCCAATTTGGAATGGCGTGGCATTAAAAGAGCCTTGTTGTACAGGAGCAAAATTCTCGATGCGCTGTAGGCTTGACTTTACAAATAATTGGCTTCCCGTCCATCTAATGGGTTGAGTTATGCCTATTTCAGCCCTGCCACTAGCTCGGCTCACTTCTCGAAACAATTCACTTCCATCATCTTGAGTAACAGGCACAATGCTACGCGTAAAGTCAGGCAAAGTGCTACTTAACTTGATAGAAGGATACCTATTGATGCGCTGCAGTTCATAATTCCTTTTAGCGTTTTCAAAAGCAGTGCGAGCTGCCTTTGCTTCATACGAAAATCGTTGGGCATGATTAATTACTTGCTGAAGATCAAATTCTTGACCAAATACGCAGCCAATTGATGTTAGAAATAAAACGGCCCAAGTATTAATAATATTATTAAGCAGACGCACGTTCAAAGGCTTTCACTTTAAATTTTACTTCAGATGAAATAGGTGCTGGCCTGCCGTCTTGGTCTACAGCCACTATAGGAGTGGTAGCAACCGCAAAAATGAGCTCGGGGTTGGTTTTTTCGTACATCATATAATCGAGGATCATACTGCTATTGCCTATTTTAGTGCATTTGATCGCAACTACCGGCAAGTGGTCTTTGGTAATGGGGCGCAAATACTTAATATTAAGTTCTGCTACCACCACTGGGTTGGGTTCAAATTGCCACTGGGCCACATCTTTAAGATAATACACCCGAGCATGCTCAATATAAGTAACATAAACAGCGTTGTTAACATGAAACTGCATGTCGAGATCAGCCCAACGAAGCTCGATATCTTTATGATACTGAAAGCTAGATAGTGATTGTATTTCCATATTTCTAATTTATATATAAAATTAAGAAGAATTTTGGACACTTTTCACTTTTGCTGCATATCCTGATTGCTCTCAGTTTTATATTCAATATATTTTGCAAATTATGTTCAATAATTAATTAAAAATCAATAAATTCTGCAAATTATATTCAAAAATTTTGATTAACATTCTAACCCTTTTTTGTAAACTTTATAAATATTGACTTTGCTTATACCTCTAATTTTTAAAAAAATAACAGTTGTTCGGTAAATTACTTAATAGGCTAATAAGTGAGTTTAATATGACTTAAGTTTTATATGTGGATTAGTATTAAAAATGATGAAAATGATCTAGAAACACAGGTATTATAGAATTACGTTCAATATAAGAAAAGTGCAATTTGAGTTAGGGATGCAAAATGCCAGCCGTTTACGGCTGGGTCCCTTAGGACGGAACCATTTTGGAGCCCGGCCTGTAAGGTGCTTGTCAACTTACAGGCAACTCCCAAAAAATAAAAATAAAATAAGAATAATGAATATAATTAGCTAAATACATTTTATAAAAACTTAAAATGGCAAAATTTTTTTTTTAAAAGATAAAGATCAATCAGTAAAATAAAATGATAGTTAAAATCCAAAGATTTAATAATTTGTAAAACCAGAAATATATAAAAAATAAATATTGGAAAAATACAAAAATAATGGATATTAAATCTCAATTAAAGACAAATAAAAAAAACAACTCAAGAAATAATCTCGGACAATACTGAAAAAATGAGTAAACTTGAAGTATGGATAGCGTAAGATTACTCCCCTCCGAAAGACTCCAATTACCCAATGAGCCGGGTGTATACCGTTTTTTTAATAAGGAGCAGGAAATCATCTATGTAGGTAAGGCCAAAGACTTAAAAAAAAGAGTAAGCAGCTATTTTAATAAAATAAAGCACGAAAATAGGAAAACACAAAGGCTGGTTAAAGAGATAGTAGCCCTTGAGGTTACGATCGTCGGGTCTGAATATGAGGCCTTGCTGCTTGAGAACAACCTCATCAAGCAACTTCGACCTAGGTATAATGTGATGCTACGTGATGATAAAAGCTATCCTTTTATTTGTATCACCAAGGAGCGATTTCCGCAGGTATTTTCAACAAGGCGCACTCATAAAAATTGGGGGGAATACTACGGGCCATTTACGAATGTAAAACCCATGTACACCATTCTTGATCTAGTCAAAAAGCTCTTTAAACTGCGTAACTGCAAATACAACCTTAGTGAGGAAAATATTCAAAAGAAAAAATATAAAGTATGCCTAGAGTATCATATTGGTAACTGCAAAGGGCCTTGCGCGGGCCTTCAAAGTGAGCAGGAGTACATGGCTGATATTGAGCAGATTAGGTTAATTCTAAAGGGCAAAGTAAAACCAGTGAAGGAGCATTTTGCTCAAAAAATGAAGGTTGCCGCTGAGCAATTGGCTTTTGAAGAAGCCCAACATTATAAAGAATGCCTGGAACTACTCAATAATTATCATGCGAAGTCACTGGTGGTCAATCCAAAATTAGATGATCTTGATATTTGTACGATTGTAGGTGATGAAAAAGAAGCATTTATAAATTATATCCGGATCAAAAGTGGTATGATCATCTTGGCGCGCAATATGGCCGTGCAAAAAAAGATGAATGAGACGAATGAAGATATCCTGACTATGGCTATTGTGGAGCTCAGAGCGCAGTTTCATAGTGAAGCTACGGAGGTATTGACGAACTTAGAGCTTACTTGGCCCATCAATGAGCTCACCATTACTTTACCAAAAATAGGGGATAAGCGCAAACTGGTAGACATGTCCCTCAAGAATGCTTTATTTTATAAGAAAGAGAAACTTGATGCCAAGCAAAGTAAAATTACGCCAGCAGATAAAGTACTTGAGCAAATTCGTAAGGACCTTCGGCTAAAAATAGCTCCAGTGCACATAGAGTGTTTCGATAATTCCAATATTCAAGGTACCAACCCTGTGGCGTCCATGGTTTGCTTTAAAAAAGGGAAGCCTAGTAAAAAAGACTACCGGAAATTCCATGTAAAAACGGTTGAGGGCCCAGATGACTTTGCCTCTATGCGGGAGATTGTGCTTAGAAGGTATAAGCGCCAGATTGAAGAAAGTAATCCGTTGCCAGACTTGATCGTGATCGATGGGGGAAAGGGGCAATTAAGTGCGGCTTGTGAATCGCTCAAGGAGCTGAAATTATATGGTAAAATCCCGATCATAGGGATTGCCAAAAGGCTGGAGGAGCTCTATGTACCTGAGGATAGTCTGCCTTTACACATTGATAAACGATCACCTTCATTGAAGTTGTTGCAGCGCATACGCGATGAGGCCCATCGATTTGCCATTACCTTTCATCGGGATACGCGTAGCCAAAAATCCTTTCAAACGGGCCTCGAAGATATACCAGGTATTGGGGAGAAAACAGCCGACAAATTACTAGCACACTTTAAATCATTAAAAAAAATTCAGGAAGCAAATGAAAAAGAAATTGCTGAGGTGATCGGGGAGAGCAAGGCCAGTTTACTGATTGAATTTTTAAGGCAGAGAAAGTGATAAGCCTCAAATATTTTATTGAAACGGAATGCTAATCTAACTTATAAATTGGCTCAGTTTCATGATCAAAAATCATGGTTGAGAATTCAATATTAAACCATTGTTTAAATAATTTATAGGTTCTAGATTGTGGCCATAATTTCTTGTTTGGTGTGTAATCTTCAAGTTCCATACAAAAAAACTTATCATATCTTCGTTTAAGCCATTTCTCAATTTCAGAAACTGTATCTAGTTCTTCACTTACTAAATATATACTACTATCTTTACTTTTATTTTTATTATTAAGGAACCTCTCTTTCCAATCAAAAAATGGCTGAAGTGGCGTTAAAATGATCGCACTTCGGTTGATAATGCCCTGCTCAAAATTTGATTCTTCATAAGCATGCTCAAAAGGGGAATGCCTAATTGTATTAATGTATTCATCTTTATTTTGGGTAATAATATGTAGAATAGGGTCATCATTTTCGATCCCATAAATATCAAAATCAACAATAAAACGGTCATATTGACTAAATAAATTGACTTTATCTTCAATCAGTTTCTTTAATAGCTTAACTTCGTTTTTTTTAAGTTCTTTGGTGTTGAAAGTTTCGTTAATTTTATCCTCAATGCCTCCCATGATTGACTTGAAATTACCAATATTCCATGCGATAATGGAAAACTCTATCATTTCAATAAAGTCAAATCCCAAATTTATAAATTGCTTGTCAAATGGTATTGTAAATCGAAAAAGAAGATCAGAGTAGTCTTCTACATCATTACTTTTATCAATTTTGCTATTCTTGTATAGGTTGATGATGTTATCTTTCATTATAGGTATTGATTAAGAATTTCTAATTTAAGTAATTAATAATTAAAATTTACACATTAAACTCATTAATTCACTCAATTATTCCTTAACATTTCGATGTTTGTTGGACATAATACAAATAGCACCCATTTCAAACCATAAACCATCAATTAATGAATCATTTTTGCAAAATATGTTCATTTTTATATCTATTTGAGCATTTATCTTTACTTAGAGTAATCATTATCACTATTTTTTTGTACAGTGCAATGCAAAGTATCAATGCACAAAAATCAGCTATTGATTATGAAAATTTGAGCGAGGAGCAACTCAGAGGTTTAGTAATGATAAAAAAGAAATATACGAGTGGTGATTCTGTTGAGTTAGAAGTTGGTAATTATGTTGTGATAGCAGCATTTGGAGTATATAATAATGCCAAAAAATTTACCAAGGAATTAAATAAACAAGGCTATGTGGCGAAATTTGGGTACCTTAAACGGGCAAATTTCTATTATATATATCTATATCAAAACGAATCTATTAGTAGAACCATTATTGCATTAAAGAGAATGCAGGAGAAGGTAGCTGAAAATATTTTATTACATAAAGTCTAATAATTAATTTCACATACTTTAGTTAAAATAGCGTTTGGTTTTTGTAAGTGTGAAAACATTTTCCAAAATGCAATTTTTCGATCT
>JAUIFR010000089.1 GCA_030430325.1 Bacteroidia bacterium | reverse complement strand
TCCCTCTTTATGAATTTTTCGGGTTAAACCTACTCTGTCCCACCAATTGCACTTTACCGAGAAAAAATCACGTAAAAGTACCATAAAATCGACTAAAACCCCCTAAAATAGCAGAAAAACAAGATTTAATTCTTTGAAAAATTATAATTCAATTTTACTCAAAACTATCTAAAGTGTATACTCACGCTAGTGCAGATTTTCCAAACCTGTGCCTTAGCCGCACCATATTCAACCATTTTTGTATAATTCGATCAATATTGCATAAATCTAAGAAATCAACCTCTAATTTATTTTTTAATAATTACATCTTTTGAATATCATAACACAAGAATACCCCAAATAATGATTAGTTAAAATTAGCTAAAACAATCTATTGGTATGTAACGACCACCTATTTCTATGTGATAAAAATAGTATTCATAATTTGTATCATTAGATTTATTTTTAAATATATTTTATTTTCAAAAATTGCATCTTTTATAGGGTAACATTTCTTCCTATTTTGGTATTAATCAATAAATAGATCATAACATAAGTTTGGTAAGCGATTACCGCTTGATGAAAAGAAAAAATACGTAAGTGGGTGAATATACACATGATGACGGCGATAAGCAGCAAGGCCACAAGCATGAAAGCAAGCCTCAGCAGCGCAAGAGAAATAAGCAGCCAGGACAAGGTGCTTTTGGTAACGGCATCGTAGACCTCTCGCACCTAAGCGATGATGAGCGTTCGCGCTACCTGATCAAACTCATGCAGGGCTCAATTGCGGGTAGTCGTGAAAGTGAGCTGCTGCATATGATGCAGAACAGTAATTCTGGGCCCAAAGAACGGGTTTCATCTTCCTCAACAGCTACCGGGTATCCGAATATAGATCTTCTGCGGGAGCTAGTAGTGGCCGAAAATAGCCTTATGGGTAATTTTACCGACTTTCCTGATGGGCAAGCTGCTTTGCTACTCAGTAATTTAGATCACGCCGAACAACAACGCTTATGGCTAGATGATGGGCTGAGCAATCGATTATTTCATGAATTAAATAGTCAACTTACTGCTCGTGCCATCGCTCATTTTGACCTAACACTCACCGAAAAGCTCCGATGGATTGCCTTGGGCGAAAGTTCGGGGAAAGTAGCGTACCAATACATCCGGCCCCTCTTACTACAAGAGGATAAACGGGCCAAAACCATCGAAGCCTTCCTCAGTACACAGATTGGACTAGATCAAGATGTATATGTTGATTCACTCATCAAGCAGCTACAGGCTACTCGGTTAGACCTCACCAAAATCAACACCGGATGGGGCATCCTCAGCACACCGGTTAATGAAATAAAAGACCAACTCGATCAAGAAGATTTTACCTTAGGTGATGCCGACTCGGCTGATCGCATGTTAGGTATAGCAGGTCAAAAGGTAGAAGAAATTAATAATAGCGATAAAGAGGCTTTTTTGAAGCTTTTTGAACAAAATGCCGTGGCCTGTGCACAGGCCTTGCTCAATGAAAGTGAAAAAGCGGTGCAAAAAGAGCACAGCCAGGTCACCGAAGAAGGTGTGGGGGCCATTCAGGCAGCACTCGTCAGTCAATCGGATCTTTTTATGACCTACGAAGCCCTTCAAAAAGAGCAGCAAGATACCCTGAGAAGGGCTAGATCCAGCCAAGAAGCCGCTGACATCACGCAGCGCTTCCAAAAAAAGTTACAGACTCAAGAAAAACACATTCGAAAGGCCCTCATGGCCACTCACCCTGTGTTTGGCGATGAATCACTGCCCTTTGTTCAGCTCTATGATTTTTACAAAAATGGTAATAGAAAGGAGTTTCAGGTGTTTTTACAGCAAAGTTTGGGCGAAAAGTATGAAAATATTCAAAAAACAAGGGCGAACTTGCGCGAATGCCCAGCACTCATCTGGAGCTTAGAAAAAGTCGTGCAGCTCACCTCGCGCAATATACCTTTGCTCGATGATCCGATCTACTATGAGCTAGCCATGCAAGAGTTTGAGCGGCGCAAACGCAATGATACCATTATCCGTAGCACCATGGCCGCCCTCTCCATCGGCCTGGCCATTGCTTCCTTTGGCAGCATGAGTGGAATGTCAGCCGTTATACTCGGTGGATTAAGTATTGGCGTAAGTGGTATTGATGGGTACATGACCTATCAGGAGTATGATCAAATCGCCCCGGCGGGCAACACCACCTTCGATCCCGAAAAGGTACTTACTGACGAAGATCCAGCCGTGGTATGGGTGATTGCGAGCGCTGCTGGCGCCCTCGCTGATGGAGTGCAGCTAGTCAAACTAGCCAAGCAATTAGCTACCTTATGCAAAGTAAACAAAGCACTGGAACTGCAAAACCTTGAAAAGGTAACGGCTAAACTTGCTGGAAAAATCTCCGAAAAAGAGTTAGCTAATTTAAAAAATAATCTACAACTACTCGATGAATTAAGGAAAATTAGGCAAACTTTAGCACATGGCATCGTGAAGCAAAGCCAAGGCAAGCTAGACCTTACGGCGTTGGAAGAAGCTGTTGATATTTATATGCTACAAAATAGCGAGGAGTTGATAAAAGTAGCAAAAAGTGGTAGTTTTAGGCTGACAAAAGAAACCCAAGAGGAGGTTTTGGGGTGGTATGGGATGCAGCCGGAGGGGAGAGGAAAGTTGCTAGAGCAGTTTGAAAAGAAAGCAGAAAAGGGTAAGTTTGTGGAAGAAGCGGAGGGGGTGATTCGATCTTTTGAGGATCTGTTTGCTAACCCGAAATCTATATGGGGTAAATCGGCAGATGAAGTAGGAAAAATGTTAGGTAAGGGATGGGAGAGACAACCATTAAATTCTGGAGAAGGATGGAAATTTGTACAAAAAGATGGTGATGGTTTTGTCTCCTTTACTACTGGTAATTCTCACCATCCGAATTCTACTTACTATAAAATAAACAGTGGAACTGCTGGGAAAAACAAAGTTGTGGGAAAAGGGTATGTACCAGCCAAAGGAGATAAGTCAAAAATATTTTACGCTGAATAATAACAATGGAACAATTAATTATATCATTTATTGACACTTTAAACCTTTTGCTTCTTCCTGCAAAAGAATTTAATGTACCTTATTTATCCACAATTCAAATTCAGTTGGAAGAATTAGAAGGAGACTACTACACTTTTTTTCATGAGAATAGCCTTAAAAAACTACATGAAGAAGATTGCTTGTCTCTTGAGGTTATAAGAAAAATAGAAAAAGTAAAAGGTATAATTGATGATTTTGATAAATCAATTTGGAATCCCAAAGATTTTGTGGATAATAACAAATGGAAGTCCGTTCGAAAGGATATTGTTGAAATACTCAAGGAAGAAATGATTAAATAATAGAGAAGCCGCTAAGACGAGTACGACAGCTGTCAGGCAGGTTGGAAAGTGTAGATGATGTAATGGCGAGTCCATCTTTGTTGAAAGGCTGGCTAATTTAAAAAATAATCTACAACTACGCGATGAATTAAGGAAAATTAGGCAAACTTTAGCACATAGCATCGTGAAGCAAAGCCAAGGCAAGCTCGACCTTAAGGCGTTGGAAGAAGCTGTTGATATTTATATGTTACAAAATAGCGAGGAGTTGATAAAAGTAGCAAAAAGTGGTAGTTTTAGGCTGACAAAAGAAGCTCGAGAGGAGGTTTTGGGGGGTTATGGGTTGGGGGATGGAGAGAGAAGTAAGGTTTTGGGGAAAGCAGAGAATGGTAAATATGAAACACCAGAAGAAAAAAGAATCAGATTATTAGAAAAAAAAGAGAAGCTCAAAGCAATTAATACTAGTAGAAAGTTAGAAAAAATTAAAAATCAAACATTTGAACAAAGAAAATTGGAGCTTGGAAAAGATCCAGTCAAGGGGTATATTGATCATGAAGGAGAGGTAGGTGCTAAAATTGAAAAACAGTATGGTTATCTTGAGCGCGCAAATAATCCAGATGTCGAATGGGTTTCACTTAGTGGTCTTCATAAAGGAAAATCGTTGGACCTAATTGGGCTAGAACCAGGTATAAACAATTATGTGCCTGATGATATGAAAGACTTTATAAAATCGCTTAAAGTTCACATTAATAAGGCGGATATTGTTATCTTAGATTATAGGTATATGAATAAGAATCAAATAAATAGTGTTGAACACTATTTAAACTCAAACGGAATATCAGACAATAATTTAAGAAAAATTTGGAACGAAAATGATTTGTAAAATAGTAATAGTATGTCAGTAATTATAGATAAAAATAGAACTTGGAAGGCAAATAAGTGGATCTCATTTAAATTGTTTAATGACTTCTTAATGTTTGTAAATAAAGATTCTGAGTTAGGACGTAAAATATTATTTCTTAATAAAGTTTCAATAGATACTTTAGATTTAACAGAGTTTGATAATGTCAATCAGAAATTATTTACAACCGTTTTTAAAAATGTTTTAGAGTATAATTTACAAACAAAAGGAACGGATATGGCAGACCCTAGTTATTTTAGCCTCTACAAAAACAAATTATTTGAATTAAAAAGCCTGATAGACCAATACAATTAAACTAAAAGTATCCAACATCAAAAACTCCTTCAATCAGGTGACCCCGCTCGCCCGCATTTGACACAATGCGGGCGTAATCTATCATGGTATTTTTAATACCGTAATAGACGAAATGCAAGCTATGGCAGCTCTCCTGGCGCAGGTTTTCCAAACCTGTGCCTTAAACCTACTCTGTCCCACCAATTGCACTTTACCGAGAAAAAATCACGTAAAAGTACCATAAAATCGACTAAAACCCCCTAAAATAGCAGAAAAACAAGATAAATACATTAAAGAAATACAATCCATCCGTAGCCATCTGTTTCATCTGTGGCTATCGGTGATTCAGACAACCCCGCTTTTTGCAATCCTCCCCAAAAATTGCTAGCTTGTAAACGCTTATCGAACTTTTTGATATGTACTTTTTTGTAACATAAAATAACTTTTTGATAAGTTTTTACTATTGAAATTTATTTTTTAACTAAAATTTTTTATCGATGAAAAGTTTAAACAAAAACATGATGGCACAAGTATTGGGTGGTGAAGCGGATAGAGATAATCCGCCGATTTAATTATTTGTAAAAACTCGGCATGATATTACATATGTATTATAGTGCCGAGTCTATTTTTTATTTACAACATTATTTTGCCATATTTGAATAAATATTTTGAATATGGATAAATTTGTTAAAAAAACGCTATTGTTTTGTATTATTTTAAGTGGAATATATGCAAAACCCTCTGAAAGTAGCTCAAGTAACACTACTCATAAAATAAAAATTGAATCTTACCAAGATTACTTGTCTTTAGCCAAATACTATTTATCAATTCATGCTGACTCAACAATTTATTTTGCTCAATTACTTCTTACTAAAGCAAAAAACAGAGGAGATCAGAAAAATATCGGTTATGCCCATGATTTATTGGGAAAAGCTTTTGGTCAACTTGATAACACTATAAAGTCATTGGAACACCATATATACGCAAAAAATGTGCGTCAAAAACTTGGGAACAAACAAGATTATGCTAGGTCACTCCATAATATAGCCTATTCGCACTATCATCTATATAGTTATGAACAAGCCATTGCTTACTATCAAAGAGCCCTTAAATTATCGAATGATATAAATTTTAGTTTAGGTGCAAAATCATCGTTACAAAACCTAGCTTTCTCTTATCGTGACAATAAACAATTAGACTCAGCTGCTTATTTCTATACTATTTATATGAATCAGTTTGTGGATAGTGAAAACCTTCATAGACAGGCCAAAGCTCACAATGACCTCGGCATCATTTACAAAAAATCCAGGCAATATGAACTAGCTGAAAAACATTACCTCAAATCACTGGAGCTTGCCAATAATAGCGACGATGAATTTTACCGAGAACTGGTTTACATCAACTTAGCTTATTTGTATCGTGCTTGGAATAACCCAGGAGGGGCTATGGAGTATAGCCTACTGGCCTTAGAGCAGATCGAGCAGCAAGGTAATAAAGAGCGTATCCATATGCCTTATTATAATTTAGGGGCACTTTATTTGGATCATGGTAATAACGAAGACGCCGCAAGCTACCTCACCCTCGCCGCCAACCACGCCAACATGAGCAATGGCAACTATGAGGATCTTAAAGACATCTACCACGCCCAAGCCGAAGTATTCGACCGCCTCGACCGCAGGGACGAAGCCCTTACCGCCCGAAGAAACGAAGAAAACATCAAAGCCATGCTTGCTGAGCAAAACAGCAACCAAGAACAGCAGCGCAAAGCCGCCGAAGAGCTCGAACGCCGCTTAGCCGAAGAAGGCCAAACGGCCACTACGCCGATCTGGTTCATGGCGCTGCTCGGCGGAGGTGCCCTCATCGCTTTGCTTGGTATAGGCTACATGGCGCGTAAGCTCCAGCCAGCATACGTCACGGCAGATAGTGGCCAACAAACCACCGCTGAAGATCGCGCTTGGAGCAAAAAAGAGTATAAAGTGGCCTTTGCCCAGCTCACGCGGGAGAAAAACCAGCTGAGCTTCCAGGTAAATACGCTGGCCAGTGAAAAAGCGGAGGTGATCAGTAAGCTAGAAGTAGTACAAGAAGAAAAAGAACACCTCGAAGAAACAAGCGACAAAATAAAACTCGAGCTAGGCATTGCCGTCGAGCAAAAAGATCAAATTACCCAGCAACTCCTCACCGTAAGTGATGAGAAAAATCAGCTAGTAGGAGAAAACGAGCAACTCCAAACCGTAAAAACCCGCCTGGAACGCGAAAAAGAAGCCATCCAGAGGGATCACGCGCAGATGAAAGCCGAGTTTAATAAAATGAAGGCTACGCTCCAAGCGGCTGGCTCCTCCAAAGCTGACGCGCAGGCATTAATCGATGCCATCGAGGAGAAAATGGCCAAGATCATCCATGATCTGAAAAGCCCCATCAGCAGCTCTCAAAGGCTATCCGAGATCATCCGTAAGAAGATCAAAACTGCCTTAGAAGAAGATAAAAGACTAGCCATGAGCATGAAGATGCTCGATACCTCCCTGGGCAAAGCCATCGAGCTGGTCGAAGAAAACCTACTGGCACTCGCTAATAGCCATGCTCAGAATAAAGAGGCCGAAGCGGCCTTTACCGTATCCACGGAGTTCGACCTTACGGGTTTAATCACCGAAATCGCCGCTCAAAACGAAGGATTGTTGCAGCAAAAAAAGCTCACGCTGCACCTCGAAAAGAACCTTGTAGAGCTACTGATCAAGAGCGTCCGCCAGCATATTGATCGAATTGTGCAAAATTTGCTCAGTAACGCCATCAAGTTCAGCCCAGAAGGCAAAAACATCTACTTGGGCCTCGAGAAAGTCGATGAAAATAACGTACGCATCTGGATCAAAGACGAAGGACCCGGCATGAGTGAAGAAGATCGTAAGAAGCTTTATAATAGCTTCCAAACTTTAACCGCCAAATCCACCGCTGGAGAGTCTTCCACAGGTTTAGGAACCAGTATCGTAGCTGAGCTAGTGCAAGAATTAGGCGGTAAAATCGAATGTGAAAGTGAGCTGGGGGTGGGTACTACGTTTTATGTGACGTTGCCGATTGGGTAATCCTCTTGCTCTTGCTCCAAACTTACCCTTACAAGTAGCTGGTTTCATTCAAAATCAATTTCCAAAATAAGCGAAGAGCTCCTTACGAAGAGCATCATTAGCTGCAATGGCCACAATAAGTGAAACAATAAGGCCTGTGGCTGCATAAATTAGGTCTTTTTTAATCAATGCTACGCTTTTCCAAAGTGATTTTATACGCTTTTTCTTTCTTTTTTTACTAAAACTTATGGCAAGCTCTCGGCCACCAAGTAACCCAATAAAAACCCACGTTGTACTCATTGGTATTTCACTAATTATTTTGAAATAAAAGAGTAGTATTGCGTAAACAAAATCCACTAATGTAGCAGCTCGAATATCTGCCACACCAGACTTTTCAGTTACAATTTCCTGAATGCGGTCACCACGTAAATAAAACAATAAGCCTAGTCCCAAAAAAATGTAAGCAGCAAAGGCCACGAACTCCCAGGGCCCTAAATTTCTAGGTAAAAATACGGCAATATTAGCTGCGTCTTGCATAATCCAAAACGACCATAACGTGCCACTGGTAACCCACTGTATGGGTAGCCAATATTTGGCTGGTTTGCCACTTAAGTATTTTTTTACAAATCGTGAAATCAAAAACCAAATAAAATTCGCACAAATAAATGCCAAAACATAGCCTGATACACTTTTCTTAAGTACTGACAAAATAGCTCCAGAACTACTACTAAAAGCATTTAACAATAAAAAAGTAGTAGATACTGGCATGCGTAACCGGGTGATAATTAATAAAAAAATAGGTGCTGCAAGCTGTAAAAATGAAAATGTAGTAGGTGTCGTATCAAAGCCTTTGTGTGATAACCTTTGATAAGTGATATCCCCATCATATACAAACCAACTATAAGTAACTGTGGCTACAAAAATTAACCCAATAAATAGCCATAGCGCCCACCATTTTCGATTGGTGTTGGAAGCAATGAATGTACCAATAGTTTGGATGCTGTCATTGGCTATAGCAGAGTATCCTGCCAATGCAAAACCAAACCACATAGCGATATGAGGGTATGGTAAAAGTACCCCACAAAACAAGAATAAAATCGTGATAATAATTATAAAGGTTCGCTCTCTTTTGGTAAGATCGAAAAGCTGATAAGTGAGCTTGGTTAACACATCGAACTGGATGCGTTCGTTAAATTTTTTGGCCATGGTGTAGGTCGAATAATTTCTAACACCAAATCTAGTGATAAATTTAGTTTTTTATATTAACGAATTGTTAAGCTTGGTATGTTTTATATTTAACGACAAGCTGCTAATATTTGAATAAAATTAGCAAAATATGTTCAATATTCAACAAAATTAGCAAAATATATTTAAAATGATTGATGTTTTTAATTCTTTTCAATGAAGAAATTAGGCACTAAAGGGCAATTTTAATAATTTTGAAGATGGAGCAAAATTTATGTAGCGGATGAAAGAGGACTTGAATTTTTTGCCAGTAGAGAATATTTGGATCGCCATCGCTAGGAAATTCGATGAGCTGAATAATGAGCAATGGAACGTGTATATCATTAATAAAAATGAAAATCAACTTAAAAATGTTCTAATTACATCTAAAGGCTATGGCGAAGTAGATGGGAAAAAACAAAAAACATCCATATTGAGGCATTATTTTGATGAGCTGGATTCGAATGGTGTACAATTAATTGAGCCTATCGACCCAGCCGTATTTCATTTATATAATGAATATTGGATTAGCTATTACATCAATCAGGAGATTTATGATAAGAAATATATTTTTGTGCCAGGTAGCATTTGTGAAGAAAATTTAATTAATATAAGTGAACTGAATCTCGATGGCGTACTGCACAGCTAATCTTCATCCATATCTAGCTCAAAATCATCATCATCTGAGCCAAGATCATCTAAATCGTTAATTTGAGCCTCTTCTTTGCTGCCTTGTTGCATTTCACCATCAATTACTCTTATGGAGTTGTCTATCTCAGTCACTTTGAACTCCGTCCTTCTATTTTTTTGGTGCTGCTCTTCGGTTTCGGCATTTGGGATGATTAATTTGGTTTCACCATACCCTTTGGCTACCATTCGCTCCTCTGCAATGCCCTTTGAGATTAGGTAATTAACGGCTGACTCCGCCCGGCGTTGTGATAAGTCCATGTTATAGTCGTCTGGAGCTCTCACGTCGGTGTGTGAGCTTAATTCAATTTTAATATATGGGTTGTCAATGAGTAATTGTGCCAAGCGGTCGAGCTCTACAGCTGCATCTTCTCTAATATTATCTTTATCCAAATCATAATAAATGTTTTGTAAAACAATAGATTTGTCTATAACAATCCGTTCTAGCACCAACTCTGTTTTGAAAGTAATAGTGGTCACTGGCTTGGTGAGTTTTTCTTGATCTACCCCCTTACCCATAGTGGAATATGACCTTCTATCTGTAAAATACTTCTCTTGTTCACCAATGAGCAAATACTCCCGGTTGTCATCCACTTCAAATTTAAAATATCCCTTGTCGTCACTTGTTACCTGAGCAATGGTAACTTCATTTACATCGGTGAGCCTTACTTTTGTATTTGGTAAAATAAATTTACCACTATCGGTATTAGCATAGGTTATTCCCTCAAGGAAATAATTAACAATTTTGAGCTCGGGAGAGTCATCATAAAAATAATAAATATCATCATCGCCAGCACCGCCGGGTCGATTTGATGCAAAGAACCCTTCTAACGTATTTATATAATACATGGAAAGGTCGTCATATGGCGAATTCATGGGTTTACCCAGATTTTGCACCCGTGTTTTGCCTTCTTTACGAATAGCTACAAACAAATCAAGCCCTCCAAATCCGGGGTGGCCATCAGATGAAAAGTACATCTTACCATCTTCAGTAACATAAGGGAAGAGCTCGTCCCCAGGTGTATTAATTGACTTTCCCAAGTTTTTAACACGCGCCCAGCGCCCACGCCCATCAAGTTTAGCAGAATAAATGTCAATACCTCCTTTACCCCCTTTCCTATTTGATGCAAAGTACAATGTTTTACCATTTCTACTAAAACACGGGCTTGAATCCCATGAATCAGGTTCATTTATCAGCATTTTTTTGGGTTCGCTCCAAGCACCATTTCGAAACCTACTTATAAATAAATTCACCTCTTTTCCACTTCTTCGTTTGCCATTAGTGCCCCTAGCAAATATCATGGTGTTCCCATCAGGGGATATGGCAATGGTACCTTCGTTAACTCCCGTAGTATTAAATTGTTCCTCTAGTTTTTTTACTGTACTTGCATCGATCTCTTTTCCATCAATGGCGCAATAATATAAATCACTAAAGGGTGTGCCTGTGGTTTTGAACGTCTTATTATCATCTCTGGCCGAAGTAAAATAAAATGTATCTCCCAGTACAAATGGAGAGTATTCAGGTGCCGCGGTATTAATACTACCAGCACTGTTTATTTTAAAATAACTTTTCTTTGATTTAAGTATGTTTAGACTGGCCAAGTTTTCAAGCTCTAACTTTGCTACCTTTATCAGTGCTTTATCCTTCGATTTTTTAACAAACATGTTGAGCTGCTCTTTTGCTGAAGAGTAATCATCATGTACTTTGAGGGCGTAAGCATAATGAAAATGCACTTCTGGGCTATCAAGTCCTCCATTTATTGCTTTTTTGTAAAATGGCAATGCCTCACCAAGTCGGTTAGATTTTCGGAATGATTCACCAATTTTATAATTGGCGAATGCTATATCATGCTTTTTGGCAATTGCCTGCTGATAAAGTTTAATAGCTTCTTCAAACTCTACACGATCAAACTTTCTATTTGCTTTTGTAATTAAGTTCTTTCCTGAGTTACACGCACTAATGCCTATCAACAATATTGGCACCAATATACTAGTCCATCTTTTCATTATAATTTGTACCATCAATTCTAATCCCTAGTTCGGCCTAAATTAAGAAAAAACCTAAATTTATTATATCTGTAGTGATTATTTATATGAATTATTTTCATGAACCTGATTTAATTCTTTTACCATACTCCAATAAATCTTATCAGAAGATGCCTTTTTCCAACCATTTTTTTCATAAGCTTTAATTGCTTGTAAATTGTTTTTCTTTACAGTTAGCCTCATATGTCGTATCCCCACTTTAAGCGTATGATTTTCAAATTCTTGCATTAATTTGGACCCAATGCCTTTCCCTTGAAACTCTGGGTTCACCCCAATAACCACTAGCCCCGTATGTGGGGTCTCTTTTTGCTTTTTTAGGCCTGATTTTGGCAGTTTAGGAGGCGAAAATCGATATTTAATATTTCTTAATACAAATCGATATTTTTTCTGAATTTCTGGGTGTAGCAAAAGCCATGGCCGAATGACTAAGGCTAAAAGTGCGTCATTAAAGCTATGCTGAAACATGGAAGAAGCCGAGCCAGTTTGTAACACACCATTTACTATGATTCCGCCACAATACCCTTGAATTTGTCCATTTTGTTCGCAGTGCATTAAAAACCCCTGCGCGCAATCTAAATACCAACCTAAAAATTTTTTACAATACCTTAAACCAAGCTGAGATGATAAAGAGTTGGGAAAACACTTCCTGTGGCATTTGGCTAGCTCATTTAATTGGCTCTCTTCTGTCCAAACGATCATTAATCATTCAATTTAATTGGGTTTTAATCGGCAAATATGCAATCTAAAAAGTATGAAAAGCATTGTCAAACTACAAATCCGTTTAAATAGTACAGTGTAAGTTTTTATGTCAAAAAATAAAACGCATTATTTCACGTGATGAGGTCAATTTTTATGTAAATTTTTACACAAAATTTAGAAGTATTGAGCTAGAAGAAATTAATAAAAACCACTCTTAACATAAATTTAAACAAGAAACCTTACTATAGTTAATATATCATATTAACTTTGGCTGAAATATTGAATTACTATGATTCTTTCCGGAAAAGAAATACTCAACCGCATGGGCAATGATATACAAATTGATCCATTTGATGAGTCACGACTAAACCCAAATAGTTATAATTTAAGCCTCCATAATGAGCTTTTGGTGTATGATGAGGCTATGTTAGACATGAAAAAAGATCATGCCGTAAAGAAAATAATAATACCGGAAGATGGCCTATTGCTGGAACAAGGTAAGTTATACTTAGGTCGAACTTGTGAATATACCAAAACAAATAACTTGGTGCCAATGCTAGAGGGGCGCTCTTCTATAGGTAGACTTGGCTTATTTGTGCACGTAACTGCCGGATTTGGCGATGTGGGTTTTGAAGGTTACTGGACACTCGAAATGTTTTGTGTGCAACCCATTCGAATTTATCCATTTGTTGAGATTTGCCAAGTATACTATCATAGTATTGAGGGAGACTTTGAATGTTATACCAGTGGAAAATATCAAAAAAATGCTGGTATTCAGGCGAGTATGCTTTATAAAGATTTTAAATAATGAATATAAAAGTCTTATTATATATTAGTACCTGCCTTTTGGTAAGTTTGGTTGGGTTTCAATGTAAGCAAACAGAAAAGGTAAATTCTGATCAGCCGAAGCCATTTCAAGAGGCGGGATTTGACCCGTCGTTTGATGGGATCATGTTACCTGAGGGATATTCCTATCAAATCCTATTTCAAGAAGGTGTTGACACCGTTGCAAACCACCAAGGTCAAAAAGCACTGGCAAAAGGTTACCATGATTTAGTGGTTTATTTACCTGGAGCATCAAATAGTAAAGCCCAACTATATGTAAGCCATGAATCTAAGTATACGAATAAAGTTTTAGGAGATGGCGGAGGTGGTACAATTTTTGATATAGAATTATTGAATGGCAAGTGGAATAGTACGGGAAGTTTCAGCAATGTAGATTTTAGTGCGGTTGGTGGCACATTTGTTAATTGTGGAGGTACATTATCACCAAATGGTACTATTTTTAGTGCGGAAGAAGTAGAGCCTTATAATAATAGTTATATTTATAAGGGAGGTAAAGGTATACTCGACACAACTGATTTTAATGGGTATCCAAAATACATCAATTATGGGTTCATGGTTGAGGTTGATCCTACCTCGAAAAAAGTGGTTAGAAAACACTACCAAATGGGGCGGTTTATGCATGAAGATGCACACTTTATGCCAGATGGTAAAACAGTTTATTTAAGTGATGATGCAGAGCCAGCAGTGTTCTTTAAATTTGTTGCGTCAACCCGATTAGATTATTCAGAGGGGCAGTTATTTGCTTATGCTCTGATTAAAGAGGGGCTTTCGGGTAAGTGGATTTCACTGCCAATGGAGCGAGACTCCCTAAATCAAATTCGAGATGTAGCCATGCGAATGGGAGCATCTCTATTTGTTCGGCACGAATGGCTCGAGTG
>JAUIFR010000313.1 GCA_030430325.1 Bacteroidia bacterium | reverse complement strand
GACTCGGTAAAACAAAAGCTTAAGCATGCATATGCCCAAATCAAAATTGGTAATCCACTCGATGAAAATAATCATATGGGTCCACTTATTGATCGGGATGCAGTAAATACATACTTAAGTGCCTTGGATAAAATTAAGCAAGAGGGAGGTAAGGTAGTGGTTGAAGGAGATGTTTTGGAAGGCGCACCCTCAGGTTGTTATGTTGTACCTGCAATATATGAGGTCGAAAATCACTTCAGTATTGTTCAACATGAAACATTTGCGCCAATACTTTATTTGATGCGCTATAGTGAAATTGATCAGGCTATTGCAATGCAAAATAATGTGCCACAAGGCTTATCATCAAGTATCATGTCGGATAATGTACAAGAGGTAGAGCAGTTTTTGTCTTGTGCTGGTTCTGACTGTGGTATAGCCAATGTTAATATTGGTACTTCAGGGGCTGAGATTGGAGGTGCTTTTGGTGGCGAAAAAGAAACAGGCGGTGGGCGAGAGTCGGGCTCTGATGCGTGGAAGGCATATATGAGAAGACAAACAAATACCATAAACTATGGCAAGGAATTGCCTTTAGCACAGGGGATTAAATTTGAATTATAAGTTTGTGGTATGCAATATTGTTTGATAAATTACACGAGTAATTTTTTTAGAATAAAATATAGTTTATATAGGGTTTTTTTTGCAGATTTATCCTAAAGTTTTTTTTGATTAGTATTTGCACGGATACAATCGCTAAATTTTCAAAATAATAAAAGATGACGGAGAAAGATAAGAAAAAATATTATGCTGTAATGCTCATTGATGATAATGAGATTGACAATCTAATTAATCAAAAAATGATCGAGGCGGCCAATATTACAGAAAATATTTATACACATACCGGGGGTAAGAGTGCGTTGGAATTTTTGCGAAATATGGAAAAAGTTAGCGAAGTGGCCAATGTATTGCCAGATGTGATTTTCTTGGATATTGATATGCCACTAATGGATGGGTTTCAATTTTTAGATGAGTTTGACAAGTTATCGGAGGATATTAAGGACAAATCTAGGATTGTGATGTTGTCTTCCTCCATTAATCCTCAGGATATCAATCGTAGTGAGAAATATACGTATGTAAAAAAATACATCAGTAAACCTCTTACCCAAGAGAGTTTAGAAAAACTTGATGTTTGATCTGCTAAGCTGGATTATTCTTGAATAAATTTAGCAAAAAATATTCAAATTAATTGTATTTTAACTTAAATTAGAGGACGATCCTTCAAATTGTTCTAATTTTTGCATGACGATTTCCCATAGGTGCTCATATGGAATAATTTCTATTTCAGCAAAAGCATCACCAGGGGGTATAGTTTTTTGTAGTTTTTCAAAAGTTTTATTACCCTTTACTTTTATTTGTTCCACATCCATATCAGCATTAACCACTAAAATTAAAAGCTTAAAGAATAATTTAACTCGCTCACTTCCAGCTACATCCAAATGTGATGTTGTATATCGCTTGATGGTCTCCACACGGTAAAGTAACGAATCAATATCTTGCTTTTCAATATAGTATATAAATTGAAGAATAATGATCGCAATATTAAATCCTAGTTTGTCTCTAGAGTAACTAGGGTTTGAAGTTATAATATCTCTAAAGCTGAAATCTTTCATTTCATTTTTATTGGGGATAACAAAATCGAGGTAAGCCTGATACCATGACCAACGCTCTTGAACTTGTTCACCCAATCGTATAAAAAATGAATTTATGAATACCGAATTCATTAGCTCCAATGCATAGGTGTACCGCTTCGAATGCATGGCAAGTAGGAAGTAGTTTTCCATAAAGGCAAACCAGTTGTTGGAGGTGCGATTAAAATAGCCAATATACTGCTCCGCTAAAAATAGCCCATCATTATATTCCTTCGCTCTTAAATGAGCATAAACCCTTATATATTTATTAAATCGATGATCGAAGCGCTTATCATTTAAGTGGTTCTTATCCCAGCTTTGCTCGGTTTCTTTGGTTATTTTGATGATCTGCTTAAAATCACCAACTAGTTCCAAATACCAAATATTTAGATGATAATATAGTTCGAAGATACCAAATGACTTATATTGCCGCCAAAGTTCATGTAATTCTTGTACGGTTTCCTTTGCTTCTCCCATCGCGAGCCTTCGTGAGCGTACGGATTTATTTAACCGGATTTTTATCGCATAAAACATATCATTGGCCTGCTCTTCAGCCCTTAGTATTTCTCTGTATTTGGCTAGTGAGGCTAGTGCACTGTCATACAACTTGGGTCTACAAAGATCTGCATAAATATTCCGCAAATGAATTAAGCAATCTACAATAATGGCATTAAACTCAGCTTTCTCAGCCATGAGCTTAGATTTAATCAATAATTTTTCGGCCGTTTCTTTATCCCCTTCTTTTAAAAAGATTCGGGCCAGAAAAAGATTATTTAGGCTTTCGTGTTCGTATTTATTGGCTTTTTTTACACCTACATCATCATAATCCAAAAAATAAAGATGATTAATCAGTTTTTGCTTGAGGCGTGATTTAAGCATTTTATACTTGTTGCCAACTTCTTCATCAGCATAAAT
>JAUIFR010000312.1 GCA_030430325.1 Bacteroidia bacterium | reverse complement strand
CCATATTCATAGGTGACACCATAGCCAAATTTAGCATAATCGATGATAGGTGGTAGTGATTCACCTTGAAAATTTGCAGTGCTTAACAAATCTGAAACATGTTGCTCTACAAATATCCCAATTTGTTGTAACCTGGCAAGATGCGTTCGTATGCCTAAATTCCAATGTCGATTTAAAAAACTAGTATCTTGTTTGAGTAAATCAAATTGACCATTGATATCCAATGGCGTACGTAGAATGTTTGGAAATGCAAAATAGGTATTTAATTGCTGTGAAAGCGGGTCATTTTTTTCCCAATTTATGCGGAGCTCTTTTCCGCTTTTAAATAAATTAGACAAGCCTAAATTAAATCGACCAGTGACCAAAAGACGATTACCATCTTGCTGTGACGGGAAAAACCCAACAATACCATCGATCGTATTTACCTTTCGCTTGGCTAAATCTAATTTGATTTGGGCCTTCTTTTTTCTAAAATGAATGCTCGGTGGTTGTATTAGCCGCACATACTTCAGGGCTAGGAGCTGATTGGGTATATCATCCACTTTTTTTTGTTGGAAGTCCTTTCCATAACCTATTCGTAAATATGCCGCTAAAAAAGAAGGGTTTATAAATTCATTCGTTAAAAGTAGACTGTCAAAAACAATACGCTGACCTGTTTGATAATCAATCGATAATGTAATAGAATCGTTACTCCAATGCGTAGGGATCCACTTATAGGAAGCAAAAGGGTAACCATGATTTTCAGCAAAAGATAGCAGTCGCTTACCCAGCTTTTGGAGAGCAGTCATGCTAATTTTATTCTTTTTGGTAGGAATATGGAGCTGCCTGGCGGTAGATAGGCCAACTTCATCCAAATATACCTGCCCTTTATATTTAGGGCCAATTCGGAGTTGAACAAATACAGGATTTGTAGAAAATCGGATGGAATCAACCGCAGCAAAAAGATAGTTATCTGACCGAAGTGCCTTACAAATATCCTGAAGCTTTAGCACTAAAGCAAGTGAATCTGTGGCATACGTTGATACTTCATAGCTTGAGAGCAAACTCCATTCAGCAGCCGAAGTGGAGTAAAAGATCCGCTTGAGTCCTTGGCTATGTGCACTCCAAATAGTTAGGCAACATATGATTAATTTATAAATTACCGATCGGCTCATTACTAAAATATAACTTCAATAACTGCTGGGCTACACGCTTTGGTAACATGTTACCTTGTATCACTTCTTGCTCTAATTCAGCCAACTGCTTTTTAACATAGGGGCTTTGAAAGAAGCGCTCAATTAATCCATACCTTAACGTTTCTATCCACCAATTTTTACGTTGCGTTTGCCGATATCGATCCAACTCGCCTGAAGCTTTCTGTTGCTCGATAAAATTTAAAATATTTTGGTATACATCTGTCAAGCCTTTGTTTTCTAAAGCCGAACAACAAAACACCTCAGGGCGCCAATGATCATGTAACGGTATCTGATAATGGAGTGCACTTTCAAGTGATTTTTGAGCAATCCTGGCATCGGCTAATAATCGACCATCAGATTTAGTAATGGCAATACCATCAGCAAGCTCCATAATCCCTCTTTTTATGCCTTGCAGCTCATCTCCAGCACCAGGTTGTGCCAATAATAAAAAATAATCAACCATCTGACGTACAACAACCTCTGACTGCCCTACACCCACTGTTTCGACGATTATAATATCATATCCGGCTGCCTCACAGAGCAAAATACTCTCTCTAGTATGATGGTTAACACCGCCCGAAGCAGTACCAGCTGGGCTTGGCCTTATAAATACATTTGGATGAGTAGCTAGTGCTTCCATCCTGGTTTTATCCCCCAAAATACTTCCTTGTGAACGCTGACTGCTAGGGTCAATAGCCAAAATAGCCAATTTATTACCAGCTTCTACGAATAATTGACCAAATGCCTCAATAAAAGTGCTCTTCCCTACACCTGGAGGGCCACTAATACCTAGCCTGATACTTTGGCCAGTATGTGGCAATATCTGCTCCAGCACCTGATCCGCAAATTGTTGATGCTCCTTCAGCGTGCTTTCAACCAAAGTGATTGCCCTTCCCAAAAAATTGAGTTGCTGCCCAAGAATTCCTTTTACAAACGTTTCTAGCACTAATTGCATGCTTTTTTTACTAAATAAACGGTGGATAAACGTAAATTAAGGAATAAAATTAACAAGAATAAACGAACAATTACAATAACTCCGTAAATCTGGGCATTTCATTGAGCTCTTGTCGATAAAAAGTAAGCTGAAAAGGCAACAAACAGCATTGAAATGAACTAATTTTGCAGAATTTATTCATTATTTCAATTTATTTTACAAAAATTATAATTATTAATTACACAAATAATTTTGTTGAAATGTGAGTAGTTTATTTGAATACAAAGACTTATTTTGTCTTTTTGTTTTCTTCAGATTTTACAAGATTATAATAGATGATTTGTTTGGCTTACCCTCCATGTTGTTGAAGAATATTTGTAGATTAGGTATAGTTTTTATAATCGATATTCTTATTTTTTTATTATTATAATAATTGAGTTATACTTTTGATAATTAAAATATTATGTAATTTTTTATGGTTTATTTGGGC
>JAUIFR010000088.1 GCA_030430325.1 Bacteroidia bacterium | reverse complement strand
GTAAACTTAATTTAAAATTATGAGCTAAGTTTCTTATTATTTTTATGACGCATATGGTCACGCACTTCTTTTTTCTGAAGATTTTTTCTGAAGGCTTCTGTTAAATCAATGTTCATTTGATTGGATAAACAAAGTATTACCCAAAAAACATCAGACAGTTCATCGGCAAGATCTTTTCTTGGTGCGCCCTCTTTATAAGATTGCTCCCCATATGTTCGAGCCATGATTCTAGATAACTCCCCAACTTCTTCCATGAGGATGGCCAAATTGGTAAGCTCATCAAAGTACCGAACACCATATTGCTTAATCCACTGATCTACTTTTTGTTGTGCTTCTTCTAGTGTCAATTTTTTAATTTTTGAGCGAAGTTAAGGTATTTTAATTTCAATTGGAAGTGAAGAGCCATTGTTTTTAAATGAATTTTGCTAATTTTATTTAATATTCAAGTATTCTCAGGTATTAAACTTAATTTTTGTTTAAAGAAAATATGAGTCCAATACTAGCCTCACGTTTCTTCATTCAAATATTATAGGTTTACATTAGTCCATATTATTACCAAGAAAATTCTTATTCTATTATAATTAATTGCGCATAAGCATTAGTTTTAGTAATAACCCTCATGATATAATTGCCAGTTACTAATTGATGCGTTGAAAAAGTGTTCGATTCATTAAAATTGTTCACCTCCAAAACACTGCCATCGATAGTATGAATAAACTCTACTTTTTGTATGATTTCTTCGCTAGGCACTGAAATTGATATTTGTCCACCTAACACTGCGGGATTAGGGTACACCATGTTTGTACTAGGATTAATGAACTGAAAGTCGGGTTGATCTCCTTGTCCTTCTTCATAATGCCCAAGTTTGGCAATAAATGGAGTATGATTATTGTTACTAATAATCTGAATATTGTCATCATCAAAATGGGCGTCAGATACTATTCCTGTGAGATATACCTCATCATGGATAATGTAACCATCCGGATTTTCCCAGGGATTAAGATAAATGCCATTGGCTTGGTTATTCATACCCTCTCCAGTGATTTCTTTTACATATTCTACGACACCTTTAGTAGTCGAAAATTTGGCTAAATAGGCATCGTAGCCATTTACACTTTCAATAGTAAAAATACCATCGTTAACATTACCAAAGGCTAATGGGGCAAATTCAGGCTCATCATTTAGTTTATCTCCAAAATATCCTGTGAGAAATATTTCACCATTAAAACTCATATTGATATCAGTGGCATGTATTTCATAAGGGTTTTTATTAACATAATATCCGAAGCTCACCCACTGATTATTAAAAAATAAACCATTATTCGATAGGTATTTGGCAGTGAATATTGCTTTTGGCTCTTGGTATCCAGTATTATATTCATGATCCAGATGATCAAACTGGGTCCAACCTTGGCAAGTGCCTGTCACTGCAACGTTATTAAGTAAGTGATCATTATCAAAATATACGCTAGTTGCTGCTACACCAGTTACTTTATCATCATACGGTCCGCTTATAAACGTTCCATGAAAACCTGGAGATATTTCTTCGTTCTTATTCGGAAATCTAATTTTTTGTACAAATCCATCTATACCTCGAGTGGTATGTTCCTGTTCAATTTTGTTCAAGTCTTTTCCGTTATCAACTATTACTGTTCCTGTAAAGTAACCACCTACAATTACGTCTGTATAATAAGTAGGGACTGTATAGACTCTACTTAAGCTAATACTCGTAGCTGTAACTGTTGCATCTTTAGTATCACCTAACACGGATACGGCCCGCTGGAAACTCATGTTTCTATCATCAGCATCTCCACAAACATGGTATTCTAGAACCGCAACCTGGGTGTTTCCCGTTTTATTTTCTAGTTCTAGCGTGCATTCATTGTCTAAAGGATTGCAATAGTTGAATTCCATATCACCATAACAATTATCGACTGTTAAAAATTCGGAGTTATAATTTATCGCAACATAAGTAGACGTGTATTCATATTCATTATTTTTGACAATGGCTATAGCCTCGTCGTCCAATGCTCCTCCTCCTGTCAATAAACTTGCCACTTCTATTTGCCCCGTGACATAAACGATTTGGGCCAAGAAAAAATCTTTGCCTCCCCGAGACTGGATCGAAATATCACCATGATAAACATTGCTTCGTGTGAATATTTCTCCAGAAAAAGTCCCTGTGATGATGAATCTGCCTCCAACATTTATATCATAATTCGTCGTAATGTCAATTCCTTCAGCATCTCCAGCACCCTGAATGACCTCAACCCCGTCACCCAGTAAATTGCCCGTAACAAGATCAAAAACAGCGAAGAAAACATCTTTGCCCTCAGACTGGTAGCCTGCAAAATTTCCTTCAAAAGTACCTACAATAAATCCATGATCTTCATCAACTGTAATTTTATTGGCGACCACTTCACAATTACTACAATCATCCATTATTTTGGCCCATTCAAAATCTTGTCCCCATACAAAACTAAAACAAATGGATAAAAAAAAGGTGGTGATTAATTTCTTCATCTTGAATACAATTTAATACTTTTAAAAGTACGGAGTCACTAAATAAAAAATTATGGTCTCTAAATGAGCTTACCACAAGATTAAAATTAAGATTTAAAAGGTACGAAATTTTGACGAAAAATATAGAAATTCTTACTTAGTTTAGTGATATTTAAAAAAAAAATAGATATTTGTGCGCAATTTCTAATCGCACAGTGTATGTCAAAACAGCTAGTAATAGTAGAGTCACCAGCCAAAGCAAAAACCATTGAGGGATACTTGGGAAAAGGGTTCACAGTAGCCTCTAGTTATGGTCATGTGCGTGATTTACCCAAAGGAGATCATGCGATTGACATCGAAAATGGTTTTGTGCCTACCTACGAAATATCAAAAGATAAAAAGGACGTTATAAAATCCCTTAAAAGTTTAGCTAAAGATGCTGAAATTGTCTATCTCGCGACGGATGATGACCGCGAAGGAGAAGCGATATCTTGGCACTTAAAAGAAGCGCTAAAGCTGAATGATCAAAATACACGGCGAATAGTTTTTAGAGAAATTACAAAGAGCGCCATCAAAAATGCGATTTCGAACCCTCGCACTATTGATATCAATCTTGTAAATGCACAGCAGGCTAGACGTGTTCTTGACCGCTTGGTAGGTTTTGAATTATCACCGATTTTGTGGAAAAAGATCAAAACCGGGCTATCAGCTGGGCGTGTGCAATCCGTAGCTGTGCGCATCATTGTTGAAAGAGAACGCGATATTGACCAGTTTAAGGTGCAAAACTCGTTTAAGGTAACTGCACAGTTTGATTTAGGGAATAAAAAAATATTACAAGCAGAATTACCGTCTAAATTTAAGACCGAGCAAGAGGCCCTTGAATTTTTACAAATTTGTAATGATGCTACATTCTGCATTGAGAAGTTAGAAAAAAAGCCTGGTAAAAAATCTCCAGCAGCGCCATTTACTACCTCCACCTTGCAGCAAGAAGCTTCCCGAAAGCTTAGTTTTTCGGTTATTCAGACTATGGCAATCGCTCAAAAACTTTATGAAGCGGGAAAGATCTCTTATATGAGAACAGATTCATTGCATTTGTCACAAGAGGCTATAAATGGAGCTTGTGACCAAATTAGTAAAGAGTATGGAGCTGAATATGTTAAAAGTAGGCAATATAAAACCAAATCTAGCGGTGCACAAGAAGCTCACGAGGCAATTAGGCCGACTAATTTCGCTGTGACTGAAGTAGAGGGTGATCGAAATGCACAGCGCTTGTATGAACTTATTTGGAAAAGGGCCATAGCCTCGCAAATGGCCGATGCCAAGCTTGAAAAAACTACTGCAACGATTGCCATTTCAAATCATGATAAAAAACTTGTGGCTACGGGTGAGGTGATCACTTTTGATGGATTTTTGAGAGTTTATTTGGAGTCAACCGATGAAGAGGAAGAAACCGAACAAAAAGGAATGCTCCCCCCCCTTAATAAGGGACAAGTGCTCACGCTCAGTGAAATGAAGGCAAAAGAAGGCTTTACTCGACCACCGGCACGATTTACAGAAGCAAGTTTGGTTAAGCAGTTGGAAGAAATGGGAATCGGTCGGCCCTCCACTTATGCGCCAACCATTTCAACGATCCAGAAAAGAGGATATGTATTAAAAGAAAATAGAGAAGGGAAGGAGCGAAATTATAAGGAAATCATCTTAAAAAATAAAAAGATTAATGATTTTGTACGTACCGAAATCACAGGTACAGAGAAAAATAAGTTGTTTCCCACCAATATGGCTATGGTGGTGAATGATTTTTTAGTAAACCACTTTCCTGACGTGACCAATTATTCGTTTACTGCTAAGGTTGAAAAAGAATTTGATGAAATCGCTCAAGGCAATATGCAGTGGGGCAGTATGATTGATCAATTTTATGGTAAATTTCACCCCCGTGTTGAAAAAACGGAATCGATTGAGCGATCCGAAATAAAAAATACACGCGAGCTTGGTATTGATCCTAAATCAGGTTAGAAAATATTACACTAGAAGAGGCACTTGAGCTCTTTAAGCTTCCACGTGAAGTAGGTGTTTTTGAAGATGAGCCTATGGTGGCCGCTATTGGCCGATTTGGTCCATATATTAGGCATAAAAGTAAGTTTTATTCATTAGGAAAATTGTATGACCCGCATACCGTCGTTGAGCAGGAGGCCATAGAGGTGATCAAAGCTAAGCGTAAAGCGGATGCAGAGAAAATGATCAAAGTTTTTGAAGAGGATGAAACTTTACAAATATTAAAGGGACGCTGGGGGCCTTATATTAAGTTTGGCAAGCGTAATATTAAAATCCCTAAAGATCAGGAACCCACTGAGCTTACATACGAGCAATGCCTAAAATTGGCGGAGGAAACACCCCAAAAAAAGACAAAATCAAAAAAGAGTAAATAATTTGGGGCAAAAACGTATTGCAATTCAAGCTTTTATTATTACCTTTATATAAATTTAAGAGTGATTTAGGTGGTCATCACAGTTTGTTTTCTTACATCGTGTAATTTATTACTTATCTCCTCTAGTATTAATTAATTAAAATTTATTATGAACATTTTTGTTGCAAAATTGTCCTATCAAACACAAGAGGACAAGTTAAGAACTGTATTCGAGGAGTATGGTAAAGTGGATACAGTTAAAATTATCTTTGATAAGTATGAGGGGAGATCAAAGGGTTATGGTTTCGTAGAGATGCCTGATGACCAAGAAGGCATGGCTGCAATTGATGCGTTGAATGAAAGTGAGTTAGATGGAAGAAATATCGTTGTTAAAAAAGCAAGACCTAAAGCAAAGGCTGGCTATTAATAACGAGTTGTAAAAATAAGACTTAACGTAAATTAGAGCTTGGTAATAAATACCAGGCTCTTTTTTTGAAAAGGCAGGCAATGCTCCTCCCAACAACAAAGGTATTGGGAGCAACTTGTTTGGTTAGCGTGGCTAAGGTTTAGCGGACCCCATAACAGAAAAAACCATTAGCATTGCCTATTTGCATTGAAAGTATGCATTCATTTTCAACTTCTCTCAAAGGTAAGTGTATACTTTATAGTAAATTTCTGGGGTAAATTGTTACCGTGATGTATGGATTTTTTTTAATCCTTGATTTAAATGAATTTTAGTGCTCATATCAATACTGAGATGTATAATGTGGGTTAAAAACTTTTTATTTGAAAAATTTAAATAAAATATAATAAATAATTACACATAAATTAAATAAAAATTTACCTATTAATTTTGGAATTTACAGTATTATCTAAGAATTGGTTCGTATCTTAGAAATTATTATAATAAGATAAATTTTATATATAATTAAAAATCAATTATATATAATGATATTGTTAGATTAAGTACTAAAAGCTAAACAATAAAATCAATTTAATTATTATGTTAGTTTCTAATATCTGCTTTAAATTATATAAATTATTTGTGTAATTAAAAATTATAATTTATAATTAATTTTAGTTAAAAAACTATTAGATTATGTTGAATTATTTTAAGATAATCAAAAATAGTAGGTATGCTTATATTTATGATATTTGGGTAAAATTGGGAGAAACATTAACTTGCTAATGAGTTAGTTTTTCATTTTACTATTTTTTCTTCATGTCCAAATTTGATATTACCATATTGACTGACGCTCGATATTTGCTACCAAAAGCCAATGATCAATTTCATAATAATGTATTACTTGAGGATCAGCTCCTAAAAGAGCAACTTGAATTAGGAGGCCTATGTGTTGACCGGCAACCTTGGGATGCTCAAGTAGACTGGTCAGACACTATGTATGCCATTTTTAGAACTACTTGGGATTATTTTGATCGGTTTGGAGCGTTTGATCGTTGGCTCACTCAAATTAAAAATACAACCAAACTTATTAATGACTACCATACCATTCGTTGGAATTTGGATAAGCACTATTTAGGCGATTTAGAAAATAAAGGTATACCGATAGTGCCTACTCAATTTATAGAAATTGGTGATCAGCGTAGTTTAATAGAATTAATTGAAGAGGCTGGATATGAGCGCTGTATTATTAAACCAGCTATATCGGGCGCCGCAAGGCATACCTATTTGGTCGATAAAAATAATATTGCTAAGGTTGCCCCAATTTACAATGAACTTATTACTCAGGAAGCTATGCTGGTACAAGAATTTCAAGAAGAAGTTTTGAGCAAAGGGGAGCTATCGCTGATGGTTATGGGGGGGAAGTTTACCCATGCTGTTTTAAAGAAAGCGAAATCAGGTGACTTTAGGGTACAGGATGATTTTGGAGGAAGCGTACATGATTATCAGGCCGATAAAAATGAAATAAAATGGGCAGAGTCCCTTGTGGCAGAATGTAATCCACTGCCAGCATATGCCCGCGTTGATATTATTTGGAATAAAGGTCAAATGCTGCTTTCGGAACTTGAGCTCATAGAGCCAGAGCTTTGGTTTAGAAAACAACCTGAAGCAGCTAAACAGTTAAGTAAGTATATTTTTCAATGCTATTTTGCATGAAATTTGCTAAATTAGTTTAAAAAAAGTTTAAAAATACCTTTAAGTGCCCCAAACTATGACTTGATTTAATTATGGTTAGAAGTTGAGTTAATTAAAGTATTACTCCATCAAGATTTTCTCAACGAATGATTGGTTCTCTGTGCGTATGGTAACAAAATAAATTCCAGACTTGGTATTGGTTGTTTGCAAACTAAGATTATTTTCATTAATCAAACCTGAGATGCTCGTAATGATTGTTCCAAATTCATTACATATTTGAAATGATTTGATCGGCTGACTACTCATGATTTGTAAATGATCCCCAATTTTACATGGATTGGGGTAAGCATTTATTTTAATATAACTAGCATCTAGACTTTTGATCTCGAAAAATTCTCGACTTCCGTCTAAATCAATGGCTTGGAGTCGATAATATTGTTTTTGATTCGTTATGTTTGGGTCTGTAAATTCATAGGAGGTAACTTTATTTGCAGCACCTTTTGCTTTCAATTCACCTATGTTATAAAAGTTGGTGCCATCTATTGATTTTTCTACAATAAAATAGTCAAAGTTTTGTTCATCAAGCGTATGCCAACTTAGTCGAGCACCATTATTGGTTCTGGTAATGTTAAATTCACCTAATTTTATAGGTAAAATACCATCCTCGCCTCCTTGTCTACCTAAAAGAAAACCATTGTTTATGATGTTTCCTTCAACTATATAATGGCCAGTGCCTGTTATATTACTTTGATGTTGATTGATAAGATTGCCTTGTACAAATAATAAACCATATAACTTAAATTGTGTACTCATCTCTTCTACAATAATATTTTGTGCAATTTGTAGAATGGTTCCACTGTCGATTTCAATAATACTGCCTGCTTGTATTAATAGGTCGGATTGAATAGCTAAATGACCACCTTCATGAAGATTTAGTTTTCCAGACTGCCCAATAATTACCTGAAAATCAGATTGTAGTGGGTTTACTGTTAACGTAGCTTGTTCTGTTATAGTAAGGCTACCGTTTACAATTAAATTGGCAGATAGTTCAAAATCCTGATTAATAATAATGTCATCATTGGGTTGGGGTATACATATACCACAATTACTTTGTCCCCCATTATTTGACCATTTATTCTGAGGCATGCTGATATAAGTTGCTGATAATAATGACTGCTGTATAAATAAACAGCATAATACGTAGAGTGAACATTTTGAGATTTTCATTAAATAAACCTTTTGTTAAAAAATCAATTCAAATATATATCAAAAAATGCTAAAATATTTACAATAAATAGTTTGATTACTACATCGGTTATATTCAAATAAATATTGCAAATATTAACAATGGGAAGTTAAAATGTCATAATATTTTGATTTATGATTATTGGAGGGTTTGTTTTGGTAAAATTGGATGAATTATGCTAATTATGCTCAAATAATAATTAATAACCCATGGTGTAGTGGAGTTATAATTGTAAACATTTGATTATCATTTAATTATAATTTTAGGCTAAAAAACGAATTCATTGCTTTGCATTCGATTCATGATAAGGATGTGGAGGCCGCCCTATAAGACAGGGCTGCCAAGACCTACGCTTGGTACCTCCGGTTTCCGCGTCGGTAGTCTAACCCATTTTGTATTTTTCTAAGTTTACCGCACAAAATTTAAACTCGAACTGAGGTAAATTACAAATACCTGAAAAATATAATAATACAAGAAAATTATACAAAAAAACAACCAATCTTGACTGATCCTTTACTAAATACACGACAGGTATTTAGGATCATTTTTTCACAAAAGTTGTTAAGTGGCCATCCGTGGTCAAACCGCTACCTGAAAATCTCTCAGCGCATCATTGAGCGAGGTTTTTTGGTCTGTGCTTTCTTTTCTTTTGCCAATTATAAGTGCACAAGGTACTTGGTAATCGCCGGCTGGGAATGATTTAGTATAAGAGCCAGGTATCACTACCGATCTGGCAGGTACGTAGCCTTTGTAGGTGACAGGTTCTGGTCCGCTTACATCGATAATTTTAGTGCTTCCAGTGATCGTTACATTAGCGCCAAGCACGGCTTCTTTTTCTACTCGCACACCTTCTACCAGGATACAACGCGAACCGATAAAAGCATGGTCTTCTACGATGACCGGAGCAGCCTGTAAGGGCTCTAACACGCCACCAAGGCCCACACCACCACTTATATGCACATGGCGTCCAACTTGCGCACAGCTGCCAACCGTAGCCCACGTATCGATCATGGTATGGCTGCCCACATAGGCACCGATATTCACATAGCTAGGCATGAGCACGGCACCTGGTTCAACGAAGGAACCATAGCGTGCAATGGCATCGGGTACTACGCGCACATTCTTTTCAGCATAATTGTTCTTCAGCGGAATTTTATCATGGTATTCGAAGGGGCCAGATAGGATCGTTTGCATAGGCTGGATCGGAAAATAGAGCACAATGGCTTTTTTTACCCATTCATGCACCACCCACTGACCATTTTCTGGAGAGGCAACCCGCAGTTTGCCTTCATCTAGGGCCTCAATAATGGAGCGAATGGCTTGTTTTGTATCCTCATTATGCAGTAACTCCCGGTTATCCCAGGCGGCCTCTATTTGTGCTTTTATTTCCATTTTCCAAAAATTTTAAATAATATCGACAGTAAATTTATGATATGAAACCCAATTTATGCATTATCTCCACACTTAAACCCCTCAATGATATAAGAATGTATCATAAATTTGCGCTAACACTTCACAAAGCAAACAAATATCATATTAATATCATAGGTTATCCGGTCAAAAATTGGGCAGAGCAGGAGGGAGGTATTCGGTTTTTTCCTTTGAAAGCATTCAATCGTATGAGTGCATCTCGTTTTTTTCAGACTTGGAAGATTTTTAAATTATTAGTTAAACTAAAACCTAAGGTAATAATAGGTAATACACATGAAGTTCTGATAGTTATCGTTTTATACAAAATTTTATTTGGTGCCAAACTCATTTATGATATACGGGAAAACTATTATCGGAATATCCGACATGGGGCAGCCTATAAATTTCCAATTAACTGGATATTAGCTATTTATGTTCGATTAAAAGAGTGGTTAGCGGCTCCTTTTATCAAACATTTTTTATTGGCAGAATTTTGTTATCAACAGGAGCTGCCTTTTGTACCTTTAAATCGGAGTATGGTCTTACCAAACCTAGCTTTAATTGAATCGAAGCAAAATGGTCCTATATTGTTAAATCATAATAAGTTACGTTTTGTTTTTACTGGTACCATTGCACGTGAACATGGTGTATTTACAGCTATAAAATGGGTGCAAGCATTACAAAAGGTAGCACCTTCGGTAGAATTACTAATTATTGGGTATTGTGCTCAACAAGAGGTGCTGCAGCAAATTCAGAAGCTAACTGCCACGAATCATCATATTCATCTAAAAGGAGGAAGTAAACATGTCGCATACCCAAAAATCATTGAGGCCATAAAGCAAGCTGATATGGGGATTATCTCGTACGAATTATCACCTATGAATGGGGACCGCATACCTACAAAATTATATGAATATATAGCCTTGAAGCTACCGATTTTGATGATCCCCCACACACCTTGGATGAAAATTACCGATGCCTTTCAGGCAGCAGTTTATTGGGAAGAAAATACATCTGCATCAGCGGTATTAAAAATGATCAATCAAACAATTTTTTATCAAAAACAAGTAGTAAACCAACCCGTAACTTGGTCTAGCATGGCTGAAAAATTACTTAAAGTAATAGATTAATTAGTATTAATAAATAATCAGAATATCAATAATATATAATATTAAATTTAAACTAATCTAAAAAATATTTTAAACTAATCTAAAAAAATAACGACCATAATTTCCGCGCTATTTTATAATTTTCTACCTTTGTCTTAATTAACACTTACAAATTATGGTTAAACTGAGTTTGGTAGAAGAAAATTACCTCAAAGCCATTTATCATTTATCGGGCCATGGTCAAGAAAATGTTTCTACCAATGCCATTGCCCTGCAAATTCAAACCACACCGGCCTCCGTAAGTGATATGGTACGGAAGCTTGCCAAAAAGAAAGTGGTTGAATATACAAAGTACCAGGGTGTTAATCTTACTAACGAGGGCACCAAAATGGCACTTCGCATCATTAGAAAGCACCGTCTTTGGGAAGTGTTTCTGGTGAAAGAACTTAAATTTCATTGGGATCAAGTACATGATGTGGCCGAGCAATTAGAACATATCCAGTCACCCTTGTTGATACAGCGACTGGACGAATACTTAGGGTTTCCAAAGTTTGACCCACATGGTGACCCTATCCCGAACGAACACGGTGAAATTGAAGAGAAACCTAAACTGACACTTTCTTCTTTAAAAGAGTGTGAGTCAGGTATAATTGCAGCTGTAAAGGATACCTCAGCCGAATTTTTGAAGTATATGGATAAAATTGGGGTGTACCTAGGTGCTCAAGTGACAGTGATGGACATTGAACAATTTGATAGGTCCCAAGAAATTGAAATTGATGGGGCCAAACGGATCTTTGTAAGTAAGCAAGTGAGTGAAAATATACTCATCACACAATAGATTGGTCATGAAGAAGATTATATTTGGGCTTATAAGTGTTATCCTGCTATGTCAGTGTAGTTCTGAGAAAAAAACTACGCAGCAACTGACCATCTTAACTACTACAAGCATACTGGCCGATTTGGTCCAGCAAATAGTTGGAAATCACGCCAAAGTTACCTCCATGATGGGCCCTGGTGTGGACCCTCATTTGTATCAAGCTACACCGGGTGATTTAAAGAAAATCCAGCAGGCCGATATCATTTTTTATCATGGCTTGCACCTAGAAGGTAAGTTAACTGAAATTTTGGGTAAAGTAGGTCGTCAAAAGCCTGTCGTCAATGTAGGTGATGCCATCGATAAGCAACAGCTCCGTATTGTTGACGAGCAAGCGGTAGACCCTCATATTTGGTTTGATGTATCTTTGTGGCAGCAAGTAGCAGGTTATGTGGGGCAATTTATGGTAGCATATGATTCGATTAATGCAGTCACCTATCAAAATAGCACTAAGCAGTATGAACTAAAACTTCAGGAATTAGAACGATTTATTCATCAAGAAATAGCTAAAATACCTGACGACAAGCGAATATTAATTACAGCCCACGATGCATTTGGGTATTTTGGAAGCGCCTATCATGTGGAGGTAAAAGGGCTGCAAGGCATATCGACTTTATCTAATTTTGGTGTTTATGATGTGGTGCAATTAAGTGAGTTTATTGTGCAGCGTCAAGTTAAGAGCATTTTTGTGGAGTCTTCTGTATCGAGCCGGTCTATTGAGGCTGTGATTCAGGCTTGCCAGGAGCGTGGGCATGCTGTGCAGCTGGGCGGGCAACTATATTCTGATGCGCTGGGCGCACCTGATGGTGAAGCAGGCACGTATATTGGTATGGTGAGGCATAATGTCAAAACGATGGTGGAAGGGTTGAGGTAGGTTGATTTTTTAATGAAATTTGCTAAAATTGTTGAATAATTAATGATTATCCGCACTTAATATGACAAATAAATTTATTGTTGTTTTATGAGACCTTTAGGTATTTATTGTTTTGAATGATCTTTTTTGAATAAAATTGGCAAACTACCTGCAAAAAATAGTTGGATTTTACATTGATTTTTGGACAAATTAATTACAAAAAGGCATAGGTTCGGGGAACCTGCGCCAGGACATTTCATGGGTGCTTTTGTTTTTTTTCAGACAACCATGAAAAAAAATCATACATCGTGTAACATTTTGATTTTCTCAACGTATATACTGTAAATCAATCATTAAAATGGAAGGTGCATGCGAATTTTTTTATGTTTATTCTTTGGTTCCATATTTTTTCACTTAATCGGGCAATCTGTGAAACCTATTACCCTAGAAGAGCTCCAGCAGCAAATTGATCAGGTGGCTGAAGATCAAGTTTATGTAATTAATTTTTGGGCAACTTGGTGCAAGCCTTGCTTAGAGGAATTACCCTATTTTGAAGCCATTCATGAAAAATATGCTGATCAAGGTGTGCATGTTAGGCTTGTTAGCCTTGATTTTGAGTCAAAATTTGAAGCTACGGTCATTCCCTATATAGAAAAAAAGGGATATACCGCCCCTGTATTTTGGATGAACGAATCGGATGGAGATAAATTGATCAATGGTATTCATGAATCTTGGACAGGTGCTATACCAGCGACATATGTCATAAAAGGTAGTGCTTACAAGAAGTTTTATGAGCAGGCATTTACCCAGCAAGAATTAGAAAATATTGTTCAACCCTTAATTAGATAGAAATGAAGAAAAACTTTTTATTAATGTTAGTCAATTTACTATTTGTAATTTCGACTTTTGCTCAAGGATATCAAGTGGGAGACCAGGTTAAGGACTTTAGTCTTAAAAACATTGATGGAACCAAGAAGTCTTTATCTGAAATGAAGGCTGCAAAGGGGTTTATTGTGGTTTTTACATGTAACAGTTGCCCTTATGCCAAAGCTTATGAGCAGCGAATCATGGATTTAAATAAAAAATACCAACCGAAGGGGTATCCTGTAATTGCCATTAACCCAAATGACCCAGTGCGTAAGCCGGAAGATTCTTTTGATAGTATGCAAAAACGAGCCAAGGAGATAGGGTATGATTTCCCATACTTATTTGATGAAACACAGCAAGTTGCAAAGGCATTTGGTGCCACAAAAACACCACATGTTTATCTGCTAGAGAAAAAATCGGATAAAATGGTCGTGCAATATATTGGTGCGATTGATGATAATACTGAAGATGCCAATAAAGTAGAAGAACCTTATGTGGGCAATGCCATCGATGCTCTATTGGCCGGAAAACCTGTTAAAAAGAAAGAAACAAAAGCCATTGGTTGTACGATTAAGTGGAAAAAAGCATAGCATAAAGGGTATTCATTAAAAAACGAGCTCGTGCTGATGCTCGAGTTTGTTTTTTAAGGTTTTCGAGCGCGTGAAATCAACTATATAAACTAAACTTAAATTTACGACCCTATTTGGCATGCTCAGGCCTGTATTAATTTATTTATTATTTCTCGTATTAAGGTATGCTCAAGCTGATCGATCACCTTTTGTGCTTCGTGATGCTCAT
>JAUIFR010000087.1 GCA_030430325.1 Bacteroidia bacterium | reverse complement strand
CTCACATTTGCCTTTCATTATGAACAACTCAAATGGAATTTCATTTTGGGAGGTGCCTATAATAATTATTTAGGGACACATTTTGGAGAAATTATTTGGGCTAAGTTTGCTAGTAATGGCGCCATCGGACACCGTTTTTATGATAATGAGTCTCAAAAAATGGATGCTCACATCTATCTCAAAACAAATTATGAGCTAAACAATCGGTTTAACCTATTTTTAGACATGCAATTAAGGCAAATTGATTATGAGACAACGGGTCTGGATATAGATCAACGGACCATTGATACCGAGCAGTCATTTTTATTTTTTAACCCTAAACTGGGACTAAATTATAAAATAACGGATAGTCAGCGTTTGTATGGATCATACGCTATTGGGCAACGCGAGCCTGTACGCAATGATTTTATTGATGCCGAACAGGGACAAATCCCAGATTCGGAGTTTTTGCAAAATATAGAGCTAGGGTACCATGGTCAATTAACAAAATGGCGATATACTATTAATTATTATGGGATGTTTTATAAGAATCAACTCGTTTTGACAGGTGCGATCAATGATGTGGGTGCACCCATTCGGCAAAATGTAGACCAGAGTTATCGTCAAGGTATTGAATTATCCGTAAATTATCAGATTCTTCCTAAATTAAATTGGCAAGCTAATGCCTCCATTAGTCAAAACAAGATCAAAAAGTTAACCGAATCCGTGGTTAATTATGATGAAGGAAGTGTTCAAACCATTGAGCATGCAAACACCGATATTTCATTTAGTCCCAGTGTTGTAGCGGCATCTACAGTAAGTGTGACCATACTAAAAGGATTAGTGGCAGATTGGCAAGCCAAATATATGGGGCTTCAATATTTGGATAATACATCAAGCCTTGAGCGAAGTATTCCGGCTTACTTTATTCATAATTTAAGGGTTGGCTATACACTTAAACCAGACTTTATGGAAGAAATTAATTTTAAATTATTAGTCAATAATTTGTTTGATGTAAGGTATGAGGCTAATGGTTATACTTACAGCTATATTTATGGAGATGAACTCATGACCGAAAACTATTATTATCCCCAAGCTGGGCTTCAATTTATGGCAGGTATGGGCATTATTTTTTAGTTTATTTTAAAATGTCATCGGAGAAGATATTATTAATTTGGAATTAGTGTGTAAAACCCTTTCTTGCAGCATGAAGACAGGATTTTTAATATATTTAGCAAATTTTATTCAAATTTTATGCAGAAAAAGAAAATCTACTTCGAAAATTTAGATGGTTTTAGCAGGGTTTTTAGCGCTTGATTCTTTTAAGGCAATCAGCAAAAAAATGGAGTAAAATGGCATAAGTGGAATTTTATATCGAACAAGTGTTCCAAAATTATTACTGTTGGCACCTACAGCAAATGCCAGAATAATGGAGAATAACAAGCATAACATTAAAAATGGATGCCTCGAAATGATCGACAATAAATTGCCTCCTCTCCTAACTAAAAGCCAAATAGTTAGAATTAGAAAAGTAAAGGCCTCAAGTGAAGATAAGAGCATTAATACATTATTCGATTCCCATATAAATGGCCTAAATAATGCAACAAATATGGCCTTATGAGCAATCTTTAATACACTTTCGATGCTGCCATCAAGGTCCCCTAAATAATAGGCAGACCCACCTTGCTGCTTGCTAATATAATAATGGTACTCTGAGTTAATCTTTGTTCGCTTCGCTATCACGTTCAAATCATAACGTTCATTTCCTGAAACAATATTCTGTATAACAAATAGACCAAACAAACTACTAACTAAAATAAAAATGGGCCAATTTACATACCGAATCATCTGATTTTTAATTCTTTTATTGTAATTATTGACTACCCATAGCAACAAAGGTGGTATTAATGACAGTAAAATATAGATTTTAATTAAGAATATTACATAAAAGCAAATAAATAATAGGATGATATAATTGAGCTTAAACTCACCTTTTATAAAAATGCGATGTACAAAAAAGATTACCCAACCAATTGCTCCTAAAATAATGGTGTCTTTCATAAGCCCGGAACCCCAAAAAATTACGCTTGGTATAAAAAAAATGGCAATAGCTAAGCTGTTTTTTCGTTCTGGGTATAACTGGAGCATCGTAGTAAATAATGCCCAAAGTCCTGAAAAACTTATGAGGACGAAAAAAAGTGCAATACTACTATAGGTATTAAATAAAAATATACCTAATATGCCAGATAACTTTACGATAAAGAATTCAGATGCTGAATGAAACCAACTAATTTGTATGACATACTTGGTAAGTTCAGGGTCATAGTTTTGAGTTTGAAAAAGGATGGGGACACTTTTTAGTGGCATTTCTCTTAGTGCTTGGGTAATAATTTTACCTTGTTCATAATAATTAAAGGTATCACCACCTAAGTAAATAAATTGATAAATAATACCAAAAAGAAAGGAAAAAAAGATTTTGGTAGTAATGGCAATGATAAATACATTCCTCAATGGGGATGCAATGAATTTATTTTTATACCAAAATAAAAAAAAATAAATAAATATTAACAAAAAGGGGGTTACCAAAAGGTCTTTATAGTCCATTAATACATATTAAGTCTTGAATAAATCTGGATTTACGATTATTTTTGATCAATGCAAGTTAAACAAATAAATAAATATAGACTACAAAAGCTCTTTCAATATAGCATTTTGTTATTCCAATTATATTCAACAATGGCCATAGGGCAGTGCCCGGTAGCAGATTTTATGATTGATGCCGATGCCTGTGAACAAGAAAATATTTTAATTGAGAATACATCGATAAATGGAACTAAGTATGACTGGGATTTTTGCGTAGGTGATCTTGCAAATGATCCTGGTATAGCAACTACCGTACTCACAGATCTAGTTCTTAATAGATGTATGACAATTGATATTGTAGTAGATGGTGGGAATTTCTATGGCTTTACAGTAGATCGAATCGATCGTAAACTTTTGCGGTTAGACTTTGGTAATGATATATCAAATACTCCTGTTATACAAGACTTTGGTAAGCTCGGTGATGTGTTTGATCAAACATGGTCATTTAAAATTCAAAAGGAGGGGTTGAATTGGTATGGATTTGCCTCAAATAAAGGAGCACCTGCAAGTCTTGTAAGATTATCATTTGGGCAAGACATTACTAGTATTCCCACCAGTGAAAAGTTGAGTCATGATGGACTATTAGCTTCAAATAGTGTTACACCTGTAATAGATGATGGTAAGGCACTTTTGTTTTTAAGTAGTGATAGTAATAATCTACAAGTGGTAGATTTTGGAAATTCATTTGCAAATAATATCTCAACTGTTACCGTTCATAGTATTTCAGGAGGTGGCACTATATATGATTTAACCTTAATAAAAGATTGCGATCAATGGTATGCTTATTTTGTAAATTATACAGGAACTGATGTATTTAAATTAGAATTTGGTGATGATTTACTCAGTGTGCCCGTTTCAACTAAAATTATTAATGATATTGGATCACATGTGCCTTCTATTGAATTAGTGCAAGATAATGAACAATTTTATATATTGATTTCCTCTACAACAAATTCACCTAATGTATATAAGGTTGATCTGGGAAATGATTTATCAGTTAATAACCAAACAATTACTACTTATGGTAGTTTATGGTCAGATGTTAATGTTTTTGGATTAGAGGTATTAAAAAATAAGTCTGAATGGTACCTATTTGGTTTAGATTATACCAGTAACGTATTACTTAGAACCACATTTCCTCATAATTGCTCAGTAATCAATCCAATATCAAATTTAGAACAACCTGAGGCCTTTAATTATGTTATTGATGGCACATACAGCATTGGACTTGAAGTGCAAGATGATAATGGTAATATTGATTATATATCAAAAGATATTATAATTAATAATGTAGAGGCGCCACAAATAAATATACAAATTAGTGAAAGCAGATGTATTGGCGTTCAAAATACATTAACCGGAGAGTTAGTTTCTGCGCATAATATCACTGATTGGGATTGGTATATTGATGATATATTTATGGCAAATGGTTCAGAGTTACAGCATGAGTTTGATCAAGCTAAAGAATATGAAATAAGGCTAGAGGTAGCTGCAGATAATGGATGTGGAAACCAAATTGCTAGAACGATTACAATATACGAAGAGCCAATTCCTGATTTTCAATTAAGTGCAAGCCCCATTTGTATTCTAAATACGGTTGAGTTTGAAAATTTAACCACTGGTGAAAATGGAGAAATTGTGCAGTGGGAATGGAATTTTGGAGACGGTTCTCCGGTTGTTACCACATTTGAAGCTACACATACTTATACAACTCCTGGGAATTACACGGTTACCTTAAAGGCAACTATACCTGGTTGTGAAACACAAGTTCAGCAACAGGTTGAGGTCATCGAGGTCTCACCTGCCAATTTTGATTTTATCAATAGTTGTCATAGTGCTGGGGTGCAATTTTCAAATTTAACCAGTGGCGATGATATAGTTGGTCAGTTGTGGGAATTTGGGGATGGTAATTCGTATACTCAATTGGAGCCTCCAATATATTATTATCAGCAGCCAGGCGATTATGAGGTTACCTTAACTGTATTTAATGATCTGGGATGTGAAAATAAATTAGCTAAAGAAATAACGGTATACGAAGACCCTGAAGTATATTTCACCTATGAATTACCGTGTAGTGGTGATAGCATACAGTTTTTTGATGAAACGGAGCTTTCCAACTCCAATTTTAAGAGTTGGTATTGGGATTTCGGTGATGGTACCACACAAAATTTACAATCGCCAATTCATGCCTATGAATTACCTGGAATATACGATGTAAAGTTAGTTGTTATCACAAATTTTGATTGTAAGGACTCCACCATTGTACAAATTGAGGTATTAGAAACACCAGCCATAGATATAGACATAAAAATTGCATGCCTTGGAGACTCTACTTATTTTAGCCCAGTGGTGGATACAGCATCGGTTGCCATTGGTACACCCTATTATTGGGAGATAAATGATGAGCCATTTACTATTAATTCTCCAGCAGTGTTATTTGATGAGCCAGGAACCTATCATGCCGAATTATTTGTCCATTTTAAAAATGGATGTTCAGCTCAAACCACCAAGGAATTTATTATTCCAAGTGTACCCCGAGCTGATTTTGAGGTTCAAAATACATGTATTAGCACCCCTATCAAATTTACAAGTACAAGTAGCTCGCCTGATGATCCTGTCCAATCTTATTTTTGGGATTTTGGAACATTAGGTACTTCCGAATTACCCTCTCCTGAAGTAAGTTTCCTTAGTGCAGGTGAGTATGAAGTTAAGTTAGAGGTTACTACAGAAAAAGGCTGTGCAGATCTTATCACAAAAACGGTAGAGGTATTTGAAAACCCAACGGCAAGCTTTGTGCCTTCTATTCAATCTGGTGCACCACCATTATCCGTCCAATTTGATAATCAATCTACCGGTGCTACTTCTTATTATTGGACCTTTGATGTGAATGGTATCAACTCAAGTGCCGATACGTCACCAACTTATGAGTATGTAGAAATAGGTGAATATCTCGTGACATTGGTTGCTTATAATGACCAAGGCTGCACAGATACTACCAAGTATACCATCTCTATTTTACCCACTATATTCAATTATACCATTACTAATATCTCAACTCTTGAGCAACAAGATTATTTATATGTACTTATTACAATTAAGAATAATGGCACTGTAATTGCAGATACTCTTCATCTTGATTTATCAATTGGTAGACTTATTAATATTCGTGAAAGTGTTTTCGCGCAAGTAGCTCCAGGTGAGATATTTAACGTTCCAATTAGTACGGCATTCCAAAGATACAATGCTGATTTTTCTCATTTGTGTGCCTTACTCGAGGTACCACACGAAAGCCAAACGGAAACTGACTTAACTGATAATTATATTTGCGAAAACCTAGATCATTTATATACCATATTGCCGCCTTATCCAAACCCAACTTCGAATAGTTTGTTTATTGATTTAATTGCAAATCAAGTAGGGCAAGTCAGATTTGAATTAATTTCAATGAAAGGCGAAAAAGTGTATAGCGGACCTGAGCAGGATGTAGCAAGTGGTTATAATTCATTTGGAATCAACATGAAATATGACCCTGGTGTATATTTATTGCATATTTATTTTAATAATAATCTACATACATATCGGGTGGTAGTAAATTAAATTTTATTAAGATTGGTACAATTGTTGTAGTTTAAATAAAGTAATGCTTGTTGTGGATGAAAATGAACCGAAGTGGTGTAGTTATTTTTTTTATAAAAATTTACCTAATTATCTTACTCAGCCCGTTGGTTGCGCAGGTTTCAGCACCTAAGTATAGCAATGAATACCTAAATATTGGAGTAGGAGCAAGGGCATTGAGTATGGGAAAGGCACAGGTGGCCATTGCCCAAGATGCCGAATCGAGTTATTGGAATCCTAGCAATTTAATTTATTTGAAACAAAGGCATAGTGTGGGCTTAATGCATGCTTCTTTTTTTGCAGGTGTAGCAAATTACGATTATGCCGCCTATGCCACAAAAATGGATAGTTCCCAGTATTTAGGCTTTACGGCTTTACGTTTTGGTGTAGACCAAATACCAGACACACGTTTTCTTTATGATGCCAATGGCCGTATAAACTATAATAATATTCGATTTTTCTCAGCTGCCGATTACGCTTTATTAGTTAGTTATGCAAAACGAATTAAGCGTTTGAAAAATTTTAATGTAGGTGCTAATGTAAAAATTATATATAGGCGGGTAGGTCAGTTTGCCCAAGCATGGGGTTTTGGACTTGATGTTGGTTCAAATATGGAAATTAATGGGCTTAGGCTGGGCCTAATTATACGAGATATTACCAGTACATTTAATGTTTGGTCACATAATGCTAGTTTAACAGCTGATGTATACTCCCAAACAGGTAATGAAATTCCTACTAATTCAGTAGAGATTACTTTACCGAAAATGATTTGGGGGTTAGGTAAGCAGTGGCGCTTTTGGCAAGAACGTATAGGGGTGTTACCAAGTATGGACATCGAATGGACCTTCGATGGGGCAAGGAATGTGCCCATTAAAACCTCTTTGCTGTCTATTGATCCTAGATTGGGTGTAGAGTTGGACTATAGGCAGGTTGGTTTCTTAAGATTTGGTGCAGGCTCTGTTCAGCAGGTCAAAAATTTTCAAGGAGAAAAATCATATATATTTAGTCCTAGTTTTGGAGTAGGCGTGCATATCAAGCAAGTTAAAATTGATTATGCCTTGACTAGCATGGGTGAGTTAGAAAATCAATGGTATTCACATGTGTTTACACTTCATATTAACTGGAATGAATTAGAAATTTAAAATTGTAAAAGCAATGATTCGTTTGCAAAAGCATATTTGTTATCTACTAATACTTTGTATTTATACATTCAATGTAGTAGTGGCTTCAAATGAATGGATCAACTTTAGTCAGTCCTATTACAAAATGGAACTGTACGAGGAAGGGTTTTATCGCATCACCTATGAAGATTTACTATCCTCTAATATACCAATTCAGTCAATCGACCCTCGGAAATTCCAGATTTTTCTCAGAGGTCAAGAGCTGGCCATTTATGTAGAAGGGCAGAATGATGCTTCCTTTGACCCTACCGATTATATTTTGTTTTATGGAAAAGGCAATGATGGTACACTAGATCAATCCTTATATGTGGAGCCAGAGGCACAACCACATCCATATTTAAACAACTATTCGGATACCTCGGCCTATTTCTTGACCTGGAAGCTCAATAATGAACAGGGCAAGCGTATGTCTATATTTTCAGAGAATAATGTAGATCAATTACCAGCAGAGCCCTTTCACTGGGGTGAAGAACTTCTGGTTTTACATGATCAATACGTATTAGGAAGGAGTTATCCAATTGGTAAACAGGGGGATACATTTTTAAGTGCCTTTGATTATGGAGAGGGTTGGACGGGTAAAATTATTGGAAAAGATAATTTCATTGATTATGAACTGACTGGAATCGAGCAAATGGTTGCTGATCAAAATGTTAATCCGAATTTGGAGGTACAGCTTGCAGGTCGTAATGATCGCGAACATGATGCAACTATATTTGTGGGTTCCTCGATTGTAAACCTAAATAATTGGGAAGAAGTAAGCTTTTCATATTATGGAAATGAACTTATTGCTAAGGATATTAGTTGGGATCAAATTTCCGATAGTGGGACTTTAAGTGTAAGAGCTTTTGTAAATGGTATTTTTCAAAATACCCCGGACTTTGTATCCGTTAATTATATAAAATTACGTTATCCACGAAATTTTGATATGCAAGAATCTGATTATCAGAAATTTATTTTAAATATAAATAATAACAAATCATATATTGAAGTTACCAATACGCCATTGTCTGCTAAAATGTATGATATTACAGACAATAATAATATTATTCAAATTGAACATACGCTGCAAGGTAGCACCATGCGTGCTATAGTTCCAAATACCGATCAGGAGCGCATTATTTGGGTAAATGACGCCGTCTACCTTTCTCCAACCTTTGAGAAGGTCCAATTTCGTGAAATTGACCCTGACTCGCATGATTATTATATTGTATCGCATAAAGATTTAATGGCGACAATTGGTGATGTTACGAATCCAGTTGAGGCATATGCAGCTTATCGTGCAAGTGATGCCGGTGGTGGGCATGACACCATTGTTGTTAGCATCAATCAACTTTACGACCAGTTTAGCTATGGAGAATATTCCCCATTGGCTATTCGTAGGTTTGCAGAATTTATGTATAAAGCTGATCAGGAGCAATATATATTCTTAATAGGTAAAGGTGTTTACCCAAATGCAAGATCTAATCAAGTTTATTACCGATGGGATAAATCTCAATTTGAAGTAAGTGATTTGGTACCAACTGGCGGAATACCTGGGTCTGATAATGTTTTTACAGCCGGGTTGGATGGGGGAGCGTATTATCCAGCCATTCCTATTGGTCGTTTAAATGCAACTACGCCTGATCAAGTTACGGCCTATTTAAATAAAGTTATTGAAATAGAAGCTACTAATTATGATGCTTTATGGCGCAAAAAATTGATCCATTTAAGCGGGGGTACCACAGAGAGTGAGCTCAATCGCTTTCGAAATAATGTAGATGATTTTAAGCAAATTGCCATTGGTGATTTTTTGGGAGGTAATGTGGTGACTGTGAATAAAAAAACTGACAACGCATCACAACTGATCAATATTTCAGATGAGGTAAATGATGGCGCATTAATGATTACCTTTTTTGGTCATTCATCTACTACAATTACCGACATCGATATAGGTTATGTGTCAGATGAGGTATTGGGCTACCAAAATGCGGGAAAATATCCGTTTATTTTAGTAAATGGCTGTAATGCAGGGGACATATTTACATCTACATACACTTTTGGAGAGGATTGGGTACTTACACCAAATGTAGGTGCTACTGGTTTTATGGCTCATACTTCGGCAGGCTTTGAAGCTCCCCTTAAACTTTATACGGATATATTCTATCATACGGCATTTGGAGATACCACCTATTCTAGTTATCCACTAGGTGCTATCATACGTGAATCTGGTAAAGAGTTTTTAGCACAAAATTCAAATGATGCTAAAAACATCACACAAATTCAGCAAATGGTTTTACAGGGTGATCCAATTATGAACGTATTTGGACCAAGTTTACCAGACTACGAAACAAATAATGATCAAGTATTTGTTTCCTCCACGGATGGAGAACCTATTACTGCGCTCACATCTTCCTTTGAGTTAGCCATTATTACGCGAAATTTTGGACGTGTGGATCACGATTCAATACCTGTTCAAGTTAAGAGAACATTGCCCAATGGGCAAACACTTATCTATGACTCACTTTATAAGAATATTTTATACCAGGACACTTTGTATATTACCATTACTAATCCGAACCAGGAAGGATTTGGAAATAACCGATTTGAGATTTATTTAGATCCGGCCAACCAAATTCCAGAATGGAATGAGCAAAACAATAATGCCCTTTTTAATTATTTCATACCACTAGCGGGCACAGCTAATTTATTTCCGAGGAAGTTTTCGATCGTTAGTGAACAGCCCGTCAACTTTATTGCACAATCTACCGACGTACTATCTGACGCTCGCGACTTTTTGTTTGAACTTGATACCATTGATACGTTTGATAGCCCCTTCAAGAAGCAATTCAATGTAAATGCGAAGGTATTAGCCCAATGGACGGAGACATTAATGGATGATACCCCAAATAATGATAGTATTGTCTACTATTGGCGTACCAAGTTTGCTGTTCCTGATGAAGGGGAATTTGATGATTGGACCTTAAGTTCGTTTATTTATATAAAAGGAAGTCCACCGGGGTGGTCACAATCGCATTTTCCTCAATTTAATGAAAATGATACCTCCGGGATTGCCCGTGATCACATACAACGAAAATGGAAATTTGAGCAAGGTGAAACAACTATCCAAGTGAAAACATTTGGTGGGCAAAACCCTGCAGATTATACTGCGGTAGAAGTACATATCAATGGGACCCCTTACATTGCTAATACCATTGGTGGTTTTTGTACTACCAATACCATTAACACCATTTCATTTAATCAAATCAATACTATTCCAAATTTAGCTGAAGAAGCAAGTATTGTTAATAGAAGAAGCTGTGGCCGTACGCCACAAATTATTAATAATTACACTGAAAATGAGATTCAAACGGATTTGTTATTAGATGAATACTTAGAAGGAGTTGCCCAGGGAGATTATGTGTTATTGTTTAGCATAGGGACAGTGAACTATCCAGCATGGCCAACCAGTACTAAAAACCTATTAAATTCAATAGGAATTAGTACGAATACAATCGAAAATCTTGCTTCAGGTCAGGCATTTATTGCATTAGGTAAGAAAGGTGATAACCCAGGTACTGCCATCGTACTTACATCAGTTGATTTAACTGCTACACTTGATTTTGAAGAAAGCATTTCTGGAAAAGCAAATAGTGGTATTATCAAAGGTCCCAAGATTGGACCATCATCTGACTGGGGGACCTTTTTCAAGAAAGTTATAACTCAAGAGGCACCAAATGGCACTTATCAAATGGATATTTTGGGGATAACACCCCAAGGGGCTGAAGAAGTTTTATTTGCTGATATTAAGGAAGATGAGTTAGATATTTCATCCATTTCAACCGAAAGTTACCCCTACTTGAGGCTACGAATTCAACTAGATAATGAAATTGAAAATGTACCTGCTCAGCTCACAAGGTGGCAGGTAATTTATAATGGCGTTCCAGAGGGCATATTATTGTTGGGCGATGATCAAGCAATCAATATGGCAGCTTCTACGGAGGGTGAAGAAGTAGAAGCAAATTTCAAATTTATAAATATCTCGAACAGAGATTTTGCAGATTCCCTAACAGTTCAAACAACAATTTTTAATCAAAGTAAGCGTCAAAGTGAAGTTCAATCCTTTAAAATTACCCCATTGGCTTCAGGAGAACAAGAACAAATTGATGTATCTTTACCTACTTTAGGTCAAGTTGGTGTAAATGACTTAAACGTATATGTGAATCCAGAAATTTTGCCTGAGCTTCATTATTATAATAATATTATTGACTTATCCTCCTTTTATGAGATAAAAGGAGATAGCATACATCCCATATTGGATGTTGCTTTTGATGGTGTGCATATAATGGATGGTGATATTGTATCGCCAAGCCCAATGATTACAGTACGTATGAAGGATGAAAACGAACTGTTATTCAAAACAGATACAGTTGGTATTGATTTATTTATGAAAAAACCCTGTGAAGGGTGTGCATTAGAAAAAATTAGATTCACAGACCCAAATTTAACTTGGACACCTGCCTCAAAAGGTAAGGACTATAATTTGACGTATCACCCTAAAAATTTGGAAGATGGAATTTATACCTTACAGGCTCAAGTGGCTGATGCAAGTGGTAACCTGTCTGGAACCAATCCATATCAAGTTAGGTTTGAGATTGTGAATGAATCTAAAATAACTCATTTTTTCCCATATCCAAACCCGTTTTCAACTCAAACTAGATTTGTTTTTACACTTACTGGTACCATTGTTCCAGACGAGATTAAAATTCAAATCATGACAGTTACAGGTAAAATTGTACGTGAAATTACACAAGATGAAATTGGACCTGTACATGTGGGAAATAATATTTCACAATACGCTTGGGATGGTCGGGATGAATTTGGAGATCAATTAGCCAATGGTGTTTATTTATATAAAGTGATTGTCAGGTCAGAGGGAGAGCACTTTGAAAACCGTCAAACTGCAGCAGATCAAGCTTTTAAAAATGGACTTGGCAAGATGTATATCTTGCGATAAAAAAAAGAATAAATTTAGCAAAATACGATTAAAATTAATTGTAAATTGAATTAAATTAGCTAAATATATTCAATAAATGAATTCATGGTTGATTAAATCAATTTGTCATTTTCAACAAATTAATATTCGATTTTTAGAAGTCTGGGAAAAAATTAAGATAAATTTTGTCGTATTTTGATATAAATAGTTTAATTTTAAGAAAATATATGATTAAAAATATAAATAATTTATCCCATGAAAAAGTCAATTACCGCTATTATAGCCTTAATTTACGTTACAACAATTCCTATTTTAGCACAAATTAATTTTAGTAATAATTTTATTCAAAACAATGCGAGTGCCCTTGGTGTGGATCAAATGGCAACAGGCGAATATTCCTTTGCAGGAGGTGAATATAATCAAGTAGATTCTAAGTTTTCCTTTGTATTCGGTGAGGATAATTTTTTAAATGCGCCTTACAGTTTTAGTTTTGGCTTTGATAATTCAAACTATGGTGACTATTCGGTTACATGTGGGCGAAAAAATGAGGTTTCTGGAATATATGCTTTTGCTGGTGGGAATAATTGTACAAGCAGCGGGTACTATTCATTTTCTTATGGATTAGAAAGTAAGGCTACTGGTGATTATGCTTTAGCTTTTGGCAAGCAGTCTTATGCAGTACTTGCACATTCTGCTGCTATTGGTGAGGGTACATACTCCCGAAGTATTGGATGTTTAGCTATTGGTAGATTTAATGAAGGACTAGGTGATATTAATGATAAATATCAAAGCGTCTTTGAAGTTGGAATTGGTACGAGTTTAACAACACGTAAAAATGCTCTTACGATTCGCGGAAATGGATTTGTGGGTATTGGCACTTCAGAACCAGAAGCATTACTACATATTGGTAATTCCAGTCAATCTAAAATTGTAATGGGGCTCGGTCAATACTTGATGACATGGGGTTCAACTACTATTGAAACAAATGCACATTTTTCTCCTAAATATTCCATTAACCCTTCGCAAAATTTAGGTTCTAGTTTCCATCGGTGGAATAACCTCTATATTTATAATAATATTTATCAAACCTCAGATCGAGCGTTTAAAGAAAATATTCAGCCCCTTTCGTATGGATTAGATGCAGTCATGATGCTTGGGCCAGTTTCATATCAGTGGAGAGAACATGAAGATCGCCGTACAAAAGTTGGATTTATAGCGCAAGAAGTTCATGAGGTCATCCCTGAGGTAGTTATGACTGACCGTAATGATAGCGGAGAAGAAATTTGGGGGATGGATTATACTAAATTAATCCCCGTATTAGTCAATGCGATTCAAGAGCAAAACCAACTTATTGATAAGCAGGCTACCAGGTTGGATGAACTGGAAAATTTGATTGCAAAAATGAATGAGTCAGTACCAAAGGAATCAATTCCTAAATTAAATTATTTACAACCAAATCCTTGGGAAGGTCAAACGAATATTTCTTATTACTTGCCTGACTATATTCAGCACGCACAGCTTCAAATATTGGATGAGAATGGACATATTCAAAAAACCATTCAACTAAATGGTAGAGGCAGGGGAGAAGTTGTTATTTTACAGGGAGATTTACGCTCTGGGCTATATTATTTAACGCTAATGGCAGATCAGTATGAGCGGCAAACACAAAAAATGATTATTCGCTAAAATATTCAAAATAAAAATGGCCCCATGTCGATATTATCTGCATGGGCTTTTCTGTACTTTGGTAATCATGCTTGTCCAAAAATTGGAGGAAATTTTTAACATAAAATGTTATAAGTTTTATAACGTGTTGTTTTTAAACGGATAAAACCCCAAAAAATAAATTTTGTCAAAAGGTTTGTTCATTAGGGAAAAAGGTATTAGTTTTGCATTCGCTT
>JAUIFR010000086.1 GCA_030430325.1 Bacteroidia bacterium | reverse complement strand
TTAAGCGTCTAGTAACCGACCGGCTCGATCATAAAAACCTAAATTTGGATGTGGATTTTATGCAAGGCAAAATGGCGAGTTGTGAAGTTTTAATTTATGAAATATGGCAAATATTGGCCCCTGCCATTGAAGAAATCACCGACTTTGGTAAGTTACATGCCCTCAAATTATACGAAACACCCCGCAACTACGTCGAATACTTCGGAGAATAGGCTATTTTTTATACCTTAGCGCTCAGGATGAAGTATTTTATCATAGCAGGAGAAAAGTCAGGCGATATGCACGCCGCCAATTTGGCGAAGGCAATTTATGACCGCTCACCACAAACTCAGTTGGTTGGATGGGGGGGGGATGCTATGCAAAAAGCCGGCGTACAAGTTAGTCAGCATTATAAAGCCATCTCCTTTATGGGTTTTTTGGAAGTGTTAACCAACTTATCTACGATTTTTAGATACCTAAAAATTTGTAAACAACAAGTACTTGAAGAAAAACCTGATCTCATCGTACTCGTTGATTTTGCCGGATTCAATATGCGCATAGCTAAATTCGCACATCAACATAAAATACCTGTACATTATTATATTTCTCCAAAATACTGGGCATGGCGCCAAAATAGAGCGCTGAAAATGAAGAAGTATGTGGAGCAAGTATACTGCATCATGCCTTTTGAGGTGGATTTTTATAAAAAATACGATGTAAAAGCCATTTATGTAGGCAATCCACTTTGGGATGCGGTGAATTCCTTCAAACCGGATGAAAATAATCAACTTAAAAGCATTGATAAACCGATAATTGCCCTTTTACCAGGCAGCAGGAGACAAGAGCTTACCAAAATGCTGCCTACTATGCTAAAATTGGCTGAATTTTTTCCAGATTATCAGTTTGTAGTAGCAGGAGTATCAGAGCTACCACGTTCTCTTTATGAGCTTATACCAGACGATATACCCATTGTATTTGATCAAACGTATGATTTGCTTCATAATGCGCATATGGCCATCGTTACATCAGGGACTGCTACGCTAGAGACAGCCCTATTTGAGGTGCCACAACTCGTAGTTTATCAAACAAGCACCATAAGTTATCAAATTATCAAGCAGTTTATCCGTGTTCCCTATATTTCATTAGTTAACCTTATTGCTGAGCAAGAAATTGTACCAGAAATCATTCAAAGTCAGTTTGAGGTTGGTCACCTTAGAGAAGCATTAACTAAACTTTTAGAAAAGCAAAACTTCCAAGAGCAAAAAGACGCTTATCAGCAATTAAAAGAAAAGATGAAGGTTTCGAATAGTCCTTCCGCTCTTTGTGCACAGCATATTCAAGATGGGGCTAGACAAAGATAATCCAGGTTTTATATTGAATGTATTTAGCAAATAATATTGAACACAAATTAATATTGGCTCATTTTTTTAAATTTGCATGATTTTTGTAGTTAATATTATCATATATCAGATTTGATTCTCATTCGCATTCTTTGACTTTAAATTTGACTCATTTTAGTTAATTTCTGTCAATAAATCAATTGTAATTAACTGCACAAAAACTTAACAATGATAGGCCCGCTTATACGTCCACTTATATTACCATTTTTAATTAGCCACCTAACCATTCATACATGCAATGGGTTAGATCAATTCAGTTATAAAGAGCTGGATAGCCTGACCTTATATTATTATAATCAGGGAAAATACAAGAAATGCATCCCCATACTTAAATTTTGTCGCCAAAAAGCAAAAAAAGAGTATGGCATCATGCATACAGATTACGCTACGTACAATGCGGATCTTGCTTTAGTTTATGATATTTTGGGTCAATACAAGCTTGCAATCCAACACTATCAAGAGGCTATTGATATCCAGATCAAAGTATTAGGAGAAAATCACCCAGATTATGCCAAAACAATTACTAATCTTGCAGGTTTATATAAGGATTTTGGGCATTTTCGAAAAGCTGAATCATGTTATGAAAGCGCTCTTAAAATACGGCGAGAAATTTATAGCGCTAATCATCCATTATATGCCAATACACTTAATGGGGCCGCAGGTCTATACAGGGTTATCGGACAGTTTAGCCGCTCTGAGGCCTATTATAAAAAATCAATTAAGATATTTGAAATGAAATTTGGTAAAAATCATCCAAAATATGCAAATGCATTGAATAACTTGGCCATTTTATATGATGAAATGGGCTATTTTAATCAGGCAGAATCATTACATCTGCAAGCGCTTGATATTCGTAAAAATACTTTAGGAAAGCAACACCCTTCTTATGCCAATTCGGTCACAAACCTAGCCTATTTTTACATGAATATTGATCAGTATGAAGAATCAGAATCACTTTATTTAGAAGGTATTCAATTAAAAAAACAAGCCTTTGGTACCGACCATCCTTCTTATGCCAACTCATTAAACAACTTAGCCATTCTTTACAAATCTATAGGCCAATTTCAAGATGCAGAAAAATTATACTTAGAAGCCCTCCATATTAGAAAAAAAGTTTTTGGAGAAAAACATAGTACGTATGCAACATGCTTAAATAATCTTGCAGCGCTATACATGATTCAAGGAAAATTTAACCAAGCTGAGATTTTATATAAAAAAGCCATCAAAATTGACTTAGAGTTTTTCGGGCCTAAAAATTCTAGTTACATAGACGATCTACACAATCTTGCAGAACTTTATAAAGTTACCCATAAATTTAAAGAAGCGGAGGCATTATACCTACGTGTAACAACAATTTTTAATAAAAATAAAGGCACTGAACACCCTGATTACATAGCTGCCATAAATAACCTAGCAGAGCTTTATAAAAAAATGGACAAGTTAAATGAAGCCTGGAGCCTATTAAGCAGGGGGATACAATCATTTGCAAACATTGAAATTAATCAAATAAAAAGTAATCATTGGTATAGCGAATTACTTCGCATAAATTACCCTTCAAACCAACATATTTACCAAATAACTAGGGCATTGAGTATAATTTATGAACTTTTAGAAAAAGAAAAATCTGACTCCAATAACAAACTACAAGCTGAAATCGCCCAAGTTGACTTACAACTGCTAAGAAAAATCCATGATAGCTTTACAAATGAAAAAGACAAACTAAGAATACTCGCTGCAAACAAAAGTTGGTTGGCTAGGGTCTTAAGTAAATTAAACCTAAAAAGTGATTTTCAACTTGCATTTCAACTTGTGGAATTAGACAAATCGGTATTGTTAATAGAGGAAAATAAAAAAACTATGGCCTATCAACTTGGCAATCTTCCAGATTCGCTCCTTCAACTTGAAAGGCACTTATCAAAAAAACAAGCTGAAATTGAGGCACAACTACTAACATTGAATTCCAAGCATGAAAAAGATTGCGCTAGGGTACTTCTAAATGAAACAAACATGCAAATTAGAGCCCACAAAAAACAAATTGAGCATGACTACCCCAAGTTTGTACAATTAAAATACCAACCTAATACACCGGATATAAACGAAATTCAAAATAGCTTAAACCATGACGAAGCAATCATTGAATTTGCCATTTGCGATTCATCAGTATATGTTTTTTACCTTGATCAAAATAATGCTCGAGGACAAAAACTCCCAATTAATAGCTCCGAGCTTAATGACCGCATTAAAACTATGAGGCAGGTATTTAAAAATTATTCGTGGACCCAAAAACACCCACTTGAATCCTATCAAAATTATATAAAATCGGCATTTTGGTGCTATAAAAATTTGTTAGAGCCTGTTTTAAACAAAAAGAATAACATTAAGCACCTCATCATTGTACCTGATGAAGATCTGGGCCACATACCATTCGAATCTTTTCTCGTTCAAAAGGCTTCAAAAAATTCGATTAACTATAATGAATTACATTATGTAATCCAAGATTTTCGTATAAGTTACCATTATTCAACTTCCTTATGGCTTATTGCGAATAGCTCTACTTCTCCTACAAATAATGGACAAATGCTAGCAATGGCAGCACAATATGACTCACAGCTCGACTCAGCAACTCTAAAATTGCGATTACCTGCAGCGCAACGTTTGAGAAGTAAACTTTCACCATTACCAGGCGCAAGACATGAAGTAAAATTTCTTGAAAAGAACTATTTAGGGTATTTTGGTATCGATAGCTTAGCTACGGAACTCCTATTCAAACAACACGCTGATCAGTATAGCATCATCCATTTAGCCATGCATGGGCTACTTAATCAGCAATTTCCAGCATTATCATGTTTAGCATTTTCAGAAAGTCCAGATAGCACTGAAAACAACCTCCTTCAGGCATATGAGATTTCTAAAATGGAATTGAATGCTGACCTTGTGGTTCTTTCAGCGTGCCAGACTGGTTACGGAAAGTTTGAAAAAGGGAACGGAATTGCTTCAGTGGCAAGAGCTTTTATGTTTGCTGGCGTACCTTCGCTGGTTGTAACACTTTGGCAAATTCACGATGAATCGACCTCTATCATTATGCAGCAATTTTACAAGCATTTAAGTAAAAATGCAAATAAAGCTGAAGCTCTACGACAAGCAAAGCTAGCCTACATAAAAAAAGCAAAAGGACTTAAAGCACATCCAGTTTATTGGTCACCATTTATTCAGATAGGAGATAACATACCGATCATAATTAAGCAAAAACCAAATGACTCAAATTATTGGATAGGAGGATTTATACTCATCTTAATCTGCAGCATCCTATTTTATAAACACAATAGGAGTAAGAAAGTCACAACATAAATTCCATGATTTTTGCAAAAATTAATCATTTATCACATAAAATTGAATATAATTAGCAAAATTTATTCAAAAAGCGCTAATTATTTCCTAAAATAAGTGGCATACCGTCTTGACCGCCCACGATGACTACCTTTGTATTAGGTGATTTTGATAATTCAAGTGTGGCTTCAATTCCTTTTTCTTTCAAAATTAATGTTGATAAAGAGGCATTTAGAATACGGTTGGCCTCAGCCTTTCCCTCAGCTTCAATTCGTACTTTTTCAGCTTGTTTGTGCGCCTTTACAAGTTTAAATTCATATTCCAAAGCTTCCTGTTCTTGTTTGAGCTTGCTTTCTATAGCAGTTTTGATAGTAGGAGGTAGGGTAATATCACGAACTAATATCTCATTGAGCTGCACATATTGCTTATCAAGTATTTTTTTCGTCTCTTCAAAAATTTCACTCTGTATGGCATCACGCTTGGTAGAATAAATTTCCTCCGGTGTATATCGCCCAATAACGCTCCTTGCGGATGATCTAATGGACGGCTTTACGACTTGCTCCAAGTAACCCACCCCTTTTTCTTGATGCAATTTGGCCAAATCTTGGAACCGAGGCTGATACCAGGCCGATACCTCTAAGGTAATCTCAAGCCCGTTTGAAGAAAGCACGGCCATATTCTCAAGTACCTCCTGTTGGCGTACCTGATACACAATTAAGTCATTCCATGGCGCAATAACAGTATAGCCCTCGCTAAAGGTTCTCTCCGTATCAATACCACCTATGGCTCGAAATAATACACCCCCTTCTCCTCCATCGATTTTCTCAATACTTCTAAATAAAATAATTACAAAGAATATGAATGCGATGATGAGTAAAATTAATCGTATTCTTTTAGTTGAAATCTCTGGGTGATCTACTTGCCTATATTCTGCCATAGTGGTTTAAATTTTAGTACCCGCTCAAGTTAAGCAATTATTAAAAGGGATCCCAAGTATGATTAACTTTTTTGAGTGTTGAAATTTTAGATAGGTAAATGAATTTTGCAGAAAACATTCATTATACAACTTAAAATGAACATATTTAGCAAAATATATTTAAATTAGTTTTGCTTTTGTTTTTAGTTGATAAAATACAATTTCAACTTTTTATTCCGTTTTTTACTAAGTTTATGTAACTTGCTAATATATATACTTAATCTAATTACTAACCTTAACTAAATTAAACTTAATGCTATTTCGATGCTTCTTGCAGGCATGTTTATATATTTTCTTCAATTACGCTTCTTATTCAAATTTTAACCAATCTTATAATTATTCAGAACTTGATAGTTTAATACAAGGTTATGAAGTCAAGGGCAATTTAAAAAAATGCTTGGCACTGGCTAAAGTGGCATACCAAAAATCAAATAATGAATTTGAAATATTGGATTCAACATTTGCTTATTATACTGACTTGCTAGGGGTATATTATTGTTTGAATGGTCATTTTGACAGTGCCCAATCTTATTTTCTAAAAGCCATTGAAATAAACAAAAAAACTGTAGGTAAAAATCATTCCAACTACTTTAGTGCCGTTAATAATTTGGCATTTGCATATGAAAAAATGGGAAAATATTATGAAGCAGAGCCGCTTCTCTTGGAAGTTTTAAATTTAGAGGCAAATAAATTAGGTAAAAACCATCCAGACTACGCCATTACCTTGAACAATTTAGCCATTTTATATATTCATATTGGTCGTAATCAAGATGCGGAATCACTAGTTTTAGAAGCATTGGCTATTGAAAAGAATTATTATGGAGATAGTAGTTATGAGTATGCTATTTCATTGAATAATTTATGTACAATATATTTTAAATCAAAAAAATTTGAGAAAGCAGCACAATTGTACCAAAAAGTAATTGAAATACAAAGAAAAAATTTTGGAGAAAACCACTTTTATTATGCTAATCCATTAAATAATTTAGCCAAAGTTTATTTTGGTATGGAGAAATACGAGCAAACAATAGGGCTATATAAAGAATCACTTGATTTATATAGACGGATATACGGTGCAAATAATCCTATATATTGTAATGTTGTAAATAACCTTGCTCTATCTCATGAAAAACTTGGTAACCTAAATCAAGCTAAAGACCTACTACTTGAAGCAGTAGAAATAATTGCTAATTCTGAATTAAAAAATCATCCACGTCATGCTATTTATTTAAATAACTTAGCACGTATAAATACTAAATTAGGTAAATCAAATATCGCTCGGCAACAAATTAGTAAAGCGTTGAGCATTACAAGCGGGGTTACATTAAATTTCAATTTAAATGAACATAATATTGATTATTACACGGCAATTGCCTTTCCATCAAATCAGCATATTTTGGTATTCTTAAAAACTTTGGAAACAATGTTCGATTTTTTATTGTATAATAAAGATACTAATAGCAAAAAATTACAAAGTTATATTGCTGAATTATCCATACATTTATTAATAAGAACCAAAAATAGCTATCGAACCGAAAAGGATAAACTTATAGTTCTAACTGAAACGCACAAGTGGATTTTAAAGCGTTTTGCTATGTTAAACATAACTAATGAGAAAGGTTTAGCATTTGAATTGGCCGAATTAAATAAATCTGTACTATTACTTGAGGCGACCAAATCTACTAAAGCATACCAAATTAGTGATTTGCCAGAACAGTTAATCAGAAAAGAATTTAAATTGCATAGCATGTATGATAGTTTGGAAAATAAATTATACCAATATAAGTCACAATATAAGAAAGATAGCATTAGAAAGATAATAAATGAGGTAAACATACAACTAAATGAATTTAAGAATCTATTGGAAGAAAAATATCCTAAATATGTTGCCCTAAAGTTTCAATCAAATAAAATAAGTATTCCCTTAATCCAAAATAAACTAAAAAAAAATGAGGCATTACTTGAATATATGGTTGGGGACACCTTAATTTATGCCTTTTATATTGATAAACATCGAGCATCAATTACTCCTTTAAAAGTACAACAACAACAGCTTAAGATTCAATTAGATAAACTTAGAACATCAATAAGCAATACAAATCTCATTAAAGAATACTTGGATTCGACATATTACAATTTTCAAGAAAGTGCCTATTGGTGTTATCAAAATTTGGTAGCTCCTATTATTAGAGGCACTCAAGATAAAACTACATTGATCATCGTTGCAGACCAAGAATTAAGCCAAATTCCTTTTGAGGTTTTTCTAGCTAAAAAGCCATCTGAAAATACACCTGTTAAAAACTTAAATTATCTCATTAAAGATTATGCAATAAGTTATCATTACTCAGCATCACTTTGGCTTGAAAATCAATTTAATATTGATCAACTAAATAAAAATAGCAAAATGCTTGCCATAGCAGCGCAGTACAATACAAATTTACAAACCAATAGAAAAAATACTTCTTTACGAATTAATCAGCAATATACTGCTCTCCCAGAAGCACAAAATGAGGTAAAAGAGCTTGCTAAAAGTTTTGAAGGATATTTTTGTTTTGATTCTGTCACAACAACGAAACAAGAGTTTATAAAAATGGCGAGCAATTATAATATCATTCATCTTGCTATGCATGGTGTATTGGATCAAGATGAGCCTATTTTTTCAGGTTTGGCATTCAGTAATACAAGAAATGTAATTGATCCAAATCTCCTTCACGCTTACGAAATTTCCAAATTAAAACTTTCAGCTAAACTAGCTGTTTTGTCAGCTTGCGACACAGGCTATGGTCAATTTGAACAAGGCAACGGCATGGCATCTCTTGCACGAGCCTTTATGTACGCTGGTGTACCAGCGCTGGTTGTTTCCATGTGGCAAGTGGATGACCTAGCTACTTCCAAAATCATACAACAATTTTATGAAAATCTATCGGAGGGCATGAACAAGGCTGAGGCACTTAGGCATGCCAAATTAACTTATATTAATAATGCACATGGCCTGCAAGCGCACCCACTTTATTGGGCGCCATTTGTCCAAATTGGTCAACACAATCCTATTCAGGTTACCAAAAAAACGAATTGGATTTTTTGGTTTGGGGGTGGGCTAATTCTAATCATGATAGGCATCATCAGTTATTTTTTGATAATTAACAAATTTAGCAAAATTAAATGAATAACAATCATATAATTAACGTATTTTGCCAATTTTGTTGAAATTTTTGAACCCATTTACAAGTAAATTTCAAAAATCAAGGAGCCTCAATAACCCATGCATCCTCATTATATCCTGCAAAAACACCTAATCCATTCTCCATATTTGAATATACCTCAACGGGCTCTGCTAGGGGGTTATTTTTATAGGCATCATACAGTTCTTTGGTCGTAAAATATTGGTAATAATGGTGATCTACATGCTTTAATTGGATGGTTATTTCTTCTTCTAAGGCTTCTTTTTCTACATAAAATTGTACGGACCCATTTTCAATTACAGCATCTTCAAAGTACCAATCTATTTTAGTGGATTGGACATAATTTTGATCATTTATAAAATACAACCATTGGCGTTGCCCCCCACTTAAAAAATTAAAGTGAAAATAATTTAAACTAGGATCAAGGTCATTTATAGCTATTTTGACGGGAATAAAGTTATAATTATCTAAAATTTTTTGCTGATTTTCTATAATTTCGACGTGCCCAATAGGCACAAAATCTGGAATTTTGATTGTGGCATGCACGGTTTCATAAGCCTCGTGATCCACTGCAATACTGATCACATCACTAGCCATTATTGGTAACTCTGCCTCAAAAACACTGCCTGTAAAAGTTGCTGATTCATCTTTTCCATTATGTATCAAGTTAACAATTGCTTGCCCCAGGTTATTATTCAAACTATCACTACCTGGGTTAATACTACGACTTACCTGAACCACCATAGCATTACTTGGCTTGACAAACCCATGCACGACCATCTTTTGCTCAAAACTAGGCAAAGGTTCCTCATCTACTACTTGACACCCACAAATTGCATCAAACAAAAGCCATAAAATTAACTGCCCATATGTATGTGTACTCCTCATTAAAATTTAAATTGATACGATACGGCCGGCATTACTGGAAAATAATATTTTTTAAGTACCCCGCCAGTTTCACTGTCCTCAAACCTTACGAGTATTGGATTTTTCTGAAAATAGGCATTATAAAGCCCTACCGTCCAAATTCGCTCTCCCCATCTTTTTTGTTTTTTGAACCGAACGCTAATGTCTAGACGGTGGTAGTTTTGCATGTGGAATGAGTTACGAGCTCCATAAGACACAATTCGATCACTCGTAAAACTATCCAGTGAATTTATTCCTTGAAATTGATACTGGGGCACTGTAAGTGCCTGCCCGCTGTTGAATACCCAAGCCATGGCTAATTCAATTTTATCAGACCAGTTCTTCATGACCGATACCGAAACATCATGCCGGCGATCGTATCGGTACGGGAACTTTTCACCCCGGTTAATATGATCAAATTGACGGTTGGTCCAGGCCAATGTATAGCCCAACCACCCTGTAATGGTACCGTGATTTTTCTTGATGAGTACTTCCATGCCATAGGCATCTCCCTGACCCCTTTCTATACCCTGTTCCCAAGGCTTTTCCCTACTTGCAAAGTAATATCCACTCTGATAAGCAATTACCCCATCAATTTTCTTATAATATCCCTCCACACTCATTTCATATTGATCGAACCAGCTATATGCTGCCCCCAATGCCACTTGATGGGCATTTTGAGGAGGAGCCTCTTTAGTAGCTGGCACCCAAATATCGGTCGGAATGCTCAAGGTTGTATTGGTTAGTAAATGGACATGCTGCCGCATATTAGCATAAGAGCCTTTAATGGATAAAGCCGGATTGATTAAGTATCTACCTGACAGACGAGGTTGCAAAGAATAAAAATTAGTGCCATTTTCATGAAACCAAACGCCATGTAAGCCAATATTTGCCTGTAATCTTGCGCCAAGTTGAAATTCATCTTGAATAAAAGCATTTAACTCCAGGGGATAATGCTCCTTGGCATTATGACTCTGTTCATCCACGTCACCTTCATTAATATAATGAGAACCTGGCTTATAAGCATGTCGAATGCCCTGCAACCCCACTCGAATACGATGATTCGCCCAAAGCATACCATTAGCCTCCATCTTTAAACCCAAATCGGTAACTTTCGAACCATAATGATAGCTTGCTATGTCAACTTCTTGCCCGTTTGTAGTATAAGCTTGCTCATCAAATTTAAATTGATACTGGGAGACATAAAAGGTATTAGTTAGTGTCCATCGAGCAGCAAACTGATGCTTCCAATTTAAAGAGGCAGCATGCGTCGCCCAACCTATATGCATTTGATCTTGATAACCACTGATCAGTGGGTTATAAAACTCTAAGGCTTGCCCTTGATCTTTACTCCTAAAATAAAGTACACTTATTTGATCTCGTTCAGAATAGCGGTGCGTCACTTTACCTGTAATGTCGTAAAAGTAATACCCAAATGCTGTCTCCGGATCCATAAAGGGACGTGTAAGCAAATCGATATAAGTGCGGCGCCCCGAAATCATAAAGCTGGTTTTCTCACTAAAAATAGGTCCCTCGAGCATGAGGCTGGTTGCCACAAGACCTACCGAACCCTCCCCATGTATTTTATCCGTCTTATCGTCTTTAACGGACACATCCACTACAGAAGAAAGTCGCCCTCCATATTGAGCAGGAAAACCTCCTTTAAGCAATGTAACCTGCGAAATAGCACTTGGCTGAAATGATGAGAACAACCCAATGGCATGCGATACATTATAAAGTGGGATACCATCTAGCAAAAACAAATTTTGATCCGGACCACCACCGCGTACATAAAGCCCGTTTTGCCCCTCATTGCCGGATTGCACACCAGGCATTAATTGAAGGGCTCGCATTAAATCACCCTCTCCCATAAATGATGGCAGCGATTTTATCTTATCCATTTTTAAGGTTACCTCACTCATTTGCACTCGCTCATGCTCCTGATAAGCTAGCGCTCCAATAATTTCGATTTCTTTCATGAGGTTGAGCTTAAGCTTAATACTGTAGTGCCCATCACCGCTTACTTCTTGATAATAGGTATCATGACCAATATAAGATACGCCTAATAAGATGGAAGGCGCATCTATTTTAAGGTTAAACTGGCCCAGGCTATCGGTATGTGTACCCTGCATGGTATTAGCATCGTATACATGGGCTCCAATCAGCGGCTGGCCTTGCTCACTATGAACTGACCCACTAACCGTGCCAGCACGAGCTAGGCTGAAAGAAAGCGCCGTCAAGAGAAATAATATGGACTTAATTGTTTTCAAATGGTGTAATTCATACAAGTGAGTGAAAATTCACTAGCTTTAATTAATAAAAAGGCAAATTTAAGTTTTTAACAGCTATTGAACTTAATTTCTATTATAAAAATAAAGAAATATAAAAATAAAAGCAAATTAATTTAGCAAAAATTGATAATTTTAACAAAAAATCATACATATGTATGATCATCTAGGTTGGGACACATCTGTTTATACGTAAACCGATCTAAATAGTTATGTTATTAATATTTTTTTGATTCCCAAAGTGACAATGCCTTATTTTCAAGTTCTCGCATCTGTATTTGATCGGCTTCCAATTTATCTTTATACCCCATTAAGTGGAGTAAACCATGTGCCATTACTCGGAGTAATTCATTTTCAGTTGTTTTGTTAAATAATTTAGCATTTTCCTTAATTCGATCTAAGCTAATGAATACATCACCCTCCACAGGTTGGTTTTGCTCATGGTACTGAAAAGTAATCACATCGGTTAACGTATCATGTGCCAGGTACTTCTGATTCATTTCTAATAAATAGGCATCCGAGCAAAAAATATAATTCAGTGCCTCAATCGTTTGATGCTCTAACTTAGCAAGTGCAGTTAACCACTGTCGGACCGTATCGTAGTCCAATGATATAAGAGTTACATCCTCTTTGATGAATTGAATTTGCGCTGATTCCAATTGATTTTGATTAAATTTTGCTAAATACGTTAAATTAATTCCGAATTTTAATTAAAATCAAATGTATACTAAATTTTAATGGTTGCGAAAATTTACAGGTTGAAATGATCTGGGTCTAGTATCGATTATTTATTTTTATAAACGGTTATATTTATTTATAAGTAGTTAATAAATTATATAATAATAATTGATAAATGATGTGGTGAAATGTTTCATTTGTACATTGAAAATGGGTTAATTAATGATTATTTCAGAAGTTGCCTATTATTAAAATATCAGAAAAGTACGTATTGATAGAAGTTTTCAAGCAATAAACTAATAATACTTCAAAGCAAAAATTAATTCAATCAAACCTAATTAGACTTAAAGCAAACTCGATAACATTAATACAAAATATTTGTATATTTGAAGCCGATAGTAAGATCAAGTATTATATTCTCGATTTTTACATTGAAGTTTGTATTGGCAGGATGTTATAATTGAGATGTTATTTTTATTTGATGGGCAATAATATTGATTGTTAATACAAGTATTCTTGTAGTAGCCTAAGGTTTTTTGAGCGTTTAGTTCCGCAATGGCACTATTAGTTTTATGTTAAACTGTTTTCTGAGATAACAATTAATTAAGATAAAGATATAGAAAAAATTTGATTGATAATTGTAGCAAATACGCCTACCAATAGTAAATTATTAACATTAACGAAATAAAATGATAAAAAAAATTAGACAATTGGTTAAATCCATTATAGCTATCTGCATTCGTGAAAAGATCTTTGTAACTTGGGAAAAACGTGGAGAAAATTCGTGTTTGGCAGAAGTGTTCAAAAGAGAAGTCATCAGAGCTCCAACTCATCCTTATAGTTTAAAAATAGAGAAATTAGCAATCAAAACTAATAAAAAAGGAGCTCAGCCACTGTGGGACGGATATGCAAACCATAATACCCTTAGCTCCACACGAACACCTGATTCAGTAAGAACTTCTGCAATAATGGGTAACATTTATACTCATCTTGTAAAACAAATGAATCCAGCTATAATTGTAGAATTTGGAACAGCTTTTGGTGTTTCTGGTATGTATTTTTTAGCAGGGATAAGCGCAAATGAAAAAGGGTATTTATTGACCTTTGAGCCAAATACTGTGTGGGCGAAATTGGCTAAAGAAAACTTATCTCAAATTAGCAATCAATTTAAGCTTACCAATGGAACTTTTGAAGAAAATATTGGTAACGTTTTACCTAAAGGTAGTTATATTGATATAGCATTTATTGATGCCATTCATACAAAAGAATTTGTTATACCGCAATTGGAGATTGTAATCTCAAATTCCAAAAAGGGAACGGTTATAATCCTTGATGATATAAATTTCTCAGATGATATGAGGCAGTGCTGGGAAGAGGTTTCTACGGACAGTAGATTTATTTCAAGTTTGAAATTAGGAAATAGAGTAGGAGTATTGGAAGTTAAGTAGTAAAACTTGATTTCATAGGAAAATGACATCTACTAACTATTTGTATACGTAAATAATATGGAGCAATGCAGTTGAGTTCGAGTTTAAATTTTGTGCGGTAAATTTAGAAAAATACAAAATGGGTTAGGGGCGTGGTGGCGGTCCGTAGGGCGG
>JAUIFR010000085.1 GCA_030430325.1 Bacteroidia bacterium | reverse complement strand
TTTCTTTAAAAGACACACTCATGTGGACGGTATCTAATGTTAGCATGGAAAATGCTTCATCATAAGGATTTAGCTAACAAAAAAAGGTACCTGTTCATCACAGATACCTTTACTTATAAAAAGAAATTATTCTCTATTCTTAATTCACCGCCTCAGTAAGTGGTATAGGAAACTCCATATGAATGATATCTCCCTGACGGTCGATGGGTAAATATTGGTCATTTAATCTTCCATATCTTCTCATATCCACCATGCGATGCCCCTCTTGCCAAAGTGAGTAATTACGCTGCATGAGCATTTCATCAATCAATTCCTCTTTTGTTTGGGCATTAGTAGGATTCAAACCTGCTGCTGTTCTAATCACATTTAAAGCAGTAATGGCATCATTTAATTGATTCAGTTGAATATTGATCTCAGCATATAATAATACCAACTCTTCATTACGGATGATGTCAACGGGAGCTACATTACTAGCATATCTCCTTGTCTCATATCGTCCTTCAAGGCCATCTTGTACTTTTACTTGGTCAGCTTCTGCTACCTTATTTGCTACTCGTAAGTCACCGGGCTCTGCATCTTCTACCCATGAAGCATGGGCAAAAAACATATCACCGCTATTACCAGGTGCTCTATATATAGGGTTTAAAATATCGGCACCAAACGTACTGAATATTTGTTTGGGGCCCGTAGATAAATCTCCATTTAGCTCAAAAAAGGAATCATTAATTAAATTTAAAGCGGATGTCCAATCTTCTTGGTACACCGCCATTCGTGTAGCTAATGCTCTGTTAAAATATAAAAAAGAGCTAGGCGTATTAAATCCATTATAACCATCATTCAATGAAAATACAAACTCATCTCCAGCGCTGTTTAATTGTGTAGCACCCAAATCTAATAGGGCCATGATTTCCGAATAACCCTCTGCCTTTGATACAAATGGTCCTAAACTTTCTGGATCACTCACTTCTACTCTTATGCCGTTATCATTAAGCATATTTAGCACAATATGTAGTTCGTGGGCTTTGATGGTGTTGGCAAAACCACGATAACCATTTTTTTCTTCATCTGTTAATGAAATATTGTTATCCAGCGCTTCTAACAGGATATTACATTGTTTTACTACACGGTACTTAGCAGCAAAGGGTCCTGTAATATAATATGTGTTATTATCTAATTTTTCACTATCTTTACCAAGAAGGTCATCTGTATTTCTAGGGTCTGCATCAAACAAATAACCTTCGCGTGCAACTGATCCTGTAGAAAATACATAGGATGCATAACCTTTTCGCATTTCTGATTCAATTCCAGTTATCAAGTTGTTCAAATAAGAAATATTTGGATCAAGTATTATCCCTTGAATATCAGGTCGGTTTGGGTCAGTAACTTCCTCAAATTTACATTGTGTAAGTGCCAAACTAATCAGCATGAGTACTGCTATGTTAAATATTTTAATAATTTTCATAATTTGTTAATTAAAATCCTACTTGTACATGGAAAAATACTTGCTTAGAACTTGGGAATGGGTTTACGTCCACTCCTGTAGATAATCCACTTCCACCTTTTGTGGATACTTCAGGGTCATAGCCTGTATAATTGGTAAAAGTTAAAAAATTTCGGGCTGACACACCAATGCGTACGCTTTCTACTGTATTTCCAAAGGCACTATTTAATGAAGCGCTCGGAACATTATAGTAAATTGCTGCTTCTCGAAGCCTTACATAAGAGGCATCTTCAATAAAACGAATCGCACCAACTTTATTTAGTCTTTCCTGACCACTTGGTGAATCAAGATCTGGAGTAAGTCCAGCTATATCAGTTAAATAAGTAGTTAAGTTTATGTTATCCCCACCTTGTTTCCAATGTAGCATAAAGGATAGGTCAAAGTTTTTAAATAATTTAACCTCATTATAAAACCCAAGTTGGAAATCAGGCTCTACATCTCCAATTTTTTGAGGGTCATCAAATCCTTCAACACTTCCCTTTAATTGTGTTGCAGGCTGACCTTCTTCTATGAAGAATGTACCCAAACTGGCTCCAAATGCACTTCCAGAAGGTGCAAAACTTGGGATATCTAATCGAGTAATTTTTGAGCGGTTTCTCCAGATATTAATCTTACTAAACCACTGCCATTTTTCTGATTGTATTACCGTGGCGCCTAATCCAAGTTCAATGCCTTTATTTTGCATGTTTGCTCCATTTATAATCTCCACTCTAAATCCAGATGACGTCGGAAATGTGTAGTTTACAATAAGGTCTGTTATATTCCTATTATAATAAGTTCCCTCAAAAACAATCCTGCCATTGAGTAATCCAATATCAAACCCTGCCTCAAATTCTGCAGCTCTTTCAGGTTCAATGCTGCGATTTCCTTTAATACCACCCTCAGGTTCGTCTGCTGAATTTCCCATTTTTAGCCCAAGTACACCACCAATATTGGTACTATTCAAACTTTGGAATAAAGCACCAAATCTTGCACTACTACCTGTTTGACCATAGGCAAAACGGGGCTTCAACATATTCATTGAACTAAACTGCCAAAAATCGAAATTAGCAATATTAATCGCTAGAGATGCTTTTGGGAAGAAATAATACTTATTCGGGTCGCCATTTAGGTTCGATTTATCAGCCCTCAGGCCCAAGGTAGCAATGATCTTATCATCATAATTGATTTCTTCCTGTACAGCAAATCCAAAATCATTCTCAAAGGAGATTGTATGCTTAGTCTCTTGACTTCCTGATTGTGCCAAGTTTGTTTGATTTACTACTAATTGTGTTGATTCATCATAAATAAACTCTCGATCTATATCTAAATACGTTAAGCCTGCTTGTGTGCTTAGTACTAATTTTTTATTGACCAAGTAATTGTCCCATACTAAGAAAGCTTGATGGTTATAGCTCCTCAACTGGTTTTTACCAATACCAATGAAACCATTTTGCTTATCTCGTTGTGCCTGATGACTTTCAGGAACATAAACGTCCGTTTTATTAGCAATGATATCAAATCCAGCATTCCCTTTGAATTTTAAGGACATATTTTCTCTTCTTAAGATGTCAATATCCAATGCAAAACCCTGAATGATACGATCAACAAACTCTTTGTTATGCGCTTTATCAATAACAAAAAGCATATTTCCACCAAAATCCCTATTATCAGGGTAGACCCCATTTACGGGATGAAGCTCGGTCCAGGGTCTAGTAAAGGCTAGGTTATAGCCATAGCTTAATCCTCCCTCATTTTCGTTGCCTGTAAAACCTCTGCTGGCATAGCTATTGACATAATTTGTATTGGAGCTAATCGTAAGCCAGTCTGTTACATCATGGGATACGTTCATTCTAAATGATTTTCGATTGTAACCCGTGTTTTTGATGATACCATCTTCATCATGGATACTTCCCATGAGATAAAAACGTGTTTTTTCTGTTCCACCAGATAGGCTTAGGTTTGATCGTAGTATGAGTCCATTCTGCCCATAAATCTCTTCTTCATAATCATATATTTTACCAGCATTCTGAGCCGATTCAAAAATTTCGGCTTCCTCAGGACCAAAAACCTCTTCGACTTTGGCTTTATTAAACTCACGTACACCAATTTTTCGTTGAATACTATTAAAACCAACGTCTTGCGTAAATCGAATATTTGTTTTGCCTTGGCTTCCCTTTTTAGTAGTAATTACGATTACACCGGCATTGGCACGAGCTCCATATATTGCGGCTGCGGAGGGTCCTTTCAGTACTTCAATATTTTCAATATCGGCTGGGTTAAGATCCGCAAGTCGGTTTGAGCCTTGTTCCTCGCTAGCAGAGTTAGCCCCCGAAGCATTTCTCAGCCCACTAGGTATCTCAGAGTTGTCCAAATACACCCCATCTAATACAACAAGTGGCTGATTTTGCCCAACAATAGAGCTAATCCCCCTTAATCTCATCGCAATACCCCCACCAGGAGCACCTGAGGACTGGGTAATATTGACACCCGTAATCTTTCCATACATGGCCCCATCAATAGTTGGTGTAGGGGCAATGCCTGTTAACTCTTTTTCAGAAAGCGTACCAACCGCATTGGCTAAGTTTGTCCGCTTAACCGAAGAAGCCAGACCTGTGATGACCACTTCCTCTAGTGTTCCTAGGTCTTCTTCCAGTCTAATGGCTAAATTCTCATTGGAAGATGTAATGGGAATTTCTTGACTGACATATCCGATATAAGAAACCACGAGTGTGCCACCTGCGGCCATCTCAAGGCTAAATTTACCACTTACATCGGTCACCGTACCTGTATTGGTGCCCTTAACTAATACGTAGGCGCCAATCAGTGCTTCATCATTATTAGCAGCTTTAATTGTTCCTGCTACTTTAATTTGAGCAATGCCATGTGAATGCAAAAGCATCAGCATGATCATTCCTCCTAAAAGTAAAAACTTTTTCATACAATAAAATTAGGTTGAAAAAAATGTACTATTCCAATAAAATATTTAAAATAATATCTATCAATAATTATGGGATGTGTCGTTATTAATGTTGTTGACTCCACTTAAATAGTTAGAAAAAAATATAATCAATCAAATAAAAGTTGAAGATAGTTAAAATATTATGGAGTCTGTATTTTTTGGGGAAGTATTTTTTGATCACAGACAAAATATTCAATGAAATTTGCTAATTTCATTCAAAAATATCGAAATTAATGAATCATTTTTGCAAAATACATTGAAAATCAAAAGGACACGTAGTTTTCAGGATTGACTGGGTTTCCGTTGTGCCATACCTCAAAATGCAAGTGTGGTCCTGTCGTAAGTTCTCCTGTATTTCCAATGATTGAAATAATATCCCCAGCTTTTACGATTTCACCTTCTTTCTTTAATAATGCTGAGTTATGCTTATAAACACTAATGATATTATTGCGATGTTGAACGGCAATGACATTCCCACCTGATTGGGTCCAAGTAGAGAAAATTACGGTGCCGTCTGCCACACATTGCACGGGTTCATTTTTTTTGGCCACTACATCGACGCCATAGTGATTTAAATTGGGGTCGAATGGGGAGGAGATGATACCGGAAATAGGGGAGAAAAAGAACAAATCTTCAAAATCAGTATTTACTTGTACTGCGGGGAGCAGTGAGATGCCAGATGCTTCAAATTCCTTTCTAAATTGGGAGTCAATTTGGGGTAGCTGGTAAATATCTTCTTCATTAGCTATTTTATTGGTTTGAGCATTAGTTTGAGTATCAATCGCTTCTGTCATTCCTTCCCCTGAAATTACCCGTTGAATATTAGCAATAAATCGATCCTTCCGCTGCAGTTCATAATCCATTGAGTCGATATCAAGGTAGAGTTGCACCAGATTCCTTTTCATCTCTTGCTCGGCATGTACTGGGTCAAACCACTGAGAGAGTACTGTCTTCACCAAAAACAAACTCATTACCAAAAGCACTACAAACAACAAAAAACTAAACACAATAAGCTTGGCATAGGTAAAACTAAAGGTTGTTTTTTCGGCAAGGTTTTCTTCATTACGTATAATCAATAAATATCGATTAATCAGGCGACTAGAAAGCGTTTTTTTTGGACTCATGCGGTAATACGATTATACTTAAGTGGTAAAAATACAAATAATTTTATAATCCAATAGGAATAGTGACTCCTTAAGCCAAGTTTTTTTTGAGTAGATTACCTGCCCATTCAAGCCCAAGCACCACTATAATTCCTGCACAAAAGGCAAAAATAGCCCCAAAAAGATGATTAGCAGTGCCCGTTTGTACTTGAAAAGCCTCTGGTGTTAAGTAGGTAATAGATTCAATGGAAATAGTTTTCCAAGGCCATAACTTTGGCAGTGAGCCTACCATAAATCCAGCTAATAGCAGTATACTTTTATTGGGATATTTATTTAAAAACCATGAAAATATCCTTGAAAATAATAAAAGACCTATGACACACCCACTACCAAATATTCCAATGGTCTTAAGATCTAAGGTTTTCACAGCTTGCAGTATAAAAGTATATTTACCAATAATTAATAATATATATGACCCTGAAATGCCAGGTAAAATCATAGCACAAATGGCGAGCATGCCCGAAAACATAATGGACCACCACGGTACCATGACTTGAGCAGTATCTGAAGGTACCATCGTATTGAGCCACAAACCAATTAAAATACCGATAATACCAAATATTATACCCATAATTTCCCACTTTTCTACTTGGCGTAAAATATAAACAATCGATACGATAATTAACCCCATAAAAAAGGACCAAATGAGGATGGGGTAACTTTCGAGCCAATGTTTGATTAGGTGAGCCAAGCTAATGATGCTTGTTCCAATTCCTATGACAAGGGGTATAATGAATTTTAGGTTTAGATGAGTAGCTAACTCTTTCCATGCGAAGGATCTGATCAAAAGTAGTGCTTTGCTATTAAAGGATTTAATACTGTTTAATAAATCATCATATATACCTGTAATGAAGGCGATCGTCCCACCAGATACACCAGGTACTACATCCGCAGCGCCCATGGCAATTCCTTTTAAAAATATAAGTATTAGCTTGATCATCAAATTATTAAATGTTTATTAATGGGGTTTAGTAGTGCTTGAGAAACCATTTGATCAATTTTAGTTAATTTAGTGCATTGTTCAAAGTTAATTTGGATCGATTTATAATCTTAACTACAAATAAGAATGTTAGCATCAAAATTCCTAGGCATATTATTACTAACATGCAGCATAACACTTGCTCAACAGACCGTATTTGAGCAAAGTAAGGGTAAACAGACAGGGACGATTACGCAAATTATGGCCTTTTACCAAATATTAGCTGAACAGCATAAAACCATTCAGATTCAATATGTCGGTACTACCGATGCAGGCGTTCCGTTACCAGTGGTAGTTTATAGCCCATATCAGCAATTTGAACCCAAAAAGTTGCAAAATAATAACCCCAGTGTGTTATTAATCTTAAATGGAATTCATCCAGGAGAGCCAGATGGTATTGAAGCCAGTCAACTACTTTTTAAGGAATTAGTTCGGTCAGACGAGTCAAATTTGGTTGTAGTATGTGTGCCATTTTACAACATTGGAGGCATGCAGCAGCGGTCTAAATATACACGTGTTAATCAAAATGGGCCTCTTGAAAGAGGCTTTCGAGGAAATGCTAAAAACCTAGATTTGAACCGTGATTTTATAAAGCTAGATAGTAAAAATGCCTTTACTTTCGCACAATTATTTCAAAAATGGGACCCCGATATTTTTATCGATACCCATGTAAGCAATGGTGCAGACTATCAACATGTGATTACCCTTCTTTCGACACAGGCAAATAAACTTGGTGAACCATTGTCTGAGCTATTAACAGGTTATTTAGAGCCTTATATTTATGAAAAATTAGAAAAAGCAGGCTATCCACCATGCCCATATGTTAATGTTTGGGGGACCACACCAGATAAAGGCTATGCCAAGTTTTTTGACTACCCAAGGTACTCTTCAGGATATGCGGCGCTTTTTCAGACGATCGGGCTATTGAGTGAAACCCATATGCTGAAACCTTTTAAAGAAAGAGTGCAGGCCACACACTTATTTTTGGGTACTATCGTCAATTTTTTACAACAAAATGGAAAATTAATTAAGGAAAAAAGGAGCCAGGCCAAAAAAGCACTATTAAATCAACGGGAATTTACGCTAGATTGGGTGATAGACAGCTCAAGTTATAGGCAAATAAATTTTCTGGGATATGAGGGTACTTATATCCCTAGCGAAGTGACAACTGGCAAGCGCTTGTATTATGATCACAATAAACCATATTCAAAGTTAATTCCTTATTACCAAACATATAGGCCACGCTTGAGTGCAGTCGCTCCAAAAGCATATATTATACCGCAAGCTTGGCAGCATGTGATCGATCGATTGCTAGCGAATGGGGTGCAATTAGAAAAGATAAGTCAAGATACTGTCATCGAAGTGACGGCCTATAAAATTACTTCATATAAAACTGCCCAAGCACCTTTTGAAGGGCATTATTTTCACTCTGATACGGAAGTTTCAAGTTATAAAACAAAACTAAATGTAAAAAAAGGTGATTATTGGATTCATATGGATCAACCTACTCGTCGATTTTTGATGGAAGTATTAGAACCTCAAGCCCCTGATTCTTACTTTAATTGGAATTTTTTTGATCCAATTTTACAGCAGAAAGAGCATTTTTCACCCTATGTTTTTGAAGATAAGGCCAAAGAGCTTTTGGATAAAGATCAGGCGCTCCAATCTGCCTTCGCAAAAAAGGTAGCAGATGATCCTGCATTTGCCCAAGATACTATGGCACAACTTCAGTTTATCTTTGTGCGTTCTGCTTATTTTGAGCCAAATTTTAGGCAGTACCCGGTGTATAGGGTGGAGTAATTTACTAGATTAAATGAATGAAATATGCAAAATTTGTTCAAAAAATATAATAAAATGAATAAAATTAGCTAAATATATTTAAAATTAATTTTCTGCAAATTTAAGTTAATCCAATAAATTTGAATTACTCCTCAAATTATTGATTTTTGTAAAAAAATAAAACTACATGCGTTGGAGGTATTTACTTTGGCCATTTTCACTACTTTATCTGCTTATCGTTTCACTACGAAATACCTTATTTGATTGGGGGTTTTTAAAACAACAAACTTTTGATACACCACTTATTGTAATTGGCAACTTAAATATTGGTGGATCGGGCAAAACCCCTATGACTTCATATCTTATAGACCTATTCTCAAAGCATCAGAAGAAAATTGCCGTCTTAAGTAGGGGTTACAAACGCAAATCAAAAGGTTTTTTATGGGCTGCTCCTGCTCAAAACGTACAAACTATGGGGGATGAGCCATGGATGCTCTACACAAAATATGATGGAGCGATCGATATAGCTGTCTGTGAAAAGAGGACTAAAGCCATTCCCATCATGCAAAAAAAGAAGCCGCCATTTCAGGCCATTTTTTTGGATGATGCGTTCCAGCATAGGTATGTGAAAGGTACTTGTTCCATTATACTAACCCCTTTTCATAAACCATTTTTTAAGGATCATATGCTTCCTGCTGGGGATTTACGGGAACCAGCAAGTGGGCTCAAGCGTGCAAATGTAGTTGTGGTGACGAAATGCCCATCACATGTACCCGCAGAAATTATGGAGCAGTACACCCAGCGCATTCAATCCTATCATAATGTGCCAGTTTGGTTTAGTGGGTACCGTTATGGTTCATTCCAACCAATTGGGGAGCCAAAAGAGATGAAAAACGATATTGTACTCCTTACAGGCATTGCAGATGCCCAGCCTCTAGTAAATTATTTAAAATCCCAACCAATACAAATGAAGGCTCACCTGGCATTTCCAGACCATTATCAATATAAATTAAGTGATATTTTGCGTGCGATTAAATTATGTCAGCAACATCAAGCTACCTTGCTTACAACCGAAAAGGATCTTGCTAAGCTTATTGCCTTTAAGACCCATTTTAAGGAAGTTTCGGCATTTTTTATTCCAATTACTATACATTTTTTGAAAGATGGTACTAAATTTGATGATAAAATCATGTCCTATGTGGAGAACATAATTATTTAATGGAGTGCTTGAATTTTGCAGGTTGAACAATCAATTGAAAATTTATCTTAATATTAATAAGTCGAGCATTGCTCCAATGCTATTGGTATGTGCTATGATTTGCTCAAATATCTGCTTAGCACAAATTTTAGACGATACTACCAAGTTGATGTATGGACCAAATACTACTCGGTATACGACACTAATAGATATCAAGCAATTAAATGAAAATTGGCATCACCCTGATACCTCTTTATATGATTTTCATAAGTTTACAGATTATCGAAGTCAACAATTTTTGATTACAGATTTAGGAACAGTGGGCACGGCTATAACCTCAATTTGGCCAGAAAAAATCGATGAGATTGGAACGGAGTCCGGGTTCAATGTTTATAATGCCTACTTTAAAAAACCAACATGTATTAAATTTTATGATACACAATCACCCTATTCATACTTTAAGGGTGTAATTGGTGGTAAGGGCAGGACCATGCTAAATGCTGCTTTAAGCAGAAATATACGGCCAGCATGGAATTTTGGTGGTGACTTTCGAATGCTCACTATTGATAAACAAATAAATGGAACTGGGCGAGGAGACCGTCGAGCCAATGGTATGGCCTATGATTTTTACACCCATGCCTATTTGTTTGATTCTTTGTATCGAGTAGTGGCCAGTTTTTCCAGAATGAACCATGTGGTGGATGAATCCGCTGGTCTTCAGCCACTTATTAACGATGATTATTTCGAGGAAGACAGCATGCAAGTTTGGTTATCAAATGCTGAAAGTAGGGACTTGCGGATCAATTACCACCTTTACCATCATGCGCAGGTACTACCAAACTTGGCGATATTTCATGAATTTGATCAGCTCAATCAAGTCAATTATTATACAGCGCTACTAAATGAGAGTGAATTGGCCTACTATACGGCTTATAATATTCCAATATTACACCGTACAGATACTACGATGGATCGTTACCTATATCGAACATTTGAAAATAACTTGGGTGTAAAAACTTCGATCAATGGATTTTACCTAACGGGAAGTTATCGTCATCGATTGCTTCATTTGGGTAGCAAGTATCTTGTGCCTACAATTATTCATGAACATTATTTGAATGCGCAATCAATGTATCGCCAAGGCAACTTTAAAATAATGTTGGATGCGCAATATGGTCTACAAGGTAATTATAGCTTTAGAGGGGAAGCTGAATTTATGGGTTTAACCGCCTCAGTTCAGCACGCAAAATCTCTACCAAGTTGGCAATCTCAAGAGCAATTTGGGAATCATGTAGAGTGGTATCATGATTGGGAAATGCCGATTTCAACGATTGTAAGTGCTAATTATTTATTACGGCGTGGTAGATGGTCTCTAAGGCCAGGTATTCATGCTGCCTTGAATCAGCAATTTATATATTATACAACGGAAGATAGCTCACCTTTCGCACCTGTATTTCCGGCTCAATCTGATTCTACTTTATCCACTATTACACCTACATTAGAGGTTGGTATGCAGTTTTTGAAGCATTTTAGATTGACCGTTCAAGGTAGATATGCCATTCAAAATAATACGGCTAGATTATTGAATGAAGTGCCAATGATCTTTGTTAATACTAATTTACATTATCAACGTCATATTTTTAAGGATAAATTACACTTTCAAGTAGGGGTTGATGCGCATTACCAGTCTACTTATTTCGGTAGAGGCTATCAGCCCATTTTACAAAATTATTTTGTGCAGCGTACCTTTAAGCTGCCTTCTTTTTACTTAATCGATTTTTATTTAAGCCTTAGAATTGGTCGTGCGCGACTTTTTCTCAAAGCCGTCAATGTCTTAAATAATGAGTATTTTGCGGCTCCAATCTATTTAGGGCAGCGTCGCGTAATCGATGCCGGGTTCAACTGGATGTTCTTTGATTAAAAATTTTTTGCAAAGTTAGCTTAACATTAGTTATTGAATTATACATATATTAATGTGTAAGTCAATTTACAAACTAAAGTCCTAGAAATATGAAGATTAATGGTTATCTTACTCGTGTTTCTTTTCAAAAAGAAATTTTTTTTAATAAAGAGGGTAACATTTTTAAGGAATTTGCTATTAATAGTAAGGTAGTAGTTTTTTATTCTCCTTGCTTCTATTTCAAAGTTTTATCAATCAGTTAGATGAATGAGCATTGTGAGAATACACTAAAATGTAGATAAATGAGAGAAACATATTTGATAGGTAAATTTGGAATTCAACGGGCTGACCGATCAGCTATTACTTGGATGTTGATATTTGGAACATTTTTGGGTGTATTCCAAGCATTTTACTTCACCGGAGTAATGATCGAATTTGTATTCGATCTGGGCATTGAAAACCTCCCTAAAGCTTTTATTATTAGTGGCTTGGCTGGAGCCATATTTTCAATTACATTTTCTTCTTTTCAGCGGATCATTAGCTTTGGGAAGTTATCTATTGTATTTATGTTAATCGGGCTTATTTCGGTGTTTTTGGTCCTCGCAAGCCATATTCAAATGTATCTTGGTGAAGAAGTTATTTTATTTGCGAAATTTGCTATTTGGGGCATTTCAAATGTTATTATATATTTGATATTCAAGGGATTAATGACTAATTTCTTTGATATTAAAAAGGAGAAAAAACTGGCTGAACGAATTGAGTCTGGCAAAGTATTAGCCACTGCGCTGGCTTATTTCCTATCGCCATTGATCATACTGTCTGGGCTAATTTCTTATCAAAAACTCATTCCATTAAGTAGTATATTTCTATTCTGTTCACTATGTATACTCCTTTTAATTGTTTCAAAATTTAAACTCTTGAGAGTTTTACGGATGAATAAGCAATACTTGATCACGCATAATAATTTAATTGAAATTGCTAAGAATAATTATGTGGTTTTGCTATTTACATTTGCGGTCATATCAGTGACCATAGCTTCACTTGTTGATTATTCTTTTTTTATGGTAGTGAGTGATCGATATGCCGCACCTGGTGATATGGTTTATTTTGTTGGACTTTTATTTGGTGGTACTACCATCGGGGGATATATCTTTAGGTTATTTACGCATAAGCGAATCATCTTTAATTATGGTCTAAAAGCGTCACTTCTTGTATTACCTGCAGCGATTACCCTCTTCTTTGGAATATCATATGGCGCCGGTTTATATTATGGATATACTGCTGAAAGTGAGCGATTTATACTGTTTTTTATTGTAGTTGCAGTTTGTAAAGCTGTGTATATGGCACTCGATCATGCCTTACAGACCCCATCATTTAGCTACTATTTCTTTCAGATCGAGAAAATGCTTAGGATGGACTTATTTGCTAGGCTACAAGGAGCTGGGTCTCAAATTGCACTTATGCTTGGCGGTGGTATATTAATGCTAGCCTTGCATTACTTGCCATTTGAAGTTATAGATAATACCTATATCATTGTTGGGCTTTGTGTTCTGCAGGCCATAATCATCTTTTATATGCATATTCATTATAAAGTTGGCTTGCTTTTAAACCTTGATAAGCAAAATGATAAGCTAGCTGAATTTGAAAAAAATCGTTCTTTAACGTATGCTGAAAAAATAGCAAATAATATTATGACCTATTCGAGTCAAAATATGTCTCGAATACTTACGATACTCAATATAATTGACCCTGTTATTTATAAGCAAGCCATTTTGATGCTTCTAAAATCAGAGGATGAGTTTTCGCAGGGTGTAGCTATACAACAGGCAGGGGAGCTTTGTTTATTGGAGGCTATTCCGGTACTAGAAGATTTTATGGATTCAAAGTATTTTCCTGCATCAAAAAATAATACAGTAGCCAAACTTACTTATCGTAAGTTACGTGATGCGGAGTTTCGTTTAGGTAAATTAAAATATATTGAACAACTCACAATTTCAAAATTAAAGGATGAGCGTATATTTGGTGCCTTGTTAACAAAATATGCAGATGACTCAACACAAGCAAAATTACTTATTAAACTTTTAAGGGATCCTGTAATGGAAGTGCGATACTATGCAGTAGCCGCATCTGCCGGTACCAAAAATAAGGACTTACAGTCAAATTTGATCGAAAAGCTAAGTGTTGCATATTATAGTAATGCTGCAACAGCGGCTTCGGCAGCAACGGGGATTGCGATGTTTAAGGCCCTGGAGATGGCGTTTTATGCAACTGGTCAAGAAGAAAAAGTTCAACAACGTATTGTGCAAATTTATGGTCGTGTAGGTACTGAAGAGGCCATAAGTTTGCTTGTTAAAAAATTGGAGTACCCAAATCAGAATATCGTTTCGGAGGTACTCAATGCGATTAGTAGGTGCCACCATAATGTAACTGGTTCTAATATTTTTCTTATTCGAAGAGAGTTAGAAGAAGTTTGTAATGTGCTTGTTTGGAATATGTCTGCGTATCTCGACTTAAAAAGAGAACATTGTTCAGAGTTATTGTTAAGAGCCTTACAAACGGAGATAGAGAATAATAAAAATAATATTTTTAAATTATTGGCACTTATTTATGATCCTAAATCGGTGGATCTGGTAAAAGAGAATATAAATAGTGGTGATCCGGAGAAATCAGAATTTGCCTCAGAGCTTTTAGATGTATTTTTAGAAGATCAGATCAAAAGTACAATTATTCCTCTACTTAATGTTTCGAGTTATCAAGAAAAAGTTAATAAACTGCAAGGTTATATCCCTTCAGAGCCGCTTTCAAAAGAAGAGGTGTTGTATCACCTTATTCAACGTGACTACAAATGGGTGAACCGTTGGACTAACACATGTGCCATCAAGGAATTAGCAG
>JAUIFR010000084.1 GCA_030430325.1 Bacteroidia bacterium | reverse complement strand
TATTAGCTAAATTTGTTTAATTTTGTGCAATTATTTATTTTTATACCCATTTGTATTTAATAAAATTCATCATTAAATATATAATATGCCCTGGCAGGTTTCCCGTACTTGTTCCTTAGAGCATTAATATTAGAAACAAAATCGGGTGGCCATGTAAAATTAATTGAACTACCATATTTTTTTCTTAATTCAATCTAAATATTCAATGTATTTTGCTAAATATAATCAAAATTACTGCTTCATCGCTTACTCACCCAATTATTATCTTCAATATAGTAGCGCCAGGGGAGCAACGCATCTTCACCAGCATAATCCACTCCAATTCGTGTAGTTTCAAAGATTTGTTGATCACTGAGCTCAAATCCATCGTCTTCAATCCAAATGAGTTCTCCCCGTAAATCAGTAGCATTATGCTGTGTAGTAATTCCCAGTGCCTGACTTACAAGAGCTGGGCCAGCACTAATTCTGGTTGATATTGTAGTAAGCTTGCGCCGCTCCATCATCAGATGAACACCCTCAACAGGCTCTATCGCTCGCACAAGAATGGCATCAGCTACTCCATTTTTATTACAAACAACATTGAATAAATGATGCAATCCATAGCACAGATAAACATAGGCTATACCACCTGATTGAAACATGACCTTTGTTCGCTTTGTCAATTTGTTAGGATATGCATGACAGGCGCGATCTGTTGCTCCACAATAGGCCTCTGTCTCTACAATCCTCCCTGAAGTGATAACCCCGTCAAATGTCGTTACAAGCAATTTACCTAACAAATCGCGAGCAATGGCCGTAACATCGGTCTGGTAATAAAAATCCTGCTGTAACTTAACCCGCACAATTCACCTTCCTATCTATTGCGACCCAAAATTTCTTCAAAATAAAGAATTTACGAAAACTTGAATTTCTACCATAGCGTTGCTATGCTTAAAACCCAAAACCCTTGATTTTATTGAACTTTTGGCTCTCATAACGATACTAAGGTAAATAATACGGGTTAAAGGGTATGATCTTGCAATAAATCTAAACATTGAATTTCATCGAGGGCCATGCGTATAGCATCCAATTGCTTTTTGGAGATGCCTTTTTGACCTAAAAGTGTAGGTGCGGTGTAATTTTTAAAATCACCCACAACCTTAATCCCCATATTTTGAAGCTGTTGTTCCATCTTTATTGGTAATTTTAGCTGTTGAATGGGCCATGCTAATCGTTCCTTTCTTCTAGCAAAATTAGGGCTTAGCATTTTAGATTTTAATCGGTCAATAAGCTCTTCCGCCACTTCGTAGCGCGTTTGCTCAATCCATTTGTTCCACTCTGACTTAGTTAGTAATCGTAAGGGTGTATTGGCTTTCATCCAAATGGTATAGTTCTTCTTTGTTGAATTATGCATAAGTACCTGCATAGCTTGCTTAATGGAGGACTTTGCCCAAGATGTGGTAACTCCTAATCGATTAGCAAGAATACTCGCATCCTTAGCTTGAATAAATTGATCCATGATGCTAAACCTTTGCTCTAAGTTAAAATAACGAGGGTCACGTACAAAATACTCCCAATATTTATATTGAGCTAACAGCGTCGAGCAATTTTCATAGAGTGAGCTCACGGCTTTCGGAGGCGCTGTCATTTGTGATGCGCTTGGTTCATCCAGTAATTTAACAAAGGAACAAAGATAAATCTTTTGGATCACGATGCCATTATCATTACTAATGGTACGAATTTTAAGATTAACCTCAACCAACTCATGATCCTTAGCCAATAAACATACCCTATTCTTTTCTTTATCCGTATGATTTATTTCGACATCTGCTGCCCCCAAAATTTGATCAATAGGCCTACCAATAAGCTCCGTTTCACCATATCCAAATCGCTTTGATACATGCGTATTATACTGTGTTAGTACACCATTGCCATCTGTGATTAAAATAATATCATCTGACTCTTCCATCAATACAGCGGGAAACAAACTCGAAACTACCTTATCGGCCAGCTCCTCATTGAGCATATTGAGGCTAGTCGCAAAGTACTGAAACATATCCGAAGTATTACCTAAAGGTATTCTTTTGGTAAAATCAAGCGAAGCCATCGCCATGATAACCTCCTGATACAAATCGAATTGACGTCTTATGCCTTGGTGTGCATGCTTTAACTCAACAATCTGCTGAACAACTTGTTGCATTTGCTTTGGAGCTAATGCATCTGGTCCCTTATCACTCACTAGCACATCCAACTGCTTTAATATATTATCTAAATCATCGAGCTGGTTTATCATGAATGCAATTCTGTTAAGTGCTTTATGGAATAAAATTAATTTTTTTTTTCAAAATAAAAAAGCAAACAACAGATTTATACAAAATTAACCTACAAAATTGGGCTATTTAGCTATTTTTAGGAAATTCTTTTGCTTTAAAAGGCTGTTTATCAAGCAGCACAATCCTGAAAGTTGTACCTATGCCCTGTCTTGAAGTTTTGACAAAAATTTTCCCCTGATGGTAATCTTCTACAATCCGCTTGACTAATGCCAAACCAAGCCCCCATCCTCTCAATTTGGTGGTATATCCAGGTAAAAATATCTTTCTTAAACTATTTTTAGCGATCCCTTTGCCTGTATCCGATATATCAATAAATACCTTATTATCATTTGCTTGAATAATATTTATCCGAATATGCCCCTTACCACCCATGGCGTCTACGGCATTTTTACATAAGTTTTCGATAACCCATTCAAAAAGAGCTCTATTGATAAAAGCATGTGTAATTTTTGTGACAGAGGTAACTTGGATGGTGACCTTTTTAGAAATACGGGATGTAAGATAATGAATCACATTAAACACAATTTCATTGACATTTTCACGATTAAGTTTTGGCTTAGAGCCTATATTACTAAATCGGTTGGTGATCATTTCGAGGCGCTGAATATCATTGCCTAATTCAGTAATAAGCAGCGCATTTTCTAATTTTACATGTTGCTTAAAATACTCCAACCAAGCCATCAATGATGATAATGGTGTTCCCAGCTGATGCGCTGTTTCCTTTGCCAGCCCTACCCAAAGTTTATTTTGCTCCGCTTTTTTGGAATAATTGAAAGCAAAATAAGCCAGCGTTGCAAATACAGAAATTACAAATAACTGAACATAAGGGTAATAATTCAACTGAGTGAGTAAAAATGAGTTTTTGTAATATACGTGCTGCGTGGCATAAACAACCCCATACTGATCTTTTAGCTGAATAATTATTGGCGGATTTTGAGCTTTCATAGTTCGAAGCTCTTTTTCGAGTTGTTCTTTTTGCTCGGGCTCCCCTTCTTCAAATATATTGACATGCGTAACGATGTTCCCCTTTTCATCCGCTAAAATTACCGGTATAGAATGGTTAGAAAGTACAATCTCTTGACGAATAAAAGCTAAGTTCGTGTTATCTAATTCTTTTGCCGTATACTCTATGGCCTTAGCATATAAATCGATGGCATCTTTTTCCCGTTCCTTAAGCTTGGTTACCAATATTTGTGTATAGACTATTGAAATCGTACCAATTATACATGACCCAATAATAACCCAATACTTAATACTAAATTTATTAAGGTATATGCCTCGAAAGATGCGTTTCGTGAAGAACTTTTTTATCATGGTGTCAAAATTGTAGCGTTGATATTTTCAAATTTTGGCATAAAAAGGAATATTTTTGATTATATTTTGCTAATTTCATTCAAAATTACATTATTTTTTAAAGTAATTAAATTTAAATATTTGCCAAATATATTATATAACTTATTAAATATGATTTCCTTAAAAGTATGTACTTTTGTACTTTTTTTTATAGTGCTTTTATTTTACTTTTCCTGATCCCATTCCAGCGTATGGAGCATATGGCGCACATCGCTCTCCAAAAAATCAATAATGGGTGCCAAGGAATCATTTTGCGTGGCGGTATGAAAATATATGGCTCCCCTCAAAAAATGATGTAGTGAATCCGTGATACAAAATTGCAAAGGTGTAGGCACCTCCCCTTTTAGCCAACTTAGCTCAGCTCGTTTTCCCGTTTTGGTTTTGATAACCTGTGTATCAATAGAGTATGCCTTAATTTGGTGCTTGTTTGTTAGTTTGTTGGCATCTTTTAAAAGCTCAATAAGCATTTTTCTACTCTGTAAGGCCTTATAGGTGATATGCACCTCTGCCACAAATCCTGGATAGTACAATTCAATCCAATTTGGCTCACTCATCCAGCTGCTATCATAACGCAGCTCTGCATGGGAAGAATATTCGAAGCGATATGGCAAAGAGTCAGGCAATAATTGATAGGATACAGTGGGCAAATCAATGCGGTTATAACCTTTAGGCTTGGGCAAATATTCACTTTCACAGCCCACTAAAGCAATTAATCCTATGAAAACCACCAACCAACTTAACTTCATATTACCTTGCCCTCATGGCTTTTTTACCCTTGCCCATGTTCATTTTGTTCATCACCTTCATCATTTTACGCATTTCAGCAAATTGCTTGATCAAATTATTAACTTGCTGTACCGATGTACCACTTCCATCAGCAATACGCTTACGTCTGCTTCCATTTATACTATCTGGGTTTTCGCGCTCAAAAGGCGTCATCGATCGGATGATGGCCTCAATGGGCTTAAAGGACTCATCATCGATATCCATATTTTTTACCGCCTTGCCTACGCCGGGTATCATCCCAATTAAGTCCTTGACATTTCCCATTTTTTTGATTTGCTGAATCTGCGTTAGGAAATCATCAAAACCAAATTGATTTTTCTTGATCTTTTTACTGAGTTTACGTGCCTCTTCTTCATCATAAGCTTGCTGGGCCTTTTCAACTAATGACACCACATCTCCCATACCCAAAATCCTACGAGCCATCCGATCTGGGTAAAATACATCGAGCGCATCAAGCTTCTCACCTGTACCTATAAACTTGATAGGTTTGCCCACTATCGTTTTAATTGATAATGCGGCTCCACCCCTCGTATCGCCATCAAGCTTGGTCAGTACAACTCCATCAAAATCAATACGCTCATTAAAAACTTGAGCGGTATTCACGGCATCTTGCCCCGTCATGGCATCTACCACAAATAAGGTCTCAGAGGGCTGTAACTTATCTTTTAGCTTCTCGATTTCTTGCATCATTTGCTCATCCACTGCCAAACGACCTGCCGTATCAATAATTACGGTCTTGAGATTATTTGTTTTTGCATGGGCAATGGCCTTCTTGGCAATGCTTACTGCATCTTTATTTTCAGGCTCAGCAAATACTTCCACACCGATTTGTTCTCCAAGTACTTTGAGCTGATCGATCGCGGCTGGTCTGTAAATATCACAAGCTGCCAATAAAACCTGCTTGTTTTGCTTTTTGAGATACTGAGCAAGCTTGCCACTAAATGTCGTCTTACCCGAACCTTGTAGTCCAGCTATGAGAATCACCGCCGGATTACCAGCAATCTGTATATCGGCTTTCTCCCCACCCATGAGTCTGGTCAACTCCTCATCTACAATTTTTACGAGCAGCTGCCCAGGCGATACAGCCGTCAATACTTTCCGACCAAGGGCTTCATCTTTAATTTTGTCTGTAACTTGCTTGGCAATCTTATAATTAACATCTGCGTCTACAAGCGCTCTTCTGATCTCTTTTACCGTGGTAGCCACGTTAATTTCAGAAATAGATCCCTGGCCCTTTAGGGACTTAAATGCATATTCGAGTTTGTCCGATAAATTTTCAAACATGGGTGACTAAGTTTAATTGAATCACAAAGATATTGAAAAATGCTGGGTTTTGAAACAATTATTAACTCGCATGATTTGAGGTTTATTAAGCATTATTTAATTAATTTTTCTTCACTTTAAAGGTTAAAATTTGTATTTTTTTTATATTCTTATTTTTATTTTAATGCTCATGCACCTAGAATTATGTCCAATTTTGGATTGCTAATTTATTATTATATTATGTTTATCTAAATTTTAAACTTGCTATCCCTTATACATAATTAATTGATTAGGTTTAATTTTTTGATCTAATTTTGCTAAATTTATTTAAATTTTCTGTTTTTTAGATATTATTTGGTTTCGCAAAGTTATTTTTCTTTTTTGGGAGTTGCCTGAAAGATAACAACTATCTTTCAGGCCGGGCTACAAAAGGAGCTACGCTCGCAACCTTCGACTCTCGTCTCGGTTGTGTCCCAAGGGACCCAGCCATAAATGGCTGGCCTTTTATATCCCTAACTCAAATTGCATTTTTTTAATATTTACCAAAATTCAAGACTGATTAATTTCTATCTAATTCTTTATCACCATTCAATTTTGAAAATTCTCATTTCGCCAATCCCATCCTATTTGCAATCAAGCAAAAAACTACCCCACCCTTTACAATACCGTAAAATTTCCATTTATTTGAAGCATTAAACCCAATACTATGTTATTATCCAGTAATATTCCCATTAGCTTCTTTCTCAAAAAAGTAAAATACGAACTACCTATCGTCAGTGTTTATGCCTTTGGCATTGCTTTTTTAGATGAATTTGTTCACCTTCAAAACATTTCTATCCCCATCACGCTGCCCGCTTTATTAGGTACAAGTATCTCGCTCATCCTTGCCTTCCGGATCAATCAATCTTATGATCGATGGTGGGAAGCCCGAAAAATTTGGGGCGCTATTGTGAATGACTCTCGGTCTCTCGTGCGTCAATTACTTTTTTTGCCAAGTACAAATGAAACCAATCAATTGCAAGAATTCCAACACAAAATGGCAAATCGGCAAATTGCTTGGTGTTTTGCACTAGGTGAATCTCTTCGAGGATTTGATCCGCACAAAGACCAATCGAACTATTTAAGCCAAGAAGATATTGCGTTCTTAAAAAAGCATCAGAATGTACCAAATGGATTATTGGTGTTGTTAGGCAAAGGAATTCGAGAAGCTAAACAGAAAGGATGGATCGATTCATACCAAGAAGTACAACTTGACCGCACACTTGTGAACTTAACCGATCATATGGGTAAATGTGAACGTATAAAAAATACAGTGTTTCCAGTAACTTATAGCTTATTTGTGGAGTTTTTTCTAGCCGTATTTGTGATGCTTTTGCCTTTTGGGATCATTGACTATTTTGGGTTCATGGTCGCACCCGTTATTGTAGCGATCAGTATTCCGTTTTTTTTATTAGAGAAGGCTGCTATTTATTTGCAAGACCCCTTTCAAAATCAACCAACTGACACACCCGTCACCACCATAGCCAGAACTATAGCTGCAAATATTAATGAAATGTTGGATGAACATCATGAGGGTACCGTTGAAAAATTACAAGGCAAATATTATATCATGTAACCTTTCGGGACTACCAAGGATTTAATCGGTGATTGGTAAAATGCAAGGGGCAACCATCATATCTATTCTTTGACACGCCTAAACCTTGTTTACCATTTCCTAATTTGGTCTTTGAGCTTACTTTTTGGATGATTTGTTCTAACTTTCTTTTCATAACTAATCTTGTTTAATTGTACATCATTTACTTATTAATACCATTTCCAATTAAATTGTTACCCTCTCATCCCCTTTTTTTTCGCTCATTTTTCAAATCTAAAATTTTAATCCACTTAAAACCAATGTTAACCAACTTTTTTTACTCCATAGATTATTCAATATTGGCAATAATGATACAGATGTAACGCATAATTGATTTTCAAGAGAAATCAAACCAAATTTTACCCATATTCCTTCTATTAACTAAAGCTTTATGTTATTTAATTTGGTCGAATTTTTAATCTTTTTGCCCATCATATTTCTGCTCTACTGGTTGGTATTGAATAAGAATTTAAGAGCACAAAATTGCCTAATATTAGGAGCTAGTTACTTCTTTTATGGTTGGTGGGACTGGCGCTTTCTATCGCTTATTTTACTAAGTACTTTGACCGATTTTTTAGTAGGAATTAAACTGGCAACTACCACTCCATCAAAATACCGCAAAACATTACTTTATGTTAGCATTACAATCAATATAGGTATACTTTTTACCTTCAAGTATTTTAATTTTTTTCTAGGTAATATTATTGATACTATTTCTTTATTTGGCCAACCCATTCGGTTCAACTCACTTCATATTATTTTACCTTTAGGGATCAGTTTTTATACGTTCCAAACGATGAGTTACACCATCGATGTGTATAGAGGGAAAATTGCTCCGACTAAGGACTTTATTGCATTTGCATCCTTTGTGAGTTTTTTTCCACAGCTAGTGGCAGGCCCAATCGAACGCGCTGCTCATTTACTTCCTCAGTTTACAAAAGCAAGGAAATTTTCAAATACCCAGGCGCTTGATGGGGTCAAGCAAATTATTTGGGGGTTTTTTAAAAAAATGGTGATTGCTGATAGTGCCGCTGTTCTTGTAAATCAGGTTTTTGAGCAACCGGAAGCCTATAGTGGCAGTACTTTGTTACTGGGAGCCATCTTTTTTTCCTTCCAAATTTACGGTGATTTCTCAGGGTATGCTGATATGGCCATTGGTACGGCAAAATTATTCGGAATTAATTTAATGCAAAACTTTTCATACCCTTATTTTTCGAGGGATATGGCCGAGTTTTGGAGAAGGTGGCATATTTCACTTTCCACCTGGTTTAGGGATTACGTTTATATTCCTTTAGGTGGCAGTCGAGCACCAATGAGCAAAACCATTCGAAATGTATTCATTGTATTTATTGTGAGCGGGTTGTGGCACGGCGCCAATTGGACTTTTTTAATATGGGGGCTATTGCACGCTCTTTATTTTATTCCCTTATTGATCAGAGGCCGAAATAGAACCCATCTAAATATAGTAGCTCCTGATAAAATTTTACCCAACCTTAAAGAAGTCCTTCAAATGGTTTCTACTTTTCTTTTAACAACGCTAGCTTGGGTATTTTTTAGGGCTGAATCCGCCTTACATGCATGGGAATATTTATCAGGAATTTTTTCATTAACATTGTTCGATATACCCGAATGGGGCAATACTTCAACCATTTTACTAATTTTATTTTTTATAATAGTGGAATGGATCGGTAGAAAGGAGCCCTATGCTCTTGCCAGAATAGGCTTAAAATGGCCAAGATATATACGTTGGGCTTCATATTATGTGATCATTTTTGTTATATTAATTTTTGGAGGGCCACAGCAACCATTTATATATTTTCAGTTTTGATGATTATTACGACTTAGATTTTTTTATTAAATTATATGATGCAAATAAGTACGACTCCCATACAAGATCTTTACCTTATTGATTGTTTTATTTTTGATGATGAACGAGGCCAACTCATGAAGCCATACAGCCATCGTGCATATGCCAATTTATCCGTTAATTTAAACTTTAAGGAAACCTGGTTTACAAAATCACATAAAAATGTAATTAGAGGCATGCACATGCAAATCGGTGAAATGGGTGCTGAAAAGTTAGTATCTGTGATTCAGGGCAGTGTACTTGATGTAGTGCTGGATACACGAAAGCAATCGCCCACTTATGGTTTAGTATACGAAGTTAAATTAGAGGCCTCTAAGCCCCAAGCTTTATACATCCCGATAGGTTGTGCACATGGCTACAAAGTCATCGAGGAACAAACCATTACCATGTATATGGCGACAAAAGTACATTCGGCTGAGCATGATCAAGGTGTATTATGGAATAGTTTTGGGTACGATTGGCGTATAAAAAAACCTATAATTTCAGCCAGAGATTGGGAATTACCTCCCTTTAAATAGTGGTAATAAAGGTCAATAATTTAAACATATTTTGCTGATTTTATTGAATTAATAATTTATTTTGAATATAATTGGCAAATTACGTTCAATATATTTTTATCATTACCTTAATCCTGCAGTATTCAAATACATTTGATAAGAGTTTATAGCCTACCTCTATTGGATATAGCGCCCAAAATTTATAGCATTAAAAAGTAATAAAACAGAGTATTTTCTTATCTTTGCTAACCTTAAAATTATGTGGATAAAGCTAGCACATACCGTAATCAAATATCGTTTGGTATTTATCATCCTGTTAGGGAGTATGACCATCTTTATGGGGTTTCATGCTGCCGATATTGAGCTTTCGTATGATTTTGCAAAAGTTGTACCAGCTAGTGATCCTAATCGTATACTTTTTGAAAAATTTAGAGCGCAATTTGGTGCGGACGATAATACCCTTGTCATCGGGCTAAATGATCCCAAAATTTATACACCTGATGCCTTTCAAAAATACAAGTATTTTAGCGATTTCATTAGTAAGATTGAGGGAGTTGAGGGGGTAATTTCTCTACCAAGTAGTTATAAAATAGTAAAAAATAAAGAAAATAAATCATTTGAATTACAAGCCTTTTTTGATGATATACCAAATGATTCAACAGCACTAAGAAAAATTTTTGACGAGTTTTTTGATCAAAAATTTTTTGAAGGGCAATTGTATGACCAACCCTATGGCGCCAGCATTATGGTTGTACAGCTTAATAACGAATTTTTACGCTCAAAGAAGCGATCAAAACTTTTTGACCAAATTGTAACTCTTGGAGGAGATCCATTTGAGGCCAGCACTGGCATAAAATTACATTACGCTGGCTTACCATATTTAAGAACGGCAATGGCCAACCAAGTTGAGGAGGAATTAAACTTATTTTTGATCTTGTCATTAATCATAACTGCTTCTATTCTATTATTCTTCTTTAGGTCATGGGATGCTGTTGTTTTTCCACTCATGGTGATTGGAGTTATTGTAATATGGAGTATGGGTACACTCGTATTATTTGGATTTAAAATTACCTTACTAACTGGCCTAATTCCACCAATTATTACCGTAATTGGCATCCCGAACTGTATATATTTGATAAATAAATACCACCAGGAATTCAACCGGCATCAAAATAAGATAAAAGCTATAAGCTGTATTATCAGGAAAATTGGTTTTGTCACGCTAATGACTAACGTGACCACAGCCATAGGCTTTTTGGTATTTGCTTTTACTGATATTGTTATATTAAAAGAGTTTGGCATTGTAGCTGGCATAAACATACTCGCTACTTTTGTTGTGAGTATATTATTTATCCCAGCCATATTTACTTATTTACCCCCGCCAAGTGGTCGAAAATTAAAGCACCTAAAATTTAAGCTACTTGACTGGATATTAACCAAATTAGATTTTATTGTACACCACAAAAGGTATACCGTTTTTATGATTGCCACTTGCATAAGTATCGTTTCAATCATTGGTATTTTGCAACTATACTCCATAAGCTACATGGCAGACGATATCCCTAAAGAAAGCCGGATCAAAAAAGATATTGCCTTTTTTGAGCAGTACTTTAAGGGTGTCATGCCCCTCGAAATTATGGTTGACACAGGCAAGAAATTGGGTATTCGAAAGCAAAGTGAGCTAAAAAAAGGGCAAGCGCTCATCAGTTACTTAGATTCACTGGAAGGGTTAAGTACGCCATTATCGGTTATTTCTTTTATTAAAGCAGCAAAACAGGCCTATTATAATGGCAACCCCAAATATTATGAGTTACCTGACCGTAACGAAATCAACTATATCTATCGCTATTTAAAAAATCAATCGGGATATTCCTCTTTTTTGAATAATTATATGGATAGCTTGGGCCGAAATTATAGGATTTCAGTAAAAGTAGCTGATATTGGTTCTAAAAAAATGGATACGTTGCTCAACCAAAAAATTATACCGCGTGTAAATGAAATATTTGGCGAACAAAATAATAAGGTACAAGTTACTGGCTCTACTTTACTTTTTGTGAAAGGCAACCAATTTTTAATTGAAAACCTAAGGGTCACACTAGCACTTGCATTTTGTATCATTGCACTGCTGATGGGATTACTTTTTCGTAATATTCGGATGATACTAATTTCATTGGTACCCAATATCATACCACTGCTCATGACAGCTGGCATCATGGGATACTTTAACATTCCATTAAAACCCAGTACGGCACTCATTTTTTCTATTGTTTTTGGAATTTCGGTGGATGATTCTATTCATTTTTTAGCCAAATACCGCCAAGAACTTTTTGCTAATAATTTCTTTGTCCCCATTGCATTGAGCAAAAGCATCCGAGAAACAGGCACAAGCATGATTTACACTTCGATCATATTGTTTGCTGGTTTTGTAATATTCTCCTTTTCAAAGTTTGGAGGTACGGTAGCATTGGGTGTGCTAACATCTACAACATTGCTTTTCGCTATGCTAACAAACCTTGTTGTGCTCCCATCACTACTGCTGCATTTTGATGATGGCAAGCGTAAAAAAGATCCATTTGCACTCATAGAGCATTATGATGAATTTTATCAAGAAGATGAAGATGAAGAAATTGATTTAGAGCTACTTCGGGTTCCAGCACCTTCAGAAAATGGGAAAACGGATAAAGTAGATGATGTCATAATAAAGAAATAAAGTGAATAGCATAACTGATAGCCAATTTGATTATGAAACCAAACATTTTATATAGTAAAACAAAGATTATTGCTACGGTAGGGCCTTCATGCAATGAGTTGGATCAACTTTGGGAGCTTGCTAAAGCTGGGGTAAATGTTTTTAGGCTGAACTTTTCGCATGGCAGTTATGATCAGCACTTAGAAGTTATAAATAATGTACGCACCTTAAACAAGGAGCATCAAACACACCTCAGCTTGCTTCAAGATTTACAAGGACCTAAAATAAGAATTGGGGAGGTCGAAAATGGTGAGGTGACCATTCAGTCTGGCCAAACCATGCTGATTACTACTGATCCTGTATTAGGCACCAAAGATATGATCAGCACCAATTACGAGTCACTCCCTTATGATGTGACTATTGGCGAGATGATTTTGATTGACGATGGCAAAATCGAACTTAAGGTTACCGGTACAGAAGGAAACAGAATAATTACCCAAGTCATACACGGAGGGCATTTAAAATCAAGAAAAGGGATCAACTTACCATCAACTGCTATTTCCGCGCCTTCACTTACGCCTAAGGATCTAGATGATTTAGCTTTTGGTTTAGAACAAAACGTAGATTGGGTGGCATTGTCCTTTGTAAGAAGCAGTGAGGACATCATCAAATTAAAGGGAATCATTGAAAAATCTGGGAAATCAACTAAAGTAATAGCTAAAATTGAGAAGCCGGAAGCCATAAAAAATATTGATGGCATTATTGAGCAAACAGATGCTATCATGGTGGCTCGAGGTGATTTGGGCGTTGAGATTTTAATGGAAGATGTGCCGATGGCACAAAAACTCATTGTTAGCAAATGCAATAGGGCCAGCAAACCAGTGATTATTGCCACACAAATGATGGAAAGCATGATTAGTAATCCGCGGCCTACTCGTGCAGAAACCAACGACATCGCCAATGCCGTTATGGATGGGGCAGATGCACTTATGCTTTCTGCAGAAACAGCTGTTGGTAAATATCCTATATTGACCATCAAAAGTATGTCAAAGACCATACTGAGTGTTGAAAAATCAGATCAAATATATTTTAAACATGACCTAATAGACCCTGATTCACCTACATTTTATAGTGATAACATTATACGTACGGCTTGTCATTTAGCTCAAGAAACAAACGCTAAAACATTGGTAGGCATGACAAAATCTGGCTATACTGGATTTAGATTATCATCTCACCGACCTCAAGCAGATATATTTATCTTTACAGATAACTTGACACTCCTCAATCAAATGAGCCTGATTTGGGGTGTAAGAGGCATTTATTATGATCGTGTGGAGTCTACTGACGCCACTATCTCCGACATTGAATTATTACTCAAAGATCGAGGACATGTTCGCCCCGGAGATGTTTTCATTAATTTAGCCAGTATGCCGATCCACGAAAAAAATCGCACCAATATGCTTAAAATTAACCTGGTTAAGTAGTTTTTTGAACATAATTAGCAAAATTCATTTAAAATCTAAACTTGTAATGCCCTGATTGGTTTTTTGGATTAAAAAGTATGATCCCACATCGGTATAAGTCAATAGAAATAATTACTCGAGCATGTTGCTTAATTTCTGTCCAAGCTCGTGTCATTTCCTTTGACCAATAAATATCATCAAATACCATACAGCTTTGGTCATGAATTTTTGGGAGGGCTGTTTTAAAATAACGCATCGTCGCCTCATAGGTATGATTGGCATCGATGAACAAAAAATCAAGCTGAGCTTGCTTAGCAAGCTGCTCTTCAAAAGTAGTATCAATATTCCCTTCTACAAAATTAATATGGGTTAATCCTAAAGTATCTGCTCCTTTTTGAGCTATTTTAATATATGGCACATGCCCTTCAAAAGTAACTATTTGCGCTTCAGGATTTTTACTTGCTAAATAACATGTATTCACTCCTAAGCATGTACCTAGCTCAAATAGGGTCTTAGCTCCTAATTGATAAGCCAAGTTCGCATAGAGCCCGCAGTATTTAGGAGCACTGAGGCTTTTGC